>DATFOS010000131.1:0-4505 GCA_035265325.1 Acidimicrobiales bacterium
CGTCAACGCGTTCGCGGACGCCCCGATGTTCCCGGAGATGTCCCTGCGCGAGGCCCTGGCGCTCTCCCCGGGCATCCCGCTCGTCGCCTGCGACGCCCGCAACGGCAACACGGTTATCCCGGTCCTCGTCACCCTCGTCGAACACGCCCTCACCCGCGCCATGGCCGAAGCCTGACCCCGGGCCGGGACGGGCGAGGCGCGTCAGCCGGCCTCGCGGTCGAGCTCATGCTCGACGGCCCGGCGGATCCAACTGGAGATGGAGCGGTCGTCGGCCTCGGCCCGCTGACGGACCTGGGCCAGGACGTCGTCGGGGAGCCGCACCGGCACCGGTGTGCTCAAGCGGGGGCGACGGCGGCGTGCCGGGCCCATGGGCTCTTGGTTCTCCGGGCGGGCGTAGAACTCGTACTCCTCGTCGGGGGTCTCGGGCTGTGTCATCGGTCCTCCCTGTAGCGGGTGACGAGATGGTGAGCAGCTCGATAGCACCCGATGGGCCGGCACCGGCTCGGATCGCCGGTGCGACTCGGCGCCAGCGGGACCACGAGGACCTCGCCGCTCACCTCGGCCACCATCAGCCAGTGGGCGGGGGGCTTCGCCGGATAGAAGAGCGGGTCGCTGGCCCACACGTCACGGACGTCGTCGAGGCCGAGGTACGGGTGCTTGAACAGGTGTGCCGCCTGATCGTCGACCTCGAAGGGGTCGTGCTCGTCGAGCAGGTCGATGGCAAGGAGCTGCACCACCATCCGCCAGGGTAGTCGTACCGACTACAGGTGACTACCGGTATGTGGGGACGGTGGTGTGCCAGCGGAGGGTGTGGGTGCGGTGGTGGAGGAGCCAATTCGTGCCCAGCTCGTGCACCTCGTCCTCGTAGCGGAGGGCGCGGATCGTGAGGGTGTGGTCATGGGGGGACCAGCGGTGGACCAGGGCGTCCAGGCTGGTGTGGGCCGTGGTCGGGGTCACCAGGGTGACGTCGACGTTGGACATCTGGTGGAGGGACTCGGCCGGGGGCGCCATGGGGCCCGATCCGGTGAGGGCCGAGGCGTAGAAGGCCGCGATCTGCTCGTGGCCGGCGAACGTGCCGGCCGACGAGGTGAAGGTGCCGTCGGGCGTGAAGCAGGCGGTGACGGCGGCCGGGTCATGGTCGTCGCACGCCCGCGCATAGCGGTGGAGGAGGGCGCGGATCGCCTCCTGTGCGCCGACCGTCACGTCGGCGGGAACGGGGACGAGATCGACACGCCACCGTCGACGGTGAGCACGGTCCCCGTCGTGAAGCTCGACGCGTCGGTGGCCATGTAGAGGACCGTGCCGACGATCTCCGCCGGCCGGCCCAGGCGGCCGAGGGCGTAGCGGTCCGCCGCCCAGGCCTGGAAGCCCTCGACGTCCCACGCCTTGGAGATGTCGGTCAGGAACGGGCCGACCATGACGCCGTTGACCCGCACCGACGGGCCCAGGGCGGCGGCGAAGCCCACCGTGAGCGTGTTGAGGCCCGCCTTGGCCGCCGCGTACGGCAGGTCCCCGGGACTCGGGCGGACCGCCGCCACGCTGCTGATGTTCACGATGGCGCCGCCGTCACCGGCCGCCATCCGCTCCCCCACCAGAGCGCTCAGGCGGAACGGGCCCTTGAGGTTCACGCCGACGACCTTGTCGAACAGGTCCTCCGAAACCTCGCCGAGGCTCGGGTACAGCGGGGCCATCCCGGCGTTGTTGACCAGGACGTCGACCCGGCCGAACTCGCCGTGGGCCCGCTCGGCCAAGGCGTCGACGTCGTCCCACCGGCCGACGTGGCACGCCACCGGCAGCGCGCGGACGCCCGTCTCCTTCGTCACCTCGGTGGCCAGCTCCTCGCAGCTGTCGATCTTGCGGCTGGCGATCACGACGTCGGCGCCGGCGGCGGCGAAGGCGCGGACCATCTCGCGCCCCAGGCCTCGCGAGCCGCCGGTGACGAGGGCGACCTTGCCCGAGAGGTCGGCGGTCACGAGGCCTCCAGGGCGTGCAGCAAGCGGGCCGTGCGCGCCGCCAGCATCGGCGGGTACGCGCCCCGCTGCTTCATCCGCTCGTCGGTCGACTCGCCCCGGGCCCACCGCTGGTAGAGCTGCTGGGTCACGACGGCGTTCTTCCAGGTGGCGAACGCCTCGTACCAGGCGATGCCGGAGAGGTCGGCGCCGGTCCGGTCCGCGTAGCGGGCGGCGACCTCGGCCCGCGACGGCAGGCCCAGCCGCTCCAGGCCGGGGACGTGGAGGGGACGATCGCCGTCGGTGTCCGCCGGGTCGGGCCAGTAGTTGAGCAGCATGCCGACGTCGGCGAGGGGGTCGCCGAGCGTGGCCTGGTCCCAGTCGAAGACCGACGTCACCCGGTCGGGCGCGCCCGGCGTGAACTGGCAGTTGTCGACCTTGAAGTCGTTGTGGAGCAGCGTGGGCGCCGGCGAGGGCGGCCGCAGGGACTCCAGCCGCTCGCCGAGCCCGGACACGAGAGTGTCGATATCGGGCGTGGCCACGAGGGACCACCGCGTTCGCCAGCCGGTGAGCTGGCGCTCGAGGTAGCCGGCGGGGCGGCCCAGCTCGGACAGGCCGACGGCGGCCGGGTCGACCAGGTGGAGGTCGGCCAGGGCGTCGACCGTGGCGAACCCGATGCGGCGGGCGACGTCCGGCAGCCCGCGCAGCGAGGCCGGCAGCGTCGACCACACGACCTCGCCCGGCCGGTACTCGGACACCACGAAGTCGCTACCTACGACGTCGTGGTCGCCGCAGAAGGCGTAGGCCCGGGGTGCCCGGTCGAAGCCCCGCCACAGCTCGGACAGGACCCGGTGCTCCCGCTTCATGTCGTGGGCGCCGGGGGCGATCTCGCCGAAGGGCGGGCGCCGCAGTACGAACCAGGCGGGGCCGAAGCTCAACAGGTACGTGAGGTTGGCCGAGCCGTTCGGGAACTGCTGGACGTCCATCGGCCCGTCGACGCCCACCCCAGCATCGGCCAGGGCGGGGACGAGCCAGGCGCGCAGCCGGTCCCAGGGCAGCGCCTCCCCCGGGCGGACGGGCGCCAGCTCGGGCGGGGCCTCCACCGCCCACGGCTCGGCGGGCGCCGTCGACGGCGGGATCATCGGCTCAGCACCGTGCACGCGCTGATCCCCGGGGCGCCGTAGACGTGCGTGAAGCCCACCCGGGGGTCGCCCGGGACCTGGTGGTCGCCGGCATCGCCGCGCAACTGCAGCACGTTCTCGTACACCTGGCGCAGGCCCGAGGCGCCGATCGGCTCGCCGTTGGCCAGGCAGCCCCCGTCGGTGTTGATCGGCAGGGAGCCGCCGATCTCCGTGGCGCCGGACCCGATGAGGTCCTCCTGCTCGCCGTGCTTGCACAGCCCGGTCTCGGCCATGTGCATGACCTCGGCGCCCGACTCGGTGTCCTGGACCTGGGCCACGTCGACCTCCGACGGGCCGATGCCGGCGGCCTCGAACGCGGCGGCCGCAGCCACGACCGTCGGCCCGTCCACCCGCTCCGGCGCCAGCGAGGGGCTGAACACCTCGAACGTGCCGTAGTGGCGGGTCCGCATGGCGACCGAGCGAAGGAAGACGGGCCGGTCGGTGTAGCGGTGGGCGATGTCGCCCCGGGCGAGGACCAGCGCCACGCCGCCCTCGGCCGGCGAGCAGAACATGTACTTCGTCAGCGGGTCGCTGAGCATGGGCGACCCCGCGATCGCCTCCGGGGACATCGGCGTGCGGCGCCAGGCGTTCGGGTTGAGCGCGCCGTTCCGGAAGGCTTTGGCTGCCACGAGCGACAGCACCGACGGGCCCATGTCGTGGTCGTGCAGGTAGCGCTGGATCTTCATGCCGAAGAACTGCGTCGTGACCATCATCCCGACGTCGCCGTACCAGTCCCCCAGCCCGTACTGGGCCGGGCTGGCGTTGAAGGCGCCGGGCGGGTGCTTGTCGAACCCGATCGCCATGCTCACGTCGTAGGCGCCCGAGCGGATGGCCCGGTCGGCCATCGCCAGGGCGCTGCCGCCGGTGGCGCAGCCGTTGAGGACGTTCACGAACTCGATGCCGGTCAACCCCAGGTCGGCGACCAGGGCGTCGGCGTTGCCGGCGGCGTCGCTGCCCCCGAAGGCGGCCTGGACGTCCTCCCACCCGATGCCTGCGTCGCGCAGGGCCTCCCGGGCGGCGTGGGCGCCCTGGGCCCGGCCGGACACGCCGTCGGTCCGCCCGAACGGGTGAATGCCGATCCCGACGATGGCGACCTCGGTGCTCACTGCTCACCCTCCACGGTGTCGTCCGCCGTCCCGCCCGCCGTGTCGTCGGCCGCGAACGCGAAGCCGACCAGGCCGCCGTCGCCCGGCAGCGGCTCGAGGACCAGGCGCATCGGCTGGCCGATGCGGAGCGAGCCCGGGGCCCCGATCAGGCGGGACTCGACCAGCACCTCGCCGCCCAGGTCCACGTAGCCGACGCCGAACGGCGTGAACGGCCCGCCGGCGACCGCGCCGAGGTAGGGCTCCTTGGGCGGGAAGCCCTGGACGGTCCA
>DATFOS010000132.1:0-9932 GCA_035265325.1 Acidimicrobiales bacterium
CCACCGCTGGTCCCCCCATGACCACACCCTCACGATCCGCGCCCTCCGCTACGAGGACGAGGTGCACGAGCTGGGCACGAATTGGCTCCTCCACCACCGCACCCACACCCTCCGCTGGCACACCACCGTCCCCACATGCCCGTGATCGGGGATGGGGGTCAGGCTTCGGCCATGGCGCGGGTGAGGGCGTGTTCGACGAGGGTGACGAGGACCGGGATGACCGTGTTGCCGTTTCGGGCGTCGCAGGCGACGAGCGGGATGCCCGGGGAGAGCGCCAGGGCCTCGCGCAGGGACATCTCGGGGAACATCGGGGCGTCCGCGAACGCGTTGACGGCGACCACGAAGGGGACGCCGCGGTCCTCGAAGAAGTCGATCGCTGCGAAGCCGTCGGACAGCCGGCGGGTGTCCACGAGGACGACGGCGCCGACCGCGCCGCGGGAGATGTCGTCCCACATGAACCAGAAGCGGTCCTGCCCGGGGGTGCCGAACAGGTAGAGGATCATCTCCTCGTCGATGGTCCGGCGGCCGAAGTCCATGGCCACCGTCGTCGACTGCTTCGACGTCACGGCGGACAGGTCGTCGACGCCCCGGGCCAGGTCGGTCATCGCCGCCTCGGTCGTCAGCGGGGTGATCTCGGACACGGACCCGACGAACGTCGTCTTGCCCACGCCGAAGCCGCCGGCCACGACGATCTTGACGGGGATGGGGTCGCTCATGCGCGTGTCCTCAGGCCCTTCAGCAGGCGTTCCAGCACGTCGGGCCCGGGGCGGCCGCCGCGGTTCAGCGCCGGCAGGTGGACGGCCAGCGCGCCGGACGCGTTGAGGTCCGACACCAGGACCCGCGCCACGCCGACCGGCACGCTCAGCTCGGCGGCCACCTCGGCCACCGAGGTCGGGCGGCGGCACAACAAGACGATCCTGGCGTGCTCGAAGCGCAGCCCGCCGAGCGCGGCCAGCCCCCGCTCGGTGGGGGTGACCAGGGTCTCCAGCGGGAGGTCCCGGCCGATCGACCGGGTTCGGCCCCGGGTCAGGGCGTAGACGGGGACGACGCGCCCGCCGTCGTCGTCGTCGGTCCCGCTCATCGCGGGGGCAGGGAGGTCAACGCAGTCCGGAGGGCGGGCGTGAGGACCTGGCCGATCCGGGTCACCAGCAGGCTCATCTCGTAGCCGATGAGGCCGATGTCGCACTCGGGTTCGCACATGACCGCCAGGGCGGACCCGTCGCTCACGGTCGTGACGAACAGGAACCCGCCCGCCATCTCGACGATGACCTGGCTGACCCGGCCCGCATTGAAGCACCGGGCGGCCCCGGCCGTGAGGCTGGCCAGGCCGGACGTGACGGCGGCGAGCTGGTCGGCGCTGTCCTTGGCGATGCGCTCGGACATGGCCAGGACCAGGCCGTCGGTCGTGACGACCACCGCGCTCGAGGCGCCGGGGATGCGGTCGACGAAGCTGTTGACGAGCCAGTTGAGGTCGCCGTCCTCGCGAACGTGGGTGCTCACGATCCCTCCAGGGGCTTGTCGGGGGAGCCACCGTCGGTGGCCGCGGCGCGCCCGGCGCGCTGGCTGGCCTGGAACCGGGACAGCATCGAGCGCATCCGCTCGCGGTCCGCATCGGTGGCGTGGGCAGGGGCGGCCCGGATGGGGCCGCCGTCGGGGCCGGGGCCGCCGGCAGCGGCGGGCGGGATCGCCCCGGCGCCGGACCGGCGCAGCGAGGCGAGCCCGGCTCCCGGCACCCGTCGGGCGAGCCCGTCCCGCGTGACCGGCGGGAGTGCGAGCGGGGCGGGCGACGCGCCGCCGGCCTGGTCGAACGCGGCGGTCGGCACCAGCGGGGTGGTGGGGGCCGACGGGGCCAGGGCCGAGGCGGGCAACGCCGCCGGGGCCGGGACCGGGGCGGGCAACGTCGCGGGGGCGGAGCCAGGGGCGGCGCCGGTCGCGTCCGCCGACGCGGCGCCGGGGGCCTCGGCCGGGCGGCCGGGACGGCGAATGCGCATCGTGGTCGGGTCGAGGGCGGGGTCGGACGGGTCGAACGGCGACGGTTCGGCCGTGGGCCCGAAGGTGCCGCTGGGGTCGGTGGACCTTCCACCCAGGCCGGCCAGCGTGGCGCCCGGCGTGCGGGTGGGGCCGGCGAGCCGGCCGTCGGCCGCCGGGGGGGCGGCCCCGTCGCCCGGTGCGCCCGGCGCGGGAGTCCCGGGCGCGGGCAAGGCCAGCGCGGCCGGGACCGGCGGATCGAAGGCGGCCGGCGGGAGGGACCCTGCGGCCGACGGGGTCGCCACCGCGGAGGACGTGAGCGCCGGGCCCGACGCCGCGGCCGCCGGGACGGCGGCGCCCGGGATCCGCTGGGGGAGCCCCGAGCTGGAGGGGCCGGTGCCGCCTCCGAGCGCGCCGGCCCCGTTGCCGGGCCCGCCGGTCCCGTTGCCGGCCAGGCCGTCGCCGCCCCGGCCACCGAGCCGTGGGCCGCCGGACGGCCCGAGCCGGTCGGCGCCGGCGGCCGCGCCGATGCCGGTATCGGCCCCCGAGCGGGACGGCGCGCCGGGCGAGCCCGGGGCCGAACGGCGCTCGGTGACCAGGTCGTCAGGCAGCGTCACCAGCGACGTGATGCCGCCGCCGGGCGTGTTGGCCAGGCGGACCCGCAGGTTGTAGCGGCGGGCGAGGCGCCCGACGACGTGGAAGCCCAGCGTGGAGCGGGCCAGGTCGACGTCCGGCGGCTCGGCCAGCAGCCGGTTCGCCGCATCCAGGTCGGCGGGGGACATGCCGATGCCCGTGTCCTCGATCGAGACGACGTACATCGAGGCCTCGCTCGGCGACAGGTGGCTGCGCACCCGCACCTCCGACGATGGCGGGGAGAACACCGTGGCGTTCTCGATGAGTTCGGCGAGCAGGTGCGCGAGGTCGGCGACGGCCCGTCCCTCGATTTCCAGGTAGTCGCTGACGAGGACCTCGACACGCTCGAAGTCCTCGACCTCGGCGGCCGCGGCCCGGACGACCTCGCCGAGCGCTACGGGCTGGCCCCAGCGCCGGGGCGCCTCCTCGCCGGAGAGCACGAGCAGGGACTCGGCGTTGCGCCGGATCCGGGTGGCCAGGTGGTCCAGCTGGAACAGGTCGGCGAGGGCGTCGGGCGCCTTCTCGGACGCCTCCAGCTCACCGATCAGGTTCAGCTGCCGGTCGAGCAGGGACTGATTGCGCCGGGCCAGGTTCACGAACAGGTCGGACACGGCCTGGCGCTGGGCGGCCTCGGCCCGGGCGCCCCGCACCTGGGCCTCGGCCAGGTCGGCGACGAGCCGGGCGTTGCGCTCCTGCTCGGTCTCGGTGTTCTTCCAGAACACGATCACCGCGAGGCAGGCGGCCAGCACGGCGACGCCGTGAACCACGGCCCAGGTCCACGGCCGGTTCTGGCCGGCGTCGTGGCCGAACATCAGGTCGCTGGCGATGGCGCTGCCGAGCCCGTGCGAGAGCACGGTGAAGGCCACGTTCAAGGCGAACGGCACCCAGTCCTGGTAGAGGCCGATGAGCCCCACGAGGATGAAGAAGTGGAAGTGGGCCTCGATGGACCCGCCCGACAGGTGCACGAGCACCGACGAGCAGTAGACGAGGCCGGCCGACACGAAGAACGCGGCGACGCGCCGCTGCCGGGCCACGCGGGCGAAGACCACACAGGCGGCGGGGAACAGGACCTCGAGCGCCGTGTGCCCCGCCCCGTACCCGCGCAGCACGCCGAAGGCGAACAATGCGGGGACGTGGAGCCCGAGGACCCAGCACAGCAGCAGGTGCCGCTGTCGGAAAGCGGTCTCGTCGAGGGTATTGCCCCGCGGCAAATACTCGAGGAGCGTCGCCCAGAATCCCCGGGACTCCGTACGATCCGCGCGTTCATCCCTCGGAGCGTACGCAGCTGAAAGTGGTGGTGGGGACGTCGCTTCGTAGGCGGCATGCCTCGCGCTGTAGCGAGGCACCCGATCGGCTTCGGTCTCCGTGTGTGCCGGCGCCACAACGGCGCCGACGGCCTGCCCGTCTCGCATAGGGGCAATAGTCATACCGATTTTTGGCGCCTAATGACAGCGACCGCCGAAGTTACCGGTCGGTGTCCATATGCGAGTTCGCTGTACTTACGAGCGGGTCAGCGGGGGATGTCGCGGAAGGCCTTGCCCCGGTTGGGGTCCGGCTCCCGAGGGAGGCCCAGCACACGCTCGGCGATGATCGTGCGCTGTACCTCGTCGGAGCCGCCGGCGATGCGGTAGCCGGGGGCGCCGAGGAGGTGCTCGGCCCAGGCGTAGGTGCCCCACTCGCCGGTGTCCGCGGCGATGCGGGGGCCGAGGAGGGCCGCGGCGACGTCGCCGGCCCGCGTCATCCACTGGGTCCACAACAGCTTGCCGGCTGACGCCTCGGGGCCGGGCGTGCCGCCGCCCCGCACGGTCGCAAGCGTCCGCAGCGCGAGGAAATCGCGGATGCGGTCGAGGGCGTAGAGCGTCGCCAGCTCCTGGCGGACCACGGGGTCGCCGGTCGCGCCCACGTGGGCGGCCAGCGCCCGCAGCCGGTCCCACGAGCCGCCGACGGACTGGCCACCGCGATCCGACCCGCTGGTCGAGCGCTCGAAGCCGAGCGTCGTCAGCGCCACCTTCCATCCCGCGCCGATGGGGCCGAGACGGCACGCGTCCGGCACGCGGACGTCGTCGAAGAACACCTCGTTGAACGACGCCCCGCCGCTCATCTGGCGGATCGGCACGATCGTGATGCCGGGAAGGTCCATGGGGATGACGAACGCGGTCTGGCCGGCGTGCTTGGGGACGTCGACGTCGGTCCGGGCGATGAGCTCGCCCCAGCGCGCGAAGCGGGCGCCCGAGCTCCATGTCTTCTGGCCGTTGACCACCCAGTCGTCGCCGTCCCGCGCCGCACGCGTCGACAGCCCGGCGAGGTCGGACCCCGCGCCGGGCTCGGAGAACAGCTGGCAGCAGAGCTCGGTCGTCCGCAGGAACCGGGGCATGAGGTCGCGCTGCTGCTCCGGGGTGCCGTAGGCGAGCAGCGTCGGCGCCACGAGGTTGCGGGTGACGCTGAACGTCTCGTGGTGGCCGGGCGTGACGAAGTCCGCCTCGGCGTCCTCGAAGGCCTGGCGGTGGGCCGGGGTGAGCCCGGCGCCGCCGGCCTCCACCGGCCAGTCGACGGCGCCGTAGCCGGCGTCGTACTTGAGCACCTGCCAGGCCATCGCCCGGTCGAGGACGGCCTGCTCCTCGTCGGCGCTCAGGTCGTGGAAGACAGAGACGTCGTCGCTGCCCTCGCCCCAGGCGCTGCCCATCGGCCCCCGCGGGCGGCGGGCGGCGTGGGCCTCGAGCCACGCCCGGGCAGCGGCGGCCCAGGCGGCGAGGTCGGCGTCGCCCTCGGCGACGTGGACGGCGTGGGTGGCATGGGTGGCCACGTCGGCGGTGCGGGCGGTGTCGGCATGCGCGGTCACGGGGACCCCTCTCGTCCGCCCCGGACCATAAAGCTCATGAGATTTATTCGTCAAGGGTGACGCCTGTCACCGGATTCTCATTGACAGTGGTGCAGGTCACGCCTAATCTCATGATGAATGTGACGCCGAACACGTCGACGTCCAACGAACGGGTCGCCTGCGGACGGCGGCGGACCCAACGGAGGGGGAGACCATGATCGACCGGCTCGGGCGGCGGCGCATGGCCGCAGTTGTGACGGTGTTCGTGATGGGCCTGACCGCGTGCGGCGGGGGCGGCGACGACGGGGGTGACGAGGCCGAGCGGAACACCGACTCGGGCCCCACGGGCGACGCCGCGTGGGAAGGGGTGGTCGCGGCCGCCCAGGAGGAGGGGTCCGTGACGATCTACTCCAGCCAGGGCCTCGACCAGCTGGAGGACCTCGGCGAGCGCTTCGAGGACGAGTACGGCATCTCGGTCGAGGTGGTGCGCGACATCGACGCCACGCTGCACCAGACGATCGAGGCCGAGATGCAGACCGGCAACATGGTCGGCGACATCATCGCCCAGGCCGACACGAACTGGGCCCAGACCCACGGCGCGGCCGGCGACTTCGCCGAGCCGACCGGCCCCGCGTTCGACGAGCCCGACTACAACCGCGACGAGAACGTCGACGAGAACGGCGTGTTCATCTCGTCGGCTGCCGTCCTCACGTTCGGCTGGAACACCAACCTCTACCCCGACGGGCTGGAGGACTACGACGACCTGCTCGACCCCGAGCTGGCCGGCGGGCAGATCGGCGTGATGGCGCCGGGCTCGGCCGCCGTCGTCGACTTCTACGACAACTACCTCGCCGAGAAGTTCGGCGACGACTTCGTCGAGGACCTGGCGGCCCAGGAGCCGCGGATCTACGAGAGCTCGCTGCCGATGGCCCAGGCGCTCACGTCCGGCGAGATCACGGCCGCGTCGTTCGTCCAGGTGCTCGAGGACGAGCAGGAGGCCGGCGCGCCCGTCGACTCGGGCCTGTCCGACACCATCTGGGGCGCCCGGTTCTCGACCGGCATCCTGGCCGAGGCCCCGCACCCCAACGCCGCCCAGGTGCTGGCCAACTTCATGATCACGCCGGCCGGCCAGGAGGCGATCGCCCGCAAGGCCGCCTCGGTCCTGCCCGACGTCGAGGGCTCGGTCGCCACGATCGACCAGGTCCAGACCCAGGACCTCTCCACCATCACGCCCGAGGTGCTGACCGAGTTCACCGCCACGTTCGAGCAGCTCTTCCAGTAGTCCTGCCGGGCGCCCGTCCCTCCCGTCGCCGGGTCGGGACGGGTGCCCTGCCCGGGGCCCGCCGGCCCCGCCGACCCAGTCCCACCGGTACCGGAACGGAGGGGAGCACGTGTCCCACGTACGCATCGAAGGCCTCACCAAGCGCTTCGACGGCAAGCCGCCCACCGTGGCCGTCGACGACCTCGACCTCGAGATCGAGGAGGGCGAGTTCCTCGTGCTCCTCGGGCCGAGCGGCTGCGGCAAGACCACGACCCTGCGCTGCCTTGCCGGGCTGGAGAGTCCCGCCGCCGGACGGATCACGCTGGGCGACACGGTCGTCTACGACGGCGCCCGCAAGGTCAACCTGTCGCCCGACAAGCGCTTCATCGGCATGGTGTTCCAGTCGTACGCACTGTGGCCGCACATGACCGTGCGCAAGAACGTCGCCTACCCGCTCAGGGCGCGGAAGATGAGGACGGCGCTGGCCGAGGGCTGGGTCGAGGACACCGCCGCCCTGGTCGACTGCACCGAGCTGCTCGACCGGTACCCGGCCCAGCTGTCCGGCGGCCAGCAGCAGCGCGTGGCCCTGGCCCGCGGCCTGGTGGCCCGGCCGGACCTCGTCCTGTTCGACGAGCCGCTGTCCAACCTCGACGCCCGACTGCGAGACCAGGTACGGGCCGAGCTCCACGAGCTGCACCGGCGGTCGCCCTTCACGGCGGTGTTCGTGACCCACGACCAGTCCGAGGCCCTGGCGCTCGGCCAGCGGATGGCGATCATGCGCCGCGGTCGCATGGAGCAGCTGGGGATGCCGCAGGAGGTCTTCGAGGAGCCGGCCAGCGAGTACGTGGCCAGCTTCATCGGCATGTCGAACCGGCTCGAGCTCGTCCGGACGGACGGCGGCTGGGTGTGCGCCGGGCGTCCGGTACTCGGCGCGCCGCTCACGCCGCCGTCCGCCGGCGCCTCGACCGTGGCCCGGCTGCGGCCGGACGACGTGCGTCTCGTGGCCCACCCCGACGACCTGGGGACCGGCGACGCGGGGCTGCCCGCCACCGTGGCCGACGTCGAGTACGGCGGCCGCCACTTCGACGTCATGCTCGACGTGGACGGCGGGCCCGGGGCGGGCGGCTCGTCGTCCGCCGCCGGGGTCGGGGACGCCCCGCGCGTCCACGCCCGCATCCCCACCGGGCCGGCGGGTGGGTGGGCGCGCTCGCTCGGCGCCGGCGACCGGGTCACGCTGGCCTTCGACCCGACCGACGCCCGGTTCTACGCCCCGGACGCCGGCGGGGCCGCCGCCGGCGAGGCCGACGCCGCCGCCACGGGCGACGACACACCGGTGGGTGTGCCCGCCCCGGCCACCGCCGGCGCGCCGGCCGGAGCGCGGTAGCCGTGGCCACGGTGACCCTGCCCACGGCGTCGGCCGCGCCGCCCCGCGCCCGCGTCGACACCCGGCGGCTGCTGCGGCACGTGGGCGTCACGGTGTTCGTGGGGGTCCTCGCCTACCTGGTCATCGCCCCGCTGGTCCGCCTGCAGTCGCGGGCGTTCGACGGCGGCTACGACCGGGCGTTCTCCGGCCCGCGCATCGGGCGGACCATCTCGTACACGGTCGGCCTCGCCCTCGGGTCGCTGGCCATCGCCCTCGTCCTCGGGACGGCGCTGGCGTGGGCCGCCACCCGCCTGCCGCGGCGGCTGCGGTTCCTGCGGCTGTTCCCGGTCCTGCCGATCGTGGTGCCGGCCATCGCCAACGTCGTCGGCTGGGCCTTCCTGCTGTCGCCGCGGCCCGGCTACCTCAATGCCCAGCTGCGCAGGCTGCCCTGGTGGGACCACCTCCAGGAGGGGCCCGTCGACATCTACACGATGCCGTGGATCATCGTCATCACGGGCTTCGGGCTCACCGCCTTCGTGTACCTGTTCGTGAGCGCCGGCTTCGAGAACATCAGCTCGGAGCACATCGAGGCCGCCCAGACCAGCGGCTCGCCGCCGTGGAAGGTGTTCCTCAAGGTCACCCTGCCGCTGCTGCGGCCCACGCTGATCTACGGCGGCGGCGTGGCCCTCCTGCTGGGCCTCGGCCAGTTCACGGGGCCGCTGCTGCTCGGCACGAACTCCGGCATCTCGGTGCTGACCACCGACATGTACCGCCAGGTCAGCCAGACGCCGGTCGAGTACGGCGTGGCGGCGGCGCTGGGCTCGCCGCTGCTGGTCTTCGGGATCGCCGTGGTGCTCGTTCAGAAGCTGATGCTCGGGAACGAGCGCCGGTTCGTGACCCACGGCGGTAAGGCGTTCCGCTCGGAGGGGCGCCCGTCGCGTCTCGCCGCCGTCGGCATCGTCGTCTACGCCCTCGTGGCGACCGTCCTGCCCATCACGGCCCTCGTGATCGTCGCCCTCTCGAACTACTGGAGCGGCGAGATCCAGACCGAGTTCATGAGCCTGAACAACTTCCGGACGATCTTCGAAGGCGACGCCGTGCCCACGGCGATCGGCAACAGCCTCCGCTTCTCGCTCGTCGCGGTGGCGATCTGCCTGCCGCTCGGGTTCGTGGCGGCGTCCCTGCTGGTCCGGGGCCGGCAGTTCCCGGTGCAGCGGGCGATCCTCGACTTCGTGGTGTCGATGCCGTTGGGCATCCCGGCGGTGATCTTCGGCGTCGGCTTCCTGCTCACGTACGCCGAGGGCCCGTTCGTCCTGTACGGGACGCCGTGGGTCGTGATCCTCGTCTACGTCACGCTCATGCTCCCGTTCGCAACCCGCATGCAGCTCTCGGCCCTGCTGGCCCTGGGGGACACGTACAGCGAGGCGTCCCGCGTCAGCGGCGCCGGCGTCCTCCGCACGAACCTGCGGGTCATCCTGCCGCTGATGCGCTCGAGCCTCGGCGGGGCGGCGGCCCTCATCTTCGTGCTGCTCACGCACGAGTTCAGCGCCTCGCTACTGGTCCGGTCGTCGACGACGCAGGTCATGGGGACCGTGCTGTTCGACTACTGGGGCAACGGCGGCTACCCGCTCGTGGCGGCGGTGGCGCTGGTCATGACCGTGGTGACCGCTATCGGCGTGTCGATCGCCATGGTCCTCGGCGGCTCGGAGTCGCTCACCAAACTCTGACCGCCGCGCGTCAACCGATCGACCACCCCACCATGTGGCGCGACGGGCGCATCGTCGACCTCGGCACGCTCGGCGGGCCGTTCGGCCGGGCGACGGGCGTGAACGACCGGGGCGACGTGGTCCGCTTCAGCGAGACGGCGACCGGCGAGACCCACGCCTTCC
>DATFOS010000133.1:0-16434 GCA_035265325.1 Acidimicrobiales bacterium
CCCGGAGCCAGCGCCTGGACCCACAGCGGCCGCCGGGCCAGCGGTTCGAGCAGGGCGTCGAAGGTGACGGTCTGCAGCACGACGACGGCCAGCCCGACGACGACCCCCGTCACCGCCGACAGCAGCAGGACCTGGTGCGGACGCCGCCCGACCGCCCGGGCCTCGGCCTGCCGCGTCGTCGCGGACAGGAGAGGGCGCTGCGTGAACATGGGGGAGCACCTTAGAGCCTGGCCGGCGGGCGCCTTCTACGACGACAACCCTGGTCGCGACGCCCGCTCCCGCGTCTGCCGGTCGGGTTATGGCGTCGATGCCGCTCGGACGAAAACCCGGGCCACCATGGGCGCGCACACAGCGCGCTGCGTCACCGGAACGCGACGGTTAAGGTTCGGGCCCATGAAGAAGGTCTTGCTCCTCATCGTCGTCGCCGCCCTCGCTACCGTCGCTGCAAAGAAGGTGCGAGCCGTCTGACGACCCCGGGTACAGCCCTCGTCGTCGCCACGGTCCCACCGCGGGGGTCCGCTCCGTCCAGCGGGGCGCCGGCGAGCGACGAGGGCTGTCGCTTGTCCAGCCACCATCGGGCGACGATGCCGGCCCCGATGGCCAGTACGACGGCGCCTCCACCCATGGCGGCGTGGCGCCGAGCCGGCATCGGGACCCGCTCGCGCAGCGGGACGCGGTGGGCGAAGCGGCGCACATCCCAGCCCAGGCGGCGGGCGGTGCGCAGTAGCTCGCGGTCGGGGTTCACCGCGACCGGGTGGCCGACGGCCTCGAGCAGCGGCCGGTCGCTGGCCGAGTCGCTGTAGGCGTACGAGGCGGCCAGGTCGATGCCGCGCTCGCGGGCGGCCTCGGTGACGGCGACGACCTTCTCGGGGCCGTAGCAGTAGCGCTCGGTGCGGCCGGTGTAGCGGCCATGGGCGTCGATCTCGGCGCGCGTGCCGATCGCCTCGTCGACGCCGAGGTAGCGCGCCAGTGGCATCACGACCTCCTCCGGCGAGGCGGATACGAGGAACACGAGGCGGCCCTTCTCCTGGTGGGCGCGAATGAGGTCGAGCGCCTCCTCGTAGACGATCGGCTCGATGACCTCGACGAGGGCCTCCTCGACGATCTGGGACACCTCGTCGCGCCCCCAGCCCCGGGTCAGGCGGAGGACCGAGTCGCGCAGCCTGTCGAGGCGCGCCGTCGACACGCCGAACTGGGCGTAGATCAGCTGTCCCCACGCCGCCCGCAGCAGGGTGCGGCGGGTCACCAGGCCGGCCCGGTGAAGCGGGCGACTGAACGCCACCATCGACGCCTTGGCGATCACGGTCTTGTCGAGGTCGAAGAAGGCGGCCTCCACGCCTGGCGACGCTACCGGCACCGAAGGTGGGCACCGCGGACCCGGTGAACCTCTCCGTCACCGACGTCTCCCCGCCAACCCTTGATCACCCCGGGCCCCTCTGCGTAACCTTCACGGACCGCCCGGCCCCCCGGCGCTCACCTCACCGGACGAGCAGCCCACGGCCGCCGGCGCCTCGCCCGCTCGGGCCTGCCGCGCCTGTTGCGCTTTCGGTCGTTGGGGCGTCCCTGCGCCAGCGCGCTCCTCGCCCACTTGGGCCTTCTGCGCCCGCCGCGCCGTCGCCCGTCCGGGCCACCCTGCCCCTGTCGCACACCTCGCCCTTCCCGGCCCTGGGCCTGTAGGGCCGCTCGTCCGCTCGTCGGCTCGGTCGCCTGTGCATCGAGCGCCCTCGCCCGCCCGGGTGCGGCGCCTCGCACGCTTGGCTCCCGGGCCCGGCAACCGGGTCACGGCTCGGCCCCTCCATCGCCTCGGTCCCTCTCGCCTTTGGTTCCTCGCCGCTCGGCGGCCCATCCCCGTCTCCCAGTCCGAGAGGTCCCACATGCTGGTCGCCTGCTGGTCCGCCAAGGGCGGCATGGGCACGTCCGTGGTCGCCGCCGCCCTCGCCCTCCTTCTCGCCCGCCGTTCCCAAGCCGGCGCCGTGCTCGCCGACATGGCCGGCGACGCACCCCACCTGCTCGGCATCGACGACTCACCGTCCCCGGGACTCACGGCCTGGCTGGCCGCCGGCCCGGGCGTGCCGGCCGACGCCCTCACGCGCATCGAGGTGCCGGCCGGAGGCGGACTGGCGCTGCTCCCCCGCGGCGGCGGCGCCCTCGCCGTCGAGCGGGCCGGTGTGCTGGCGGCCGTGCTCGCCGCCGGGCCACGTCCGGCCGTCGCCGACTGCGGGAGCACCTTCGACCCCGCCACCGTGGCGCTGGCCCGCCGGGCGGACGCCTCGTACCTCGTCACCCGCCCGTGCTACCTGGCCCTGCGACGGGTACCCGGCGCGCCCCTCGTCCCGACGGGGGTGGTCCTGGTCCGGGACGACGGCCACGTGCTCTCCCGCGACGACGTCGAGCAGGCGGCCCGAGCCCCCGTGATCGCCGACCTGGTCGTCGACCCCAGCGTGGCCCGTGCCGTCGACGCCGGCGTCCTACGCAGCCGCCTGCCGCGCACGCTCGCCCGGGGGCTGCGCCATGCCGTCTGACCCCCGCGCCACGCCGCCGTTCGGGACGCGCGCCGTGCCGTCTGGCCATTGGCCCTCCACGCCGCCGTCTGGCCAGTGGCCCTCCACGCCGCCGACGGCCGCCCGGGCCTCGACACCACCGGTCGATGCGCGCCGTCCGCCGGCGACCGGAACGCCGCCCGCCGGCCTGCGGCCCGCAGGGCCACCGCCGCCGTCGGCCAGCACGCAGGCACTCGACGCCCGCATCCACCGTCGGGTGATCGATGCCGGTACCCGGCTCGACGATGCCGGCCTCGCGGCGCTGGTCCGCCGCGAGGCCCCGCTCATGGATGCGGACGACGTGGCCGGCGTCGTCGGACGGGTGCGCGCCCGCATCGGCGGTGTAGGCCCTCTGGAACCGCTGCTCGCGAACCCGGACGTGAGCGACGTCCTGGTCAACGGGCCCGGTCCGGTGTGGGTGGAACGGCACGGCCGGCTCGAGCGCACCGGCATCGACCTCGACCGACGGGCCATCGAACTGATGGTGGAACGCGTCGTGGCGCCGCTCGGCCTGCGGGCCGACCGCACCTCGCCGATCGTCGATGCCCGACTGCCCGACGGATCGCGCGTCCACGTCGTCCTGCCGCCGGTCGCCGTCGACGGGCCGCTGGTCACCATCCGGCGCTTCGCCGCCGTGACCTTGCCGATCGCGGCGTTCGCCCCGCCACCGGTCACGGAGCTGCTTCAGTGGACGGTCGAGGCTCGGCTCAACGTCGTGGTCTCCGGCGCCACAGGGGCCGGCAAGACCACCCTGCTCAACGCCGTCTGCGGCCACCTGCCGCTCGGCGAACGGGTCGTGACCATCGAGGACGTGGCCGAGCTGCGGCTGCCGGGCGACCACGTCGTGCGGCTCGAGACGCGGCCCGCCACACCGGACGGACCGGCCGCCGTGACGATGCGCGACCTCGTCCGGGCGGCGCTGCGCATGCGCCCCGACCGCATCGTCGTCGGCGAGGCGCGGGGGCCGGAGGCCCTCGACATGATCCAGGCCCTCAACACGGGCCACGACGGCTCCCTGGCGTCGTGTCATGCCAACGGGGCTGAGCACGCCCTGCGCCGCATCGAGACGATGGCGCTGGCCGCCGCAGTCGACCTGCCTCTGCCGGCCGTGCGCGAGCAGGTCGCCGGCGCCATCGATGTGGTCGTCCACGTCGAGCGCGGCCGAGGCGGGCGGCGACGGGTGGCGGCGGTCGCCGAGGTCCTCGACGATCCGGCGGCACGTACCCGGACCCGCCTCCTCGCCGACGACCGCCGGGTCGTCGCCAAGCCACACCGCCCGTCGCGCAACCCGGACTCCGCCCCGCCCCCTCCGCCGACCCGGCCACCGGTGGCCGCCCGGCTGCCCCGCCCGACCCCCGCCGAGGACGAGACGGCCCGCCCCACCGAGATGGCCCTCGCTGCGCCCTCGCAGGAGCGGCCGGGCGCCGATCTCACGACCGTGACCCCCGTGATGAGGCACCCCGTCTACGGCCTGGTGCCCACTACGCCACCCGGCGACCGGCGCGCCGCCCTTCGCACGGCGCTCGACACGCAGGGTGCCCGGGACGGACGAGTTCCGCCCGACGCGCCCATCCATACCCGCGGCATGAGCGCTGAGCGCGGCGTCTCCCCCGTCGAGCCGGCCCGTCGCAGCGCGTCGGACCAGGACGTCGGCGCCGAGCCCGGGGACGCAGGGGGCTCGTCCACCGAGCTCCGATGGGACGTGTCATGAGCGGCGTCAGCGACCTCTTCGCCGTCGTGTCGGCGATGGCCGCGCTCTTCGCCGGTCGCGCCGCACTCGTCAACCACCGGGCTCGTCGACGACTGGCGGCCGCCGTCGCCGACCGGACCAACGGCCGTGGCTTCAGCAGCCGCGACGCCGACGGCCACGACGCGCGCAACGGCGGCAGCGGCCACGGTGGCGGCCTCGGAAGGAGGCGGCACGTAGCCGGGAGCCCGCGCCATGACATCGAGGGCATTCGGGCAACCGACTATGAGGCCGGCGGCACACGCCATGACGACCAAGGCCCTCCGGGCTTCGGCGGGAATCTCGGCCGGGCCAGGACCAACGGCTTCGACGGGCCCAGCGATGGGGCCCCCGCCCCTGACCATCCGGCCGGCCGCGGCTCCCAGGGGCGCCGCCACGACCTCGGTGGCGATGACCTCCGCTTCGGCGGTGGTCACGACGGCAGCGATCGGGGTCCGAGCGCCCCCGATGGGCTCGACGGTGTCGGTCACGGCTTCCACAACATCGAGGGCGGTGGCGTCGGTGCTGGCATGCCGGCGGGTCTTGGCCAGGACGACCCGGACGGCGGTGGCGGCTCGACGGCGCCCTGGCTCGATGCGGCTGCGGCCGCCGGCGGACGCTCGATCCGCGACGACTCGGCGAACGGGCCCGGCGGGCTGCTGCCGGCCGAGTTCGCAGGTGGATGGCGATCGCCGGCCGGTGTCGCAGGCCTCGTACTGGGCGTCTGCACGGTCGCACTGGTGGCCGGCATCGGGCTGGTCCTCGCCGGGATGGCCGTGGCGGTCGTCGCTGCCGTCGGACACCGTGCCCGGGAGCGCACGGCCGAGCGCAACCGGCGGCGGGCGCAGCTGCCGGTGGCGCTCGATCGCCTGGCCAGTGCGTTGCACGGCGGCGCCTCGGTGCCGACGGCGCTCACCACCGCCGGTGACACCGTCCCGCCGCCGCTCGGGCCGGAACTGGCCGCTCTCGGTCGCGAGGCCGACGGCGGCCGCCCCGTCGCCGAGGTGCTCGACGAGTGGGCGGACGCACGCAACGATCCCGGGACCCGGCTGGCGGCGACGGCCCTCGTGCTGGCCGGGGCGATCGGGGCCAGCCCGGCGCGCGCGGCGCAGGGCGTGGCCACAACGCTGCGGGAGCGGGCCCACCTCGCCGACGAACGTCGGTCGCTCGCCAGCCAGGCGCGGCTGAGCGGCCTCGTGCTGTCGGTCGCGCCGATCGGGTTCACCCTGCTCGTCGGCACCACTGACGCGGCGACGCGGCAATTCCTCCTCGACACGCCACCCGGATGGGCGTGTCTGACGTTCGGCCTCGCGCTCGACGTCGCCGGTGCCTGGTGGATGTCCGTCCTCACCCGAGGGGGCGAGCGATGAGGGCCTTCACCGACGTCCCGGCGAGCATCCCGGCGGCCGTCCTCGGCGTGGCGTGGGCGCTCGTCGCCGCCGCCATCCTGACGACGTTCCTCCGTGACACCCGCAGCCCATCCCACGACGACGACCCCGACGCCGACCCGGGCCGGGCAGCTCCGACCGGGCCGGACCCCCGCCACCCGAGCCAGTACGTCCCAGACGGGTCAGGCGGCCCGAGTGCCGGCCTCGCCGTGCCGGGCGGAGGGACCGACGAGAGCGACGGCGCCCATGGGGACGGCACGGCGGACGGCGGACCGCTCGGCGATGGTCCCGTGGACGCCGGCCTCGACGGATCGTCCGCCAACGGCCTCCACGGCAGCCCGCGAGGAGACGACCTCGGTCGACGGAACCGCAGCAGCCCGTCCGAGGGCCCAGGATGGCGGAGCCGCCACACTGCCCCCGCCGACGACATGCATGCCGGGCGCGACGGTCGCGCGCCGCGCCGCCGACCGGATGGGCGGTCGGCCGGTGCACCGGCGGCCCGGTCCGGTGGACGTCTGCGCGCCGGGCGCGCCGGCGGCCTCCGGTCCGCCGCGGAAGCATGGCACGGAGGCTGGGCGGAGTACGGCGGCCGGCACGGCACCAGGGCCGGGACCGGCGCTGCGTCCGAGTACGGCAGTCGGCACGAGGCCGGTCCCGGTGGCCGGCACCCCGGCCGGCCGGGCCTCGGAGGGCGAGGTGGGGCAGGACCTCGTGCCGGGCGGCGGGACGCTGCGCCCGACGAGACCGACGGGCTGCTGACTGCCGCGGGACGCGCGATCCGGCGGGCCGGACGCCGGCCCGCGGACCCGGAGGCCGACCGGCGGGCCGGAGTGGCGGCATTCGGCGCCGTGGTCCTCTGGCTGGTTGCACCGCTGCTCGCGGTGGTGCCCGTCGCGTGGGCGGTGTTCGCCCCCGGACTTGCCGCACGACGCGCGGCCAGGGCCCACGAGGCCGCCGTCGTCGACCAGTTCCCCGACGTCGTCGACCTCCTCGTGCTCACGACCGCCGCCGGGCTGCCCGTGCCCGCCGCCCTCGAGGCGATCGGCGACCGCCCGGGCGGACCGCTCGGCCCGGCCGTCGCCGCTGCTGCCGACCACATCGCCCACGGCGGCACCACCGCGGAGGCGCTCGACGGGATCCTGCTCCGGGCGGGCCCCGTGGTCCGTCCGCTGATCGACGCGCTCGTCGAGCACGACCGCTACGGCACGCCGCTGCGCCCGATCCTCGAGCGGGTGGTGTCCGACGCCCGCGGGCGCCGACGGCGCCAGGCCGAGGAGGCCGCCCGTCGGCTCCCCGTCACGCTCCTGTTCCCGCTCGTCCTCACGACCCTGCCGGCCTTCTTCCTCCTCGCCATCGTGCCGCTGATCGCCGGGTCCCTCGGTTCCCTCGGCCCCCTCGTGCCATGACGCCACCCGCGGAGCGGGCTCGACACCCGACCCGGATCGTCCGGCCCCGCCGGGCCCGCGAACGACTCCGACATGCATCCCGGAGGACATCCCATGCCCGACCTCTCCACCACGCCGGCGCTCCTCATGCCGGCGTCCTCTGCCCCGGAGCTCCCGCCGCCGGGCGGCGTGGAGGAGCCCCCCGTCGCCAAGCCCACCGCCGTCACCACCCGGCTCCTCGGCCGGGCGGCCCGGGACGACCGGGGACAGGCCACGGCCGAGTACGCCCTGGTGATCATCGTCGCGGCAACGATCGCCGTGGCCGTCATCACGTGGGCCGCCCAGAGCGGGGCGATCACCGGCTTCTTCGACGCCGTCGTCGAGCGGCTGACCGGCTTCCTGTGACCCGCTCCCGCCTCGACGAGCGTGGCCAGGCGACGGTCGAGCTGGCGCTCCTCCTGCCGCTGGTCGCCGTGCTGCTGGTCGGCATCGTCCAACTGGCGATGGTCGCCCGCGACCACACACTGGTCACCCATGCCGCTCGCGAGGCGGTCCGGGCGGCGGCGGTCTCCGACGACCCCGCCGCCCCTCAGCGGGCGGCGGAGGCCGCCGGCCCGCTCGCCCCCGAACGGGTTCGGGTGCAGGTGACCGAGCGGGGCCCGGTGGGCTCGGCCATCACGGCGGTGGTCCGGTACGCCTCGCCGGTCGGCATCCCGGTGGTCGGGGCGCTCGTCCACGACGTCCGCCTCGAGGCCCGAGCGACCATGCGGGTGGAGCGATGAGGCGGCCGGCGCCCCGCACGCGAGGGGCCGCGCGGAACGGGGTGTCAGGTCGTCGTGAGCACCCTGAGCAGGGCGATCGCCGCCGCCTTGTCCAGTGGGTCGTTGCCGTTGCCGCACTTGGGCGACTGCACGCAGGACGGGCAGCCCGCAACGCACGGGCACGCCGAGACGACGTCGAGCGTCGCCGCGAGGTGGCGCCCGGCCGCCTCGAAGCCCATCTCGGCCACCCCGGCGCCGCCCTCGTAGCCGTCGTAGACGACGATCGCGGCCGCCCCCAGCTCGCGCTGGTGCGGCGTCGAGACACCGCCCACGTCCCACCGGTCGCAGATGGCGAACAGCGGCAGCACGCCGATCGCGGCGTGCTCGGCGGCGTGGAGGGCCCCGGGCACGGCGGTCCGATCGACGCCGGCGGCCGCCAGGACCTCGTCGGGGACGACGTACCAGAACGCCCGGGTCCGCAGCGTCGAGGGCGGCAGGTCGAGCGACTCGACACCCAGGGACTGCCCGCTCATCGTCTCCTTGCGCTGGAAGCCCGTTACCCGCTGCGTGACTTCGACGGCGCCGAGGCCGATGTCGAGCACCCCGGCCCGGTGGCGGGCGTCGAGGCCGACGATGCGGATGTCGACGTCGGTCCGGGCCACCGTGTAGGTGGTGCCGTCGTCCGGCTCGACGATCGCCGTCCGGCCCTCCAGGTCGAGGTCGACGACCCGCCACGACTGCCCGGCGTGCAGGTACGAGGCACCCGGGTGCGCCTGCTCGCAGGCCCGGGCCAGCTCCACCGTGCCGACCGGCTCACCCTCGTGCGTCCGGAGCTTCACCGCGCCGCCGGCACCGACCCGCAGCCCGACGCCGTGAGCCGGCCACCCGCCCCCGCTGTACATCGCCTGCGGGTCGCGGTCCCGGGTCGCCGGGCGCACCTCCAGCTCCTCCCGCTGCGTCAGCCGCAGGACCACCTCGTCCAGCAAGCCAGGCCAGTAGCGCTCGTCGGTGTGGGACAGCGGCATCTCCTGGGCGGCGCACCGCAGGTGGGCGTCGGCCACGAATGGGTTGGCCGGGTTCACGACCGCCGGCTCGGGCCGGCGCGTCACCAGCTCGCCGGGGTGGGCCGCCACCCACTGGTCGAGCTGGTCGTTCCCGGCGACGAGCACCGCCGCCGAGGGCTGCCCCTCGCGGCCCGCCCTCCCGGCCTGCTGCCAGAAGGAGGCGATGGTGCCCGGGAACCCGTTGAGGACGACCGCGTCCAGGCCGCCTACGTCGATACCCAGCTCGAGCGCGCTCGTGGCCACGATGCCGTCGAGTCGGCCCGCGAAGAGCTGCTCCTCCAGCTCCCGGCGCTCCTCGGCCAGGTAGCCGCCCCGGTACGCCTTCACGCGGCCACGCGACCTCGCCGGCAGACGACGCTGGACGTCGGCGGCCACGACCTCGGTGGCCTTCCGCCCCCGGCAGAACGCCATGGTGCGGCGACCGTCCCCGACCAGGTCGGCGACCAGACCCGCCGTCTCGTGGTTGCCCGAGACCCGAGCGCCGGTGACCTCGTCGAGCGCCGGCTCGTTCCAGATCGCCACGAGACGCTCGCCCTGCGGGGAACCGTCCTCGACGACCTCCTCGACGGGGAGGCCGCACAGCGCCGAGGCGAGCCGTCCCGGTTCGCCGATCGTGGCCGAGCAGAACACGAAGGTCGGGTCCGCGCCATAACGATTGGCGAGCCGCCGGAGCCGGCGCAGCACGTGGGCGAGGTGGCTCCCGAAGATGCCTCGGAACGAGTGCAGCTCGTCGACCACCACGTAGCGCAGGCGGCTCAGGAACGTCGCCCACCGGTCATGGTGCGGCAGCACCCCGCTGTGGAGCATCTCGGGGTTCGTCAGGACGACGTTTGCCTGGCGCCGGACCCAGGCCCGTTCCTCCGTGCCCGTGTCCCCGTCGTAGGTTCCGGCGATCACGCCGGGGAAGCAGCAGTCCGTCAGCGAACGGAGCTGGTCGTGCGCGAGCGCCTTGGTCGGGAACACCATGAGGGCGGAGCCGCAGCGGATCGGCGCCGCAGCGGCCTCGGCGATCGGGACCTGGTAGCAGAGCGACTTGCCGGACGCCGTCCCCGTGGCAACCACGACCGAGCGGCCGGCCCGGGCAAGGTCGATGGCCTGGGCCTGGTGCTCCCAGAACGCCTCGACGTCGAGGGCGGCCACCACCTCGGGCGGCAGGGGGCGGGCCAACTCGGCGGTGCGGGCGGGCCGCGCCGGCAGGCGGTGGACCGCGACCAGTGGCGAGGCCCGGCCCGGCACGCCCGCCTCTTCGTCCCACCCCGCGACGGCGTCGGCACCCACCGGGGCGGCCAGGTGGCTCGGCCCCGGCGTCCCGGCCCGGGCCGCCAACACGTCGTGGAGGGCACCGAGGTCCCACGGCGGCGCGGCCGCGTTCCGCAGGTCGGCCCGTCGACGCCGCTCCCGGCGCCCGGCGTCGACGGGGACGGCGTGGGCCGGGACCGGGCCCGGACGGGGCCGCCCCCGCCCACCGGCGGCCGGAGCTCGTGGCTCCGGTGGCGGTGGAGCGAGGCCCGGGAACGAAAGGTTCGCGACCGCCGGCTTGGCCTTGCGGGGCTTGCGCGGTCCGCGGCTGCGGCGGGTGGTCCGCCTGCGCATGCCGGCGGGCCGCGGCGGCGGCCCAGCCAGGGCCTCGAAGCCCGGCAGGACCAGGTACTCCACCGTGAGTGGGCCGCCGGGCCCGGCGACCTCGTAGGCGCGCTCCTCGACGGACGCCGTCCGGGCGCCCAGGGGCGACGCCGGGACCTCGGGACCATGCATGTCCCCGAGCGGGTCGGTGACCGGGCGCGTCACGAGAGGCGCATCACCCTCCGCCGACCCCGTCACGAGCGTCATGACCCAGGAAGGTTAGGCGTCGAGGCCCACGAAGGGGCAGGACCGGCGAGCCGGTGGGCTCTGCCCCGCCCCCTCGGATGGGGAGATGGCACGAGGCGCAGTAGATTCGGCCTCGCCATGGAGCTGCGTACCGAGGTGTCCGAGATCGCCGACTGGTCGATCGTCACCATCTACGGCGAGCTGGACGTCGCGACCGCCCCCAGCCTGCGGGAGCGGCTCATCGCCCTCGTCGGCGAGGGCTCGACGAAGCTCATCCTCGACCTCGAGGGCGTCGACTTCCTCGACTCCACCGGGTTGGGCACGATCATCAGCGCCCTGAAGCGGGTTCGCACGCACGGCGGCGACATGCGCATCGTGTGCACCCAGCCACGCATCAAGCGCCTGTTCGAGATCACCGGCCTCGACAGGGCGGTCCCGCTGATGCCCACGCTCGACGCTGCGGTCACCGGGGGCTGACCGACATGGTGCTGGTCGAGCTGGCGATACCGGCCCGATCCGCCTACCTGTCGCTCGTTCGCCTCGTCGTCGACGCCTCGGTACTCGCCCTCGGCCCCCGGCTCGGCGGCGCCCGCCTCGACGACCTCAAGGTCGCCGTCACGGAGGCCTGTTCCAACGCCATCGACGCCCATCGCGCGGTGTGGGGCGACGGTCCCGTGCGGATCCGCTGTGACCTCCGGCCGGAGGCCGCATCAGTCGAGATCGTCGACCAGGGCGCCGGCTTCGACCCCGACCACCTGGCCACGCTCCCGGCCGCCACAGACCCACGCCGGCTCCGCCACGAGAGCGGCCTGGGCATCCCGCTGATGCGGACTCTCGCCGACGACGTCACCTTCTCGCCGGTGCCCGGGGGGACGCTCGTCCGGATCACGGTCCAGACCGACGCGGCCCGCCGGGCGAGCAAGGACGCTGCGTCCGCCCCCAGGGCCGAACCGCCGGACCAGGGTGAGCGTGCGCCCGCCGGCCGGGGTGCCCGGAAGCGCCGGGGCCAGGAGCCACCGGCTCCGGACCCGCTCGACGGGGTGGCGTCGCGTGCCGGCGAGGCGGCCGACGCCAGGGAGCCGTCTCCGTGGAACGCCGCCGACGTGACGCGCGGCGCGTAGCCCGACCCGACAGGCGGCCGGCCCACCGTCCGGGCTACGGACTCGGCTAGCGACCTGCCGTCGACAACGACGTCAGGCAGCACATGGCGCTCCTCTGCAGTTGCGGGACTGGACGTCCCGTGTCAGCGGGAAGCCGAGCGGACCTCATGACGGTGGTCTTCGACTAGGGCTGCCTTCGAGCCCGCCGGCCCAACACCGCGCCGGGCCGCTGCGGTCGGCTGGGAGCTCGGGCGCCGGACTCCCACGAGTCCAGGGGACCCGATACGCCTAGAAAAGGTGAGCCGCCTTGGGCCGCCGCCAAGGCGTGCCGACCGGCAACGGCACAACCGGTCCCGATGCACTGCGCTCCGGGGGCATCGGCCGGCATCCGTGGCGCGGCGGCCCGGTCCGGTCGGCACGGTGGCCGCTACGCGAGAGGTCCCGGGCGGACGGCGCTGTACGCCGTGCGCCCGGGACGCTCCGGGGATCGCGTTGCTTCGTCAGCCCTCGGTCGTCTCGGCGCTGTCGCCGGCCGTCCCGTCTGTCGACGTGTCGTCGGTCGAGGCGCCCTCGCAGTTCTCGTCCACGTAGGCCTGGATGTTCTCGCTGGCCTCCTGGTACTGCGCCATCTCGCCCTGGGCCGCGGCGGCGGCCTCGGGGTCCGACGGATCGACGCCCATCAGGGCATCCAGGCCCTCCAGCAGCGTCTCGTAGTCGTCGGCGATCTCCTCCGGCGGGTTCAGCGACCGGATCGCCTCGACGACCTCTTCCTCGCTGGCGTCGGGGTTCTGGTTGAACCTCTCGTCGTAGCCCTGGAACTCAGCGCAGAAGTCACTCGCCGAGGCGGTCTCGCCGCTACCACCGTCGTCGCTGGTCGTCTCGCCATCGTCGCCGCCACAGCCGGCAACGAGGAGGGCACCCGCGGCCACAAGGCCGATCAGGGTCCGTCGCATGGGGATTCGCTCCTTGGGTTCATCTACGGATGCGCCCGCCGCCCGTCCAAATCCCTGCGGCGCTCACGCGGTTGCGTCCCCGTCGCTGCCCCCCGGCCAGCGGCTCGGGCGCGCAACTAGGCACACGGTCGGGAAACCCTAGTGCAGCCGTGCCTCCGCCATTCCAGCCGCCGCCGCCTGAACAGCTCGCCGCGGGGAGGTGCCCGCCGGGGGAGACTCGCGCCGGGCGGGGTGCCGCGACATGTCGTCGGAACCACGGAGACGCGCCGCTCGCGGAGCCCGAGCACAGGCGTCAATGTCGTGGCACGGCCCGGCCGCCGAGGCAACGCCCGCCTTGCCTCGCCCAGCCCGACGGTCTCACGACGGCGCTCTGGACACGAGCGGACCGCCGGCATATGAGCCATCACGGCGACAACGACCCGCGTCGACGCCCACGTCGGGCAGGAGACCACCCGACGGCGCCCACCCCCGCCCGGTCCCGTGGAGACCGGCGGCATCGCCGGGGGCCGGTTTCGACGGGAGGGGCCCCACGCCGCTTACGAGGCGCGCAGCTACGATCCCCCGACGATGGCGCTCAGCCTCCCCTCGCGTGTGGCACAGGTCGCCGCCTTGGCGTTGCCGGACGACCGGCCGGCTGTGCTGGGCATCGTCGGTGCCGGCGGCAGCGACGCGCCCGGCGTGCTGGAGGCCGCCGGAGCGCTCCTGACCAAGCGCGGCCTCGGCCTCGCCCGCGCCACCGGCCGCCGTCTCGAGCAGGACGACCCGCTCGGTGCCCTCGCCCACCTCGTGGACATCCCGGCCGGCGCCGCGGCCGACCCGGACACATCCGACCCGGCCACCGAGCGCAAGGTCCGGGACCAACTGCTCGACCGCCTGGCGTCGCGGCCCGAGGCGCTACTCGTCGACGACGCCCACTGGCTGGACGCCGCCTCGCTCCGTGTCCTGGTCGGCGTGGTCGAGCGGGCCGCCGAGCGGAACGTCCCCGTCGTCGTCGCCCATCGCCCCTCCCCGGGCGACCCGGCGCTCGCCGCCCTCGACGCCGCCCTCGCCCGCCGCCAGCCGGTGGCGGTCGTCGGTCCGCTGGACGAGGACGGCGTCGCCGAACGTGCCGCGCTCGTCCTCGGAGCCGCCGTCGATCAGCAGGTGGTCGAGGCCCTGGCCGAGCAGGCCGCAGGCGTCCCCGCCCTCGTCGAACGCCTCGCTCGCAGCTGGTCCGCCACGGGCGTGCTCACGGGCGGACGCTTCGCCACCACCGCCAACGGCGGCTCTTCCACCTCCTCGTCCGGCGGCTCGCCCGCGACCGGGACGGGAACCGGAGCCGGCGCGCCGGGCGCCGGGCCGTCCGTCCTCGGCGGGACGGGGGTCGGCACCGGGCCCACCGGACCGCAGGTTGTGCTCGATCCCGCCGTGGTCGAGGACCTGCGGGCCGAGGTCGACCAGTTGCCGCCACCCGGGCGCACCGCGCTCGCCGCCCTCAGCGCTGGGGCCGACCTCGACGACGAGCTGTTGCGGCAGGTCACCGGCTTGGCCGATGACGAGCTCGGCGAGGCCGTGGCCCAGTTGCGAGCGGCCGGGCTGCTGGCCGGCAACGGCGAGGACGTCGTCCCGCTAGTCGCCGCGGCCGTCACCGCGCTGACGCCGGAGCCCGACCGCCGCCGCTTCCACGCTCGCCTGGCCGAGGCACTGGTCGCCCGGGGCGCCCCGCCCATGCAGGCGGCCGAACACCTGGCCGCCGCCGGCGCCAAGAGCCCCGCCGCGGCCGCCGCCTACGCCGCAGCAGGCGACGCCCTGGTGGCCGAGTCCCCCGAACTCGCCCGCGAGTGGTTCGACCGGGCGGTCGAGGCCGGCGCGCCGCCGCTGTCCGTGGCGGCCCGGCAGGCCGAGTCCGCCGCCCTCGACGGCGACACCGCCGCCGCCCTCCGCCTGGCCGACATGGCGGCCGGCGACCCCGCCGCCGCCGACCGGGACCGGGCGCAGTCCGTCGTCGCCGCCCTGTTACCCGCGCGGGGCCTGTGGCGCCGCGCCGCCCGCGTGTACGGGCAGGTCGCCTCCGTCCCCGGCCCGCAAGCCGATGCCGCCCGGCTGCTCGCCGTCGTCGGCGCGCTCGTCACGGGCGGCCCGCACCGCTCCCGAACCGTCCCGGAGGGCGGCGACACGCCCACGTTCGACGCCGGCCTCCTCGTGGCCGAGGCGCGCGAGCGGCTCCCCGTGCCGGGCTCCCTCGGCGTGGAGGCGCTGGCGCTGCTCGCCGAGGGCGTGGCCACCTCGCTCGGCTCGACCGCCGCCGGGGCCACCGACCTGTTCGTCGAGTCGGCGGAACTGCTGGAGTCCGGCGCGGGCCGCATCGTCCTCCCGGACACGCCCCACGCCTTCGGGTCCCTCGTCGCCCTGGCGCTGGGCGAGCCGACGACCGCGGAGCACCTGCTGGCCCGCGCCATCGATCACGGCGTCGGCGGGCCCGCCCTCGCCGATCGCCATCGGCTGCTGCTCGGCTGGGTTGGGCTCCGGGGCGGTCGTTGGGCGCGCGCCCAGTCGGCGCTCGACGAGGTCAAGGGCCGGACGCTCGCCCCGCGCGACGTCCTCCTCGCCGCCACGATCGAGGCCGGCCTCGCCCGCCGCGCCGGCGACCTGGCCCGCCTGGCGACGGCCTGGGGACGCGCCGAGCCGGTCCTGCTCCGCCAGCCCGCCGACCTGTTCTCGCTGGACGTGATCGGCGAGCTCGCCGTGACCGCCAACCGCCTCGGCCTGTGGGAGCGCATCGCCGGCAAGGCGCGCGAGCTGGGCGACGTCGTGCGTTCGCTGGGCGAACCGTCGCTGTGGCTGCTGCCGCTGCGCTGGACCGGGCTCCAGGTCGCCCTCGCCGGCGACGACGTCGAGGCCACGACCCGGCGCGCCGCCGAGGTGGCGGCCGTCCCGCCGGCGCATCCCCGGCTGCGCGCCCTGTCCACGGCGGCGCAGGCGTGGGTGGCCGTGCTCAGCGGGACCGTGGACCCCGGGGCGGTGCAGGCCGCCGCCGCCGAGCTGGCGGGGCTCGGGCTCGCCTGGGAGGCGTCCCGCCTCACCGGCCAAGCCGCCATCCGCTCGGGCGACCCGTCGGTGACCCGTTCACTGCTCGAGTCCGCACGCGACCTCAAGGCGGCCCTGCCCTCCGGGGAGGGCGGCGAGGTGCCTGTCGCAGCGAGCGTGCTCTCCGAGCGTGAGCAGATGGTTGCCCAGTACGTCGTGGACGGGCTCACCCACAAGGAGATCGGAGCGCAGCTGTACATCTCACCCAAGACGGTCGAGCACCACGTGGCCAAGATCCGTCAGAAGCTCGGCGCCAGCACCCGGGCCGAGATGCTGGCGGCACTGCGGTCACAGCTGTCCGAGTGATGTTGTTCACGCAGCGCGACGACACAACCACTCACCGAGAGTCTTGCCCATCGGGACGTAGGGGTGTAACGTGTCTGCAACGTCGCCGACGGGATGAGGTTGGCTCCGGGGGCAGGCCAGGCGACATACCGAGTGCGGTATCAGCTGGTTAACCTTGGGGTCCACTCGATCGTCGACGGCCTACCCGTCTGACATAGTCGCACGTCGACGTTTCGTGGTGCACCGGTCCGGTGGTCGGTCCCGTCCGCCCGCCCCGACCGCTGGGCCGGTGTACCAGGGAACGTCGACGGAATACGTCCCACCCCGTGGCTCCGGCCACGGGGTGTTGTCGTTTTG
>DATFOS010000134.1:0-11712 GCA_035265325.1 Acidimicrobiales bacterium
CCGCGGGTGGCGCCGAGCCGGGCCCGGAAGGAACCGTAGGAAGATGGCGACTGAGCAGGTCTCGGAGATCTTCGACCCGTCGGCGTGGCAAGGCGTCGACGGGCTCGACCTGCCCGACATCACCTACCACCGGGCGGTGGACACGGGCGTGGTGCGGGTGGCGTTCGACCGGCCGGAGGTGCGCAACGCCTTCCGTCCCCACACCGTCGACGAGCTGTACCGGGCGCTCGACCACGCCCGCCAGTCACCGGACGTGGGCTGCGTCCTGCTCACCGGCAACGGCCCGTCGCCCAAGGACGGCGGCTGGGCGTTCTGCTCGGGCGGTGACCAGCGGATCCGGGGACGCGACGGCTACCGCTACGCCGAGGGCGAGACGTCCGCCACGATCGACCCGGCCCGCAGCGGGCGGCTGCACGTCCTGGAGGTGCAGCGGCTCATCCGCTTCATGCCCAAGGTCGTGATCTGCCTCGTCAACGGCTGGGCGGCGGGCGGCGGCCACAGCCTCCACGTGGTCAGCGACCTCACGCTGGCCAGCCGGGAGCACGCCCGGTTCCGCCAGACCGACGCCGACGTGGCCAGCTTCGACGGCGGCTTCGGCTCGGCCTACCTGGCCAGGCAGGTCGGCCAGAAGTTCGCCCGCCAGATCTTCTTCCTCGGGAACACCTACGACGCCGAGGAGGCGGTCCGCATGGGCACGGCCAACGCCGCCGTCGCCCACGAGGACCTGGAGCGGGTCGGGCTCGAGTGGGGACGCATGATCATGGGCAAGAGCCCGACGTCGATCCGGATGCTGAAGTACGCCTTCAACGCGATCGACGACGGCCTGGTGGGCCAGCAGGTCTTCGCCGGCGAGGCCACCCGCCTCGCCTACGGCACCGACGAGGGCGCCGAGGGACGCGACAGCTTCCTGGAGAAGCGCGCTCCCGACTGGTCGCCGTTCCCCTGGCACTACTGAGCCCGGCGAGGTGGACGGCCGGCGCGTGCCGGCCGTCCACCTCGGCCGGCGTCAGCCGGCCGCGAGCTCCTGCGGCCCGTTCCCGCCCTCCTCGAAGGCGAGGGGGTCGTCCATGGTCAGCCCCGTGCCGCAGCCGCTCTCCCACTGGCCCATGCCGGTGCGGACCACGAGCGACGGGTTGGCGCCGGAGAACACCCCCCACGCGCTCTCGCAGCCGGGAACGACCCAGACGTGGCTCATCCAGCCGTTGGCGCCGTCGGCCTTCTCCCCACCCAGCTCGGCGCACTGCTCCTCGGTGGTGTTCGAGCCGCCGACGACCACGCCGTCACGCATGCACAGCCCCGTGTGCCGGTGGTAGTGGTCGTTGTCGCCGGTGTAGCCCTCGGCCGGCTCGGTCTCGCCGTCCTGGAAGATGTAGTAGCTCAGGCCGACGACGTGGGACCCGGGCTCGGTCCCGTCGTAGAGCAGCATCTCCGGGTGCTCGAGGTCGAACCCGTCGCCGAGCAGCCCGTAGTTGATGTAGTGGGCGGCGATGCCCGGCACGTACCCCGTCACCTTGTGGTAGCCGGCCGCCTCGGCGTCGGCCACCGTCGGGTAGGTGGCGGCGACGTTCTTGGCCAGGAGCAGCTCGTCGGCGAGCTGGTCGCACTGCGCCTGGTCCGTCAGCGCGTTCCAGGGGTCGGGGTCGAGCGTGTGCGTCATGCTGCCGGTGAGGATGGCGTCGCGCTGGACCGGGTTCTCCTCGAGGTACCCGAGCACCTGCTCGATGGAGGGACCGCTGTCGGGGTCGACGAAGACCTCGGCCCACTCCTCCAGCGTGAAGTCGACCGGCGTTGCGTCGTCGTGGGCGTGCGGCATGCCGGGGACCGCGGCGTCGTTGAACGCCGGCGTGTTGAAGCCGAGGTCGCAGCGCTCGGCGTCGGCGACCTGGGCGGCGTTGGCGCCGCCGTGGTCGTGCGTCTCGCCGGGCGCCATCGACGCCATGTCGTGGCCGGGCTCGCCGTGGCCGGGGCTCCCGTGGCGGTCGTCGGCGAACCCGGGCGCCACCGAGGTCGACACGAGGCCCGCGAGGGCCAGGCCCGCCACGCCGAACGCCACGGGGTTGATGCCGGGGACGGCCCGCGAGGCGAAGGACGGGCGCAGCGCCACTACCGCGGCGAGGACCACGATCGCCTCGAGCCCGGCGGCCAGGCCATCGGGGAAGCCGATGGATGCGTGGTCCGTGGCGGGGACGTCGATCGTGCGGGACCCCAGCCACACCAGGAACACGACGCCGTTGACGGCGGCGGCGCCGAGCCAGGGCTCGGGCCGGTTGCGCCACCGGTACAGGGCGGCCGCGGCGGCCAGCTGCAGCCAGGCGACGACGAGGAAGAAGACGCCGTCCCTCGTCCGCTCGGAGAGGTGCTCGGGCGCGAGCGCGAAGTGGATCACGGCGGCGCCCACGGACGCGGCCATGGCGACCGTCCGCAGCGTGTCACCGAGCGTGGACGTGGATGAGGCGGGCGACGGCGCGGGCGCGGCTGGCTCGGCGGTCGACGTCTCGTCGGACATCGTGTGCTCCTTCCCCCCGGAAGAGACGTGGCGAGCGATCCCGGCCGAGCGACGCCGGTCGTCGGAGCGCACCCCAAAACTACGAGGGGTAATGCGGTGGAGCAATGCCTTTTTGCACGCCGTACGCGAAAAGTCGGCGGCCCCTGGCGGGGCCGCCGACCGCTTTCCGGCTCGGACTGCGGGTCAGGCCTGGCGGACGGCCTCGGCCTCGATCTCGATGCGGACCGCCTTGCCGACGAGGACGCCGCCGGTCTCGAGGGCCTGGTTCCAGCCGAGGCCGAACTCGTCGCGGTCGATCTCGGCGGTGGCCGAGAAGCCCAGGCGCTCGTTGCCCCACGGGTCGCGGGCGACGCCCTCGTAGGTCACGTCGAGCTCGATCGGGCGGGTCACGCCCTTGACCGACAGATCGCCATGGACGGCGTAGCGGCCCTTGCCCAGCGACGAGACGCTGGTGGAGCGATAGGTCATGGTCGGGTTGACCTCGACGTCGAAGAAGTCACCCGAGCGGAGGTGCGTGTCGCGCCCGTCGTCACGGGTGTCGATGCTGGCGAGGTCGATCTCGACCTCGACGGCCGACAAGGTGTGCTCGTCGGCGACGGTGACCGTGCCGGTGAACGAGGTGAAGCGGCCCCGCACCCTGGACACCATCATGTGGCGCACGGAGAACCCGACGTGGGTGTGCGACGGGTCGAGCGTGAAGGTGCCGGGCATCGGGAGCTCGACGCCGTCGACGGTACGGGTGGCGGGAGCGGCGGGGTTGGTGGCGTCGGACATGGCGATCTCCTGAGGGTCTCCGGTCGCTCGAGCCGATTCGCCCGTGCAACCTTTGCGTGCGCAAGGGACTGCGTCGACCCCGAACATACAACGCGATGCTTGCGTTCGCAACTATTGCGTCTAAGCTGACCCCATGCAGGACCCCGACGGCGAGCTCGACGACGACCGGCTCACGCTGGCCGGCCTGTTCGCCGAGAGCTACAAGGGCATCGCCACCGGCCTCGAGCGGCGTCTCGGCGACGACTCAGGCCTGTCGCTCCAGTGGTTCGAGCTCCTGATCCGGTTGGCCCGGTCGCCCGGGCACCGCCTCAGGATGACCGATCTTGCCAACCAGACCAACCTGACGCCCAGCGGCCTCACCCGGGCGGTCGACCGGCTGGCCGAGGCCGGGCTGGTCGAGCGGGTGGCGTGCCCCAGCGACCGCCGGGTCGCCTACGCCGCCCTCACCGAGGCGGGGCTGGCCCGCATCCGGGCCGCGGTCGGGCCGCACCTGGTCCACCTCGACGAGCTGTTCGGCGTGCTCTCCCCCGCCGAGCGCGACGTGCTCGCCGGCCTGCTGCGCAAGGTGCGCGACCACGTGAACCCGGCCGCCGGCGTGGTGACCACGCCGGCGCCCGAGCCCACCGAGGCCGGCGTCTAGCCGAGCGCCGCCAGGTCCTCGTCGGTGAGGCGGAGGCCGCCGGCGGCCACGTTCTCCTCCAGGTGCGCCACCGAGCCGGTGCCCGGGATCGGCAGCATCTGGGGCGACCGGGCCAGCTGCCAGGCCAGCGCGACCTGGATGGGCGTGGCGTCGTGACGCTCGGCCACCGTGGCGAGGGCGTCGCCCTCGCCGGGGCGGTGGCCGCCCACGGGCGCCCACGGGATGAAGGCGAACCCGTCCTTCTCGGCCAACTCGACGACGTCCTCGGAGGACCGGTCGGAGGGGTTGTGGCGGTTCTGCACCGACACGACCGGCACGATGGCCTGCGCCCGCCGGACCTGGTCGGCGTCCACGTTGGACAACCCGACGTGGCGGATCTTGCCGGCGTCGCGCAGCTCGGCCAGCGTGCCCAGCGAGTCCTCGAACGGGACGGTCGGATCGGGCCGGTGCAACTGGTAGAGGTCGATGACGTCGGCCCGGAGGCGCTGCAGGCTGCCGTCGAGCGCCTGGCGTAGGTGCTCGGGGCGCCCGTCGGGACGCCACTGGCCCGGGCCGTCGCGCAGCAGCCCGCCCTTGGTGGCGATGACCAGGCCCGGCGGGTACGGGGCGAGCGCCTCGGCGATGAGCTCCTCGCTCACGTCGGGGCCGTAGGCGTCGGCGGTGTCGATGAAGTTCACGTTGAGCTTGACGGCCCGGCGCAGGACCTCGATGGCGGTGGCGTGGTCCGCCGGCGGGCCCCAGATGCCCTTCCCGGTGATGCGCATGGCGCCGAAACCGAGGCGGTTGACGATGAGGTCGCCCCCCAGGGTCAACGTCCCGGCGGCGGTGGCGGTGGGCTGGTCGGCCATCGCGGCACGGTACCGGCGCCGGCCGGCGACGCGGACGCCGCACACCGATCGCGCCACTACCAGGCGTTCGACGTGCGCGCGGGATAGCCTTCACGGGCGCTCCGGGTCAGTCGGAGCGGATGTGCTGTGCGACAGAAGAGAAGGTCATTTGGCTACTGGCACCGTGAAGTTCTTCAACGCCGAGAAGGGCTACGGCTTCATCTCGCGTGAAGATGGCGAGGATGTGTTCGTCCACTTCTCCAACATCGAAGCCCAGGGTTACAAGACCCTGGACGCCGGCCAGCGGGTGGAATTCGACATCGGCCCGGGTCGGAAGGGTGAGGAAGCGCAGCGCGTCCGCGTGATCTGAGCAACTCGCTACCTCTGACGCGAGCCGCCGGCCCCTCGGGGTCGGCGGCTCGTTCCATGACGGGAACGACCCGTGAGCGCACGATCCGTGTCACCAGGGTCTGACGGGGTACAAGGTTCGTGAGGGACCTCGACGAATTACGGTCGAGCCGAGACCGGCGAGGGGAGGTCGTCCGAATGGCGTCGGTGTTCGACCAACTGGATCGGGACTGGGGTCACGTAGCCGACGACCGGGCGATCGCCCGCCGCCTGCCGGGGGCCTGCGCCGCCGCCGGCGCCACGACCCTCGCCGACGTCGAGCGTTTCGTCCGCGCGGCCTCGCCGGAGGACGCCGATCGCGTGCTGGCCGCGCTGGCGGCCGACGCCATCGACCGCGACGACGCGCCCGGCGACCGCCTCGCCGCCCGGGCGCTGCTCCAGCTCCTGCTGCCGGGCGTCCGCCGGCTGGCCCGCACCTGGTGGGCGCTGGGCGACCCCGACGAGCGGGCGGCCGCCGCCGTGGCCGCGGTGTACGACCGCATCCGCCACTACCCGCTCGACCGCCGGCCCCGGCGCATCGCCGCCAACGTCCTCATGGACGCGGCCGGCGACCTGCGGCGGGCGGCCCGCAAGGCGCGGGCGTCGCAGGCGGGCCCCGACACCGGCCACCTGCCGAGCGGCGAATGGGACCTTCCCTCGCCGCCCATCACCCACCCGGCGCTCGAGCTGGTCGACGCCCTCGCCGACGCCGTGGGCCGCGGGCTGGTGTCGCCGGAGGACGCCGGGCTCATCGCCGCCTCCCGCATCGCCGGCAAGAGCCTCAGCGAGATCGCCCGCCAGCGCGGCGCCAAGCTGCGGACCCTCCAGTGGCGCCGCCAGCGCGCCGAGGCCCTCCTGGTGGGCGCCGGCCTCTAGTGGCGGCGGCGGTCGGTCAGTAGTCGATCCCCTTCATGGCGCGGATGCGCTGCTGGTAGGCGTGCTTGACCACCTGCATCTCGGTGACGGTGTCGGCGATCGCCATGAGCGCCTCGGGGGCGTTCCGGCCCGTGCAGACCACGTTGACCTTCTCCGGGCGGCCGGTGATGGTGGCGATCACCTCGTCGGCGTCGATCCAGCCCCAGTTGATGGGGTAGGTCACCTCGTCGAGGACCACGAGCCGGTGCTCGCCGGCCGTGATGAGCTCCCGGGCGCGGCCCCAGGCCTGGCGGGCGACGGCCTCGTCCTCCGACAGGTCGTCCGACTCCCAGGTGAAGCCCTCGCCGATCGCCCACCAGTCGACGCCCAGCTGGCGGCAGACCTTCTCCTCGCCGGTGTTCCAGGTGCCCGACTTGAGGAACTGGACGACCGCCACCGGCCAGCCCCGGGCCACGCTGCGGACGACCACACCCATCGCCGCCGTCGTCTTGCCCTTGCCCTTGCCGGTGTTGACCAGCACCAGCGAGGGGGCGCGCCGGAGGTCGTCCGGGCGGCGGTCGTCGGTCGGGACCTCGCTCGGGTCACGCTCGGTGGTGGTCGTGGCGGCGGCCTCGGCGCTGTCCTGGGTCTCGTCCGGCATGGGCGGGACCCTACGCGCGCGTGTACGGTCGCTGGTGCCGCAGTGCACGGGAACCCGGTGTGAGTCCGGGGTGGTCCTCGCCACTGTGACCGGGGAGTCCCCTCCCCTCGGGTGCCACCGGGCCGACGTCGCCTGGGAAGGCCGGGAGCGGGGCTGCGATCCGGGAGCCAGGAGACCGGCTGCGGCGCCGCACCGCTGACCCACGAGGGATGGGGACCGACCTGTCGTGACGATCTGGTACCTCTCGCACGCCGAGACCGACCTGCTGGCCCTGCGGTCGGTGGTCGAGGACCTGCCCGACGGCCTCGGCCCGGTGCGGATGGCCAACCCCGCCGCCCGGCCCGAGCCACCGCCCGTCGGGGCCGGCGACCTGCTGGTGGTCCGCCTGCTGGGCGGCCGCCCCTCGTGGGACGGCTTCGACGACGCCCGCGCCCGCTGCCGGGTGGCCGGCGTGCCGTTCGTGGCGCTGTCCGGCGAGGTGGAGCCGGACGGCGAGCTGGCGGCGGCGTCGACCGTCCCCGCGGGCATCGTGGCCGAGGCCCACCGCTACGTCACCGCCGGCGGGCCGGAGAACATGGCCCAGCTCCTGCGGTTCCTGGCCGACACGACGCTGCTGGGCGGGTTCGGCTTCGACCCGCCCCGGCCGCTGCCGGCCGTCGTGGTGTGGGACGGCGCCGGGCTCGGCCGCCCCGGTGTCGCCCGCGACCGGGGCCGCCCGCTCGTCGGCGTCGTCTTCTACCGGGCGCACCTGGTGGCGGGGAACACGACGTTCGTCGCCGACCTGTGCGAGGCGATCGAGGCCGCCGGCGGCGATGCCCTGGCGGTGGCCTGCTACACGCTGCGGCCGGGGCCGGACGGTCGGGTCGAGGCGCTCGAGGTGCTGGAGGATGCCGGCATCGACGCCCTGGTCACGACCGTGCTGGCCATGGGCGGGTCCGACGGCGGCGACGCCGAGGCGTGGGAGGTCCCCCAGCTCGCCCGGCTCGGGGTGCCGGTCGTCCACGCCCCGTCGGCCAACCGGTCGGCCGGCGAGTGGCGCGCCGACGAGGCGGGCCTCACGCCGCTCGAGGTGGCGGCCGGCGTGGCGCTGCCCGAGTTCGACGGGCGCATCATCGCCCCGGCCTTCGCCTTCAAGGAGGTCGTGGACGACGGCGGCGACCTCGGGGCTCCCGTGATCGCCTCCCGTACGGTCCCCGACCGCACCGCCCGCGTGGCCGGCCTGGCCGTCGCGCACGCCCGCCTGCGGCGGGTGTCCCCGGCCGAGCGTCGGGTGGCGCTCGTCCTGTCCGCCTACCCGACGAAGCGCAGTCGCCTCGGGAACGCCGTGGGCCTGGACACACCGGCGAGCGCCCTCGAGCTGCTCCACGCCCTGCGGGACGCCGGCCACCGGGTCGACCGCATCCCCGCGACCGGCGACGAGCTGATGGCCGAGCTGGCCGCCGGGCTCACCTACGAGGAGCCGGTCCTCTCCCCCGCCCAGGTGGCAGGGGCGGCCGGCGGGTTCCCGGCCGGCACCTACGCCGCCTGGTTCGACGGCCTGCCGGCCGGGGCCCGCGACCAGGTCGAGGCCGTCTGGGGGCCGGCGCCGGGCGAGGTGTACGTGCACGACGGGGCGCTGCGGTTCCCCGGGCTCGACCTGGGCGGGGTGCTGGTCACGATCCAGCCGCCCCGGGGCTTCGGCGCCGACCCCATCGGCACCTACCACGCCCCCGACATGCCGCCGCCCCACCACTACCTGGCCTTCTACCGCTGGCTGGCCACGCGCCGCCAGGACGGGGGCTGGGGCGCCCACGCCGTCGTCCACGCCGGCAAACACGGGACGCTCGAGTGGCTGCCGGGCAAGGCCAACGCGCTGTCGGCCGCCTGCTTCCCGGACGCCGCCCTCGGCGACCTGCCGTTCGTCTACCCGTTCGTCGTCAACGACCCGGGCGAGGGGACCCAGGCCAAGCGCCGCGTCCACGCCACGATCGTCGACCACCTGCCGCCCCCCATGACCCGGGCCGAGGCCTACGGCGACCTGGCCCGGCTGGAGCAGCTGCTCGACGCCTACGCCCAGGCCCAGGCCATGGACCCGGCCAAGCTGCCCGCCCTCCGCACGCAGGTGTGGGAGCTGGTCACCCGCGCCGATCTCCACGAGGACCTCGGCTTCGCCGCCGCCGACCTGCCGGACGAGGAGTCCTTCGACGAGGCGGTCCTGGCCGTCGACGGCTACCTGTGCGCCCTCAAGGACGCCCAGATCCGCGGTGGCCTCCACATCCTCGGGCGGCCCCCAGCGGCCGGCCAGCTGGTCGACACGGTCCTGGCCATCACGCGGCTGGCCCAGGGGGACGTCCCGTCCCTGCGCACGACGGCCCTGCGGGGCGAGCTCGGCCCCTGGCCGGGCCTGCCCGTCGCCGGGCCGGGCGGCGGGGCGCCACCGGCCGTCGACGCCCTGTCCCGCACCGAGGTCGACGCGCTCGACGCCCTGTGCCGCTCCGCGGTCGAGCGGCTGGCGGCGGACGGCTGGCGCGCCCGGCCGGGCGACCCCACCGTGCTGCGCTGGGTCGCCGACACGCTCGTCCCGGCGCTGGCCCGGACGACCGACGAGGTCGACGCCGTCCTCGCCGCCCTGGCCGGGCGCTACGTGCCGGCCGGGCCCAGCGGGGCGCCCACCCGCGGCATGGCCCACGTGCTGCCGACCGGCCGGAACTTCTACGCCGTCGACCCCAAGGGGCTGCCGTCGCCCCTGGCGTGGGAGGTCGGTCGCCAGCTGGCCGAGCGGCTGGTCGAACGGCACGTGGGGGAGGTCGGTGCGGCGCCCCGCACGGTCGGCCTGGTCCTGTGGGGCACGGCCGCGATGCGCACCGGCGGCGACGACGTGGCCGAGGCCCTCGCCCTCCTCGGCGTCCGGCCGGTGTGGGAGGAGGAGTCCCGCCGGGTCGTGGGCCTCGAGCCGATCCCGCTGGCCGAGCTGGGCCGGCCCCGCGTCGACGTCACGCTGCGGATCTCCGGCTTCTTCCGCGACGCCTTCCCCCACGCCGTGGCGCTGCTCGACGACGCCGTCCGCCTGGCCGCCTCCCTGCGGGACGAGGGGCCCGACCAGAACCCCGTCGCCGCCGCCGGCGACGCCGACCCCCGGCTGTTCGGCCCGCCGCCCGGGGGCTACGGCTCGGGCGTCCTGGCGCTGATCGAGTCCAAGGCGTGGCGCAGCGACGCCGACCTCGCCGAGGTGTACCTGGCGTGGTCGGGCTTCGCCTACGGGCGGGGGCGGGCGGGCGAGCCCGCCGACGCGGCCATGCGCCGGCGCTTCGCCGCCATCGACGTGGCCGTGAAGAACCAGGACAACCGCGAGCACGACATCTTCGACTCCGACGACTACCTGCAGGACCACGGCGGCATGGTCGCCGCCGTCCGCTCGCTGACGGGGACGGCGCCGCTGGCCTGGTTCGGCGACAGCGCCGACCCGTCCGACCCCAAGGTGCGGGCGCTGTCCGAGGAGGCCGCCCGGGTGGTCCGGTCCCGGGTGGTCAACCCCCGGTGGATCGGCGCCATGCAGGCGCACGGCTACAAGGGCGCCTTCGAGCTGGCCGCCACCGTCGACTACCTGTTCGGCTACGACGCCACCACCGGCGTGGTCGCCGACTGGATGTACGAGCGGGTGACCGAGGCCTACGTGGCGGACGCGGACATGCGGAAGTTCTTCCGGGCGTCCAACCCCGACGCCCTTCGCTCGATCGCCGAGCGCCTGCTGGAGGCCGACCAGCGCGGCCTGTGGGACGCCTCGCCCGAGGCCCGGGCGGCGCTGGAGGCGGCGGTGCTGGAGGCCGAGGGGTGGGAAGAGTCCCGGTGAGCCGCCGCTTCCCGTTCGCCGGTGTCGTCGGGCAGGACGACCTCAAGCTGGCCCTGCTCCTGGCCGCCGTCGATCCCGGGATCGGCGGGGTGCTGCTGCGGGGCGACAAGGGGTCCGGCAAGACGACGCTGGCCCGGGGCCTGGCGGCGCTGCTGCCGGGCCAGGCCCCGTTCGTGGAGCTGCCGCTGGGCGCCTCCGAGGACCGCGTGCTGGGCTCGATCGACCTGTCCGCCGCGCTCGCCGGCGACGAGCGGGCGCGGCGGGGGCTGCTGGCGGACGCCGACGGCGGGGTCCTGTACGTCGACGAGGTCAACCTCCTCGCCGACCACCTGGTGGACGCGCTGCTCGACGTGGCCGTGAGCGGCGAGCACCGGCTGGAGCGCGACGGCGTGTCCGTCGTGCACCCCGCCCGGTTCGTGCTGGTGGGGACGATGAACCCGGAGGAGGGTGAGCTGCGGCCGCAGCTGCTCGACCGGTTCGGGCTGTGCGTGACGGTCCGGGCGCCGGACGACCCTGCCGTGCGCGCCGAGATCGTCCGCCGCCGGCTGGCGTTCGACGGCGTCGCGGTCCCGCCCGGCGACGCCCCGCTCGCCGGGGACGACGCCGCGCTGCGGGCCCGGCTGGCCGCCACCACGCCCGCGGCCGTGGGCGACGACGCGATCGACCTGGCGACCCACCTGGCGCTGGCCGTGGGGGCGGAGGGCGTCCGGGCCGACATCGTGCTGTGCCGGGCGGCCGCCGCCCTGGCCGGCTGGGAGGGCCGCCCCCACGCCACGCCGGACGACGTCGAGCGCGTCGCCCCGCTGGTGCTAGCGCACCGGCGCCGCCGGTCCCCGTTCGACCCGCCCACCCTCCCACCGGACGAGCTGGCCGATGCCCTGGAGCAGGCTCGCGACCGGGCCGGCGAGCCGGAGCCGGAGGAGCCATCCCCGTCCCCCGAGTCTCCCGGGCCCGCCGACGGCCCGGAGTCCGCGCCGGCTCCGCCGCCCGGCGACGAGGCCGTCCACGGGACCGGGGGGGCCGACGCCCCGCCGAGCCCGGTGACCTGGGGCGAGGAGCGCCGCCCGCCCGTGATGCCCGCCGGCGGGACGGCGGCGCCGGGCGCCGTCGCGGGCACCCCCGCCGCCCGGCGGCGACCCGGCGCCCCGGCCCGGGCCACGCCGACCGCCCGCGGACGCGAGCTGCGGGACGAGCCGTTCGACCCCGGCGGCGGCCGGCACGTGGCCGTGGCCG
>DATFOS010000135.1:0-7591 GCA_035265325.1 Acidimicrobiales bacterium
GGCGGCGACGTCCTCCGCAAGTGCCCGGTCGCCGAGGATCAGGCCGAGTTCCCGCACCAGCCCGGGGTACTCGGCCTGGAAGAGCTCGGCGAAGCGCTCGCGCCTGTCCATGTACCGAGACACTGCCACGAGCCCTCGAAAACGTTGAGCCGGTACGCCGGCCAGCCTGGGGGATCGGATGCCGCCCTACCAGGGTCAGGCAGTGACCTGGCGGCTGGTTCGCAAGATCTAGCCGCGAGCCGGTGAGGATGCCGCCGGGGTGGGCGAACGCCTGCTTCGGCGGCGTTCTCGTGTCTGCGAGTGGCCCGTCGGTGGCCCGTGGTCGCTGCCCCCGGCACACCGGAGAGGCGAAGCAGCGAGCCAACATTCGGCTCTAGCACGGCTTTCGCCGGAGAGCGGGTGACGGGAATCGAACCCGCATTCTCAGCTTGGGAAGCTGATGTTCTGCCATTGAACTACACCCGCGAGGTGGGGCAGGAGCCTAGCGGCCTCACCCGGGGGTGATGAAGCCCGACTCGTAGGCCGTGATGACCGCCTGAGTGCGGTCGCGGGCGTGGAGCTTGGCGAGCACGTTGCCCACGTGGGTCTTCACCGTCTCGAGGCTGACGTAGAGCTCAGCGGCCATCTCGGCGTTGGACAGCCCCGTGGCCATGAGCCGCAGGACGCCCGCCTCGCGTTCGGTGAGTTGGGCGCGCTCCACAAGGTCGGAGGACCGGCGGGGGGCGTGGCTGGCCGCCAGGTCCCGCACCGCCTCGGGGAAGAGCAGCGACTCGCCGCCGGCCAGCAGCCGCACGGCGTGGACGACGTCGTCCGGCCGCGCCCGCTTGAGCAGGAAGCCGCTCGCCCCCGCCCGCAGGGCGTCGTAGACGTACTCGTCGTTCTCGAAGGTCGTGACGACCAGGACCTTCGGCGGGTCGTCGATCCGGTCGAGCACGTCGCGCGTCGCCTCGATGCCGTCGACGGTCGGCATGCGGACGTCCATGAGGACCACGTCCGGCCGCAGGTCCCGAACCAGCTGGACGACCTTGGTGCCGTCGTCGGCCTCACCCACGACCCGTAGGTCCGGCTCGGCGTCGATGATCGCCCGCAGGCCCGCCCGGATGAGGGCCTCGTCGTCCACGAGCAGCACGTCGATGGTCGCCGTCGTGGCCTCGCTCATGACGGCGACCTTAGGGGCAGCGAGACGGCCAGCCTCCAGCACCCCGCCTCGGCGCCGGCGACCATCGTCCCCCGCAGGACGGTGACCCGCTCCCGGATGCCGGCGAGGCCCCGCCCGCCACTCTGTCGGCCTGCGCCGGTCCACGAGCCTTCGTTCGGCGACGCCAAGCCCGACCCCCGGCCCCGGCCCGACACCGGCGACTCACCCGCGCCGGAGCGCCCTGGTTCACGACCGGAGCCGGCCTCCACCGATACGTCAGCACCAGATCCGGCGGACCGGCCCGGGCCGGAGCGGCCTGGTTCACCACCGGAGCCAGGGCCCGCCGATCCGCCGGCGTTCGAGACCGCCGCCGCCGCTCCACCGGGTGCGGAGCCGGAGCCCGCCGGTGCGCCGGGGCCCGAGTGCGGCGGTCGGCTGGCGACCGGGCCGGATCGTCCACCGGGGCCCGCCTCCGGGCGGGAACTCGCATGGCGGGAGCCAGAGGTCGCCGATCCACCGCCCGAGCCGGCACCGGAGGCGGCTGCGCCCAGGGGCGGGCCGGCCGGGCCGCCCGGAGCGAACGGCATCGGGTTGGTGACGTCGATGTCGAGCGTGTCGACGCCGATCGCGACCCGCAGGGACACCGGGACCTGAGGCGCGTGGCGCAGGGCGTTGGTGAGGCCCTCCTGCACGATCCGGTACGCCTCCCGGGAGACCGCCGGCGGCACCCCGCCCACCGCCCCGCTCACGTCGACCTCCAGCTTCACGCCGGCGGCCTTGGTCGACTCCACGAGCCGGTCGAGGTCCGCCAGCGTGGGCTGGGGGCGGCGGCCGGCCTCGGCGTCCTCACGGAGGAGGCCGAGCACGTGGTCGAGGTCCTCCAGCGCCCGGCGGGAGGCGTCCTCGATGGCGGTGAGCGCCCCGGTCACGAAAGCCGGGTCCGCCGCCTGCACCCGCTGCGCCGCCCCCGCCTGCACGGTGATGATGCTGAGGGCGTGGCCCACCGAGTCGTGCAGCTCGCGGGCGAGGCGGTTCCGCTGGGCCAACCGCTCGGCCTGGCGTTCGAGAGCCGACAGGCGGGCCTCGGGGGTCGGCCCCAGCAGCGACGGTGCCATCCGGCGGAGCACGGAGGTCGCCGTCGCCACCACATAGACGAGCCCGGCGCACATGACGGCGGCCACGCACGGCTTCCACAGGCCCATCGCGAGCGACTCGCCGTCCCCGCGATCAACGATCGGCTGGACGGCCAGGTACAGCGCCGACGGGGGGACCGTCAGCGTCAGCGAGCACACCACCGCGCTGGCCCCGAGGTGGGCGACGACCCACACGGCGGTGCGGCGGCGGGCGGCGGGGGAGTAGGCGTCGCCGTCGACGTCCTCCAGCGGGACGTCGAGCAGGTCACGGGCGGCGACGGCCTCGACGGCCCGGAAGGTCGGGATGAAGTAGGCGACACCGCCCGCCAGCGGGACCGAGGCGGCCACCACGCCGAGCACGAGGAGCAGGCCACCCAGCCCTTCGGGGGCGATCGTGGCGCCCAGCACCAGGATCGCCAGCATCACGAACGGGACGAGCAGCGCCCCGCCGAGGATCAGGTGCGTCCAGCCCTTGTACGTGCGCCACGCAACCAGGGGGGCGAGGACGCGGCGGAGGCGGCGCGGCATGCATCGATGGTGCCAGGGCGGTCGCCGATCGGCGTCACCCCGCGGCGCATTCGTCCGTCCCTCCAGCGGGGGACCGGACCCGACGACCGCGCCTGACCGAGCGCGACGTGGTGCCCGCTAAGGTCCGCGGGCGTGATCCTGTCCGATCGGAGCATCCGTCAGGAGCTGGCCGCCGGGCGCATCGTGATCGACCCGCTCGACCCGCGCTCCGTCCAGCCCTCGTCGGTGGACCTGCGGCTCGACCGGCTGTTCCGGGTCTTCCTGAACCACACGACGCCCGTCATCGACGTCAAGCGCAACCTCGAAGAGCTGACCCGGCTCGTCGAGATCGACGCCGACGACGCCTTCATCCTGCACCCGGGCGAGTTCGTCCTCGGCTCGACGTACGAGCACGTCGGCGTGCCCGACGACCTCGTCGCCCGCATCGAGGGCAAGAGCTCGCTGGGGCGGCTCGGGCTGCTGATCCACTCGACGGCCGGGTTCATCGACGCCGGGTTCGCCGGGCACATCACGCTCGAGCTGTCGAACGTGGCGAGCCTGCCGATCACGCTCTATCCCGGGATGAAGATCGGCCAGGTCAGCTTCCTGCAGATGACGACGCCGGCCGCCAACCCCTACGGCTCGTCGGCGGTCGGTTCGAAGTACCAGGGCCAGCGGGGCCCCACGCCGAGCCGCTACTGGGAGAACTTCAAGGACGACGGCGGGCTCTGACCGGCCGGCTCAGGCCGCCACCAGGGACAGGGAGTCGGCCAGGCGGAGGACGCCCACCTCGAGCTGGTCGACCGGGGCGGCGACGGCGCTCAGGCGCACGAACGGCCCGGGCGGGTCGCCCGGGAACCACGGGGACCCGGCCACGACGGCCACGCCGGCGCGGCGGGCCTCGCGTTCGAGCGCGATGTCGTCCACGCCGTCGGGGAGCCGCAGCCAGGCATGCAGCGCCGGCCCGGTGGCCGGGGCCACCGTCGCCTCCGGCAGGTGCTTGGCCACCAGCCCTACCAGCGCCGCCCGTCGCGCCACCACCTCGGCCCGCAGGCGCGACAGGTGCCGCACCCACCCTGGCGACGTGAGCAGGTCGAGGGCGACGTGCTGCAGCAGGGCGGGGACGAAGAAGTCCTCCACCGCCCGCGCGCGCAGGAGCCGGTGGGCGATCGCGCCCTGCGCCGCCACGGCGCACACCCGCAGGCTGGGCGCCGCAGCCTTGGTGAGCGAGCGCACGTGGACCACGTGGCCGTCGGGGTCGTTCGCCGCCAGCGGCGGCACGGCCCCCGGTTCGTGCAGGTCGTGGAGCCAGTCGTCCTCCACGATCACCATGCCGTAGGCGTCGGCCACCCGCATGACGTCTCGGCGGCGGTCGGCGACGAGCGTGGCGCCGGTCGGGTTGGCGGCGCGGGTCTGGAGGTAGGCGAGGCGGGCGCCGGTCCGCTCGACCACGTCGGCGAACAGCTCGACCCGCAGCCCGTGGGCGTCGGTCGGCACGGGGACCGGCACGAGCCCCTGCGCCCGGATCGTGGCCAGCGCCCCCACGTAGGTGGGCGACTCGACGACCACGGGGTCGCCCGGGCGGCCGAGGCTACGGAGGCCGGTCCACAGCGCGCTCTGCCCACCCGGCGTGACGAGGACCTGGTGCGTGCCCGCCGGCGTGAGGGACCGGGCGAACACCGACCGCAGCTCGCCCAGCCCGCCCGGGTCGACGCGACCCCAGGCCGCGTCGCGGCGGGCGACGCGGGCGCCCGCCCCGCCGAGCAGTCCGGTCGGGTGCAACGAGGGGTGCGGGTAGCCGCTGGCCAAATCGACCACGCCGGTGGCCGGGACCGTCCGCAGGGTCTCGAGGGCGTCGTCGCGCCGTTCGGTCGGCCCGAGCGCCACCGATTGCCAGCCGAGGTCGCCGGGAAGCGCTACTGGCGGCGTGGCCACGAACGTGCCGCTGCCCGGCACGGCGTCGACCCGGCCCTCCCGCTCGAGCGTCGCCACGGCGGCGCGGACAGTCGCCGGTCCGACAGCCAGCTCGGCCATCAGCGCACGGACACCCGGGAGCCGGTCGCCCGGCGTCGCGCCGGCGATCAACGATTCCAGGTGGTAACGAACGCGGGACTCGGCGTTATCCTTCACCATGAGAGGCGACGGTAGCGCTACGCAGGGTTCCGGGCGAGTGTTCCTGCCGGACCGGCCGGCGCCACCGGGCCGCGGGGCCGGGGTCTCGAGCAGGCCGGTCCCGGCCGATCGGCCCGGTGGGCAGGCGCGTGGCCGCGTGCACGGGCGGTTCGACGTGGGCGGGTTCGGGCTCGGTGGGCTGGGCGTGCTGGCGTTCTCCGTCACGTTGCCGTCGACCCGGGTGGCCGTGCCCGTGTTCGGCCCCTGGACCGTGGGGATCGGCCGAGCCGTTATCGCCGCCGCCCTGGCGGGCCTGGCGCTGCGGCTGGTGCCGAGCCCCCGCCCGGTCGGCGCCGAGTGGCGCAGCCTCGTAGTCGTGGCCGCCGGTGGGGTGCTCGGCTTCCCCGTGTTCTCGGCGTTGGCCATGGGCCACGTGCCGGCCACCCGCGGCGCCGTGGTCATCGGGCTCCTGCCGGCGGCGACGGCGGTCTACGCCACCGTGCGGGGCGGGGAGCGGCCCAGTCCCGCATTCTGGGCCGCGGCCGGTGCCGGGCTCGTCGCCGTGCTGGCGTTCGTGGCCTCGACCGGCGCCGGCCTCCGGCCTCAGCCCGGCGACGTGCTGCTGCTGGGCGCCGTGGTGTCGGCGGCCACCGCCTACGGCGAGGGTGGTCGCCTGGCCCGCCGGCTCGGCGGCTGGCAGACGATCTGCTGGGCGCTGCTGGTGGCACTCCCGGTGACCGTGCCGGGCGCACTGGTGGCCGTGGTGGCCCACGGGACCGTCGACCCGACGCCCACGAGCGTGCTCGCTTTCGCCTATGTGGCGGCGGTGAGCATGCTCCTCGGCTTCTTCGCCTGGTACGCCGGCCTCGCCCGGGGCGGCGTCGCGAGCGTGAGCCAGGTCCAACTCGCTCAGCCGGTACTCACGTTGGTGTGGTCGTGGGCATTCCTCGGCGAGCGGGTCACGACCGCCACGCTGGTGGCCGCCGCGGCCGTCCTCGCCTGCGTCGCCCTCACCCGCCGCACGGCGGTCACCGCCGCCCCCACCCCGACGCCGGTCCCGGTGCGGACGTCGCCCCCGTCGCCGGGCCCGACCGTCGTGGCGGGAACCTCCGTCCCATCGCCCGGCGCGCCGGACACCCCCGCCCGGACGGATGGCGGCCACGCAGCCACCCCTGCCGCCTGAGCCGCAGCGCCGTCATCGAACCGGACCGTCGTCGCGTCTGCCTGGGCCCGGTCATCCGTCCTGCCTGGCACCCTCGCCGGACCGAGGGCGACCTGCGGCGACGCGTGCGGCTCGAGGCCCCGGAGCCGTCGCCGGGCCCGCCCCGCATCGCCACCACGAGCGTCCACACGGCTGCCGGGCACTCCCGTCCGTACGGACGGCGGCCCGGCTGCCACGCCTGCCGCCTGAGCCGCAGCGCCGTCATCGAACCGGACCGTCGTCGCGTCCGCGGCCGCGGCCGCGGTGGCCCGGCCCCGCGCGTCCGGCCGGATCAGGCGGTGAGGGTGATGGTGTCCGTCGCCAGGACCTCGCCGTTGGCGCGGACCGTGGCGGTGGCCGTGGCCTCGCCCATGACGAAGACCGGCAGGCTGAGGGTGCTTGACCCGCCGCTGGCCAGGCTGCTCATCGGACAGGTCACCGCCTGCAGCAGGCTGACGACCCCGGAGATGAGGCCCTCGGTCGACAGCGGGCAGTCGGTCGACGGGCCGGAGATCGAGGCGGACGTGGACAGGTCCACGTCGATCGTCACGTTCGTCGCCGTCACGGGGCTCTCGTTGACAACGTCGGCCACGAGCGTGCCGTTGCCGAGGAGGCCCCGCGCCCAGCGCAGGTCGACGCCGAGGTCGACGGCGGTGTCCACCTCGGCCCCGCCGGGCCCCACGCCCACGTCGGCGTCGACCCCCACGTCGACCGGCCCGACCTGCGCGTCGACGACGTTGCCGACGGTCGTGGTCGGCGAGGCGTCGGCGCCGGCGCCGTCGGCGTCGTCCGTCGCGGTCGGCGTCGTCCCGTCGGTGGGGGTGGTGGGCGGTGTCGTGGTCGCCGTCGTGGGGGACGACGTCGTGCTCTCGTCGGTGGCGGTCCTGTCGCCGGCCGTGACGGCCTCGACGCCACCGTCCCCGGCCTGGACGTCGACGTCGGCTCGGCCGTCGGACGGGCCGCCGTCGTGCGGCAGCAGGGTCACGGCGCCCAGGACCACGGCCGCCACGGCGGCGGCCACGGCCCCGCCGGCGAGCGCCCCGAACCGGCGGGCGTGGTCGACGGACCCGGTCGCAAGTTCGGTCGTGCCGAGCGGCGTGGCCGACGCCCCGGCCGAGGCCGCCGCCGATTCGGACCCGAAGCGGGAGGCGAGCTCGCCCCCCGACGCCAGCAGGAAGACGGGGGCGACGGCGCGGACGAGCATCCGGTTCACGTCGCTGAGCTCGTCGTTCAACTCGCGGCACGCCTCGCACGAGGCCAGGTGTTCGGTGGTGGCGGCGGCATGGCGCCGGCTCAGGCCACCCCGGACATAGCTGCCCAGCCGCGAGCGGTGGGGCTCGCAGCCGTTGCGGGCCGGCTGCTGCAGGTGAGCCTGGAGGTAGGCCTGCCGCAGCCGCTCACGCGCCCGGTAGGCGAGGGCGGCGGCGGCGTTGGGGGTCATGCCGACGGCGCCGGCGAAGTCGTTGGGCTGCTTGCCCTCGACCGCGGTCTGCCACAGCA
>DATFOS010000136.1:0-19909 GCA_035265325.1 Acidimicrobiales bacterium
GCCTCGCGCACAACGGCAATCTCGTGAATGCCGACGAGCTGAAGCGGCTCGTAGAGCAGCAAGATCACCGGCATCTGAATACGAACTCGGACTCCGAGGTGCTGCTGAACGTGTTTGCGCACGAGCTCGGCAAGCACGCGACGAACGGCCTGAAACCGCAGCAGATTCTCGACGCCGTCGAAGCGCTCTATAAACGTTGCTCGGGCGGTTACGCCGTCGTCGCGATGATCATCGGCTATGGCATCGTGGCCTTCCGCGACCCGCATGGCATTCGCCCGCTCGTGCTCGGTATCCGCGAGACTCCGAATGGCGTCGAGCACATGGTAGCGTCCGAGAGCGTGGCGCTCGACGCCGTGGGCTTCGAGCTCGAACGCGATGTCCAGCCCGGCGAGGCCGTGTTCATCGACAAGCGCGGCTACCTGCACAGCCGCCAGACCGCGGCGCGCCGCGGCTATACGCCGTGCGTCTTCGAGTTCGTCTACTTCGCTCGCCCCGACAGCCGCCTCTACGGCCAGAACGTCCACCAGGCCCGCGTCCGCATGGGCGAGCTGCTCGCCGAGCAGGCGCCGGTCGAGGCCGACATGGTCATGGGCGTCCCCGAGTCGGGGGTCCCGGCGGCCGAGGGCTTCGCCCACCGCAGCGGCATCCCGCTGGGCCAGGGGCTGGTGAAGAACCGCTACATCGGCCGCAGCTTCATCGCCCCCAGCCAGGAGCTGCGGGCGCGTGCGGTCCGCATGAAGCTCAACCCGTTGCGCCACAACATCGAGGGCAAGCGACTGGTCGTCATCGACGACTCGATCGTGCGGGGCACGACGCAGCGGGCGCTGGTCCGCATGCTGCGCGAGGCGGGGGCGCTCGAGGTCCACCTCCGTATCAGCTCGCCGCCGGTCATGTGGTCGTGCTTCTACGGCATCGACACGGGCGAGCGGTCCGAGCTGATCGCCCATCGCATGACGCTCGAGGAGATCCGGGCCGACCTCGACGCCGACACCCTGGCCTTCCTCGACCTCGACCGGCTGATCGAGGCCACCGGGGCGTCCGAGGAGGGGTTCTGCGACGCCTGCTTCACCGGCCACTACCCGGTCGAGGTGCCGGTGTCGCTGCGCAAGCACGTGCTGGAGTCCAACCAGCTGCCCGTCGCCGAGGACGTCGTGCAGCCCGAGCTCGTCCCCGGGCAGGTGCCGTGAACGACGCCCTCGTCGAGCACCTGCAGAAGTACGCGGTCCGGCGGGGCGACTTCGTCCTCAAGTCCGGCCGGCGGAGCCCCTGGTTCATCGACGCCAAGCAGACGACCTGCCGGCCCGAGGGCATGCTGCTCGTGGCCGACGCCCTGTTGGAGGCCCTGCCGGACGACGTGACCGCACTCGGCGGGCTGACCATGGGCGCCGACGCCGTGGTGTTCGCCACCGCCGGCATCGCCGCCACCCGGGGCCGGCCGCTGCGGGCGTTCAGCGTCCGCAAGGAGGCGAAGGACCACGGGGGCGGCGGCCGCCTCGCCGGCGCCCTCGAGCCGGGCGACCGCGTGGCGATCACCGAGGACGCCGCGACCCGGGGCGTGTCGATGCTCGAGGCGGCCGAGGTGGTGCGGGAGGCGGGCGCCGAGCCGGTGCTGCTCGTCCCGGTCGTCGACCGCGGCGGCACCTGCGCGGCCATGGCGGCAGAGGCGGGCCTCGCGTTCCGGGCGCTCGTGACGGCCCCCGACCTGGGCTTCCCGTACGAGAAGGACGTCCCTCGGGGGGCTCCGCCCCCCGAGTCCCCCCCGCTGCCCGGCCGGCGGTCGGGCTAGGGCTGCGGCGGGTCCCGGGGAGCTCCCCATTGCCGGGCCGGCGGTCGTGGCAAAGGGCCGCGGCGGGGGCTCTGTTGCCCGTGTCCACCGTTGCCCGGCCGGGCGGGCCCTGCTAGCGGTGGGTCCGCAGGAGGCGGGTGCGGCCGACGGAGGCGATCCGCTCCTCGGCCAGCAGCTCGGCCGCCCGGGTGGTGGTGATGCCGTCAGCGTCGGCCCGCGAGAACACGTCGTGCACGGTCTCGCGGATCGTCTCGGTCCGGGTGAAGGCGCGGTCGCGGTCGTAGCCGTACGCCTCCTCGGCGATGTTGATCACGCCGCCGGCGTTGGCCACGAAGTCCGGCACGTAGATGATGCTGCGGTGCCGCAGCCGCTCGGCGTCGGCCAGGCTGGCCAGCTGGTTGTTGGCCGCTCCGACCACGGCGTCGCAGCGCATCTCGGGGATCGTCGTGGCGTTGAGCACGGCGCCCAGCGCGCACGGGGCGAAGATGTCGCACGGCACGGCGTGCGACGACTCCGGGGTGACGGTCATCGTCCCGTGGCGTTCGGCCAGGGCCGTCACCCGGGCCTCGTCGACGTCGGACAGCGTGAGCTTGGCGCCCTCGGCGTCGAGGTGGGCGGCCAGGGCACCGCCGACCTTGCCCACGCCCGAGATGACGACGTGCCGCCCGGCGAGCGAGGGCGTGCCCCACTGCCGCTCGGACACCGCCCGCATGGCCCACAGGACGCCCAGCGCGGTGGCCGGCGACGGGTCGCCGGAGCCGCCCAGCGCCTCGCTCACGCCGGTGACGTGGGCGGTCTCGCGGCGGATCATGTCCATGTCGGACTGGGTCGTCCCGACGTCTTCGGCCGTCATGTACCGGCCGTTGAGGCCCTCGACGAAGCGCCCGTAGGCCCGGAGGAGGGCCTCGTTCCGCATCGAGCGGGGATCCCCGATGATGACGGCCTTGCCGCCGCCGAAGTCGTTCCCGCAGGCGGCGTGCTTGTAGGTCATGCCCTTGGCCAGGCGGCACACGTCCACCAGCGCCTCGTCCTCGGAGGCGTACGGGTAGAACCGCGTGCCGCCGAGCGCGGGGCCCAGCTCGGTCGAGTGGATCGCCACGATCGCCCGAAGGCCGGTCGAGCGGTCGTGGCAGTACGCGACCTGCTCGAAACCGTCGGACGTGAGGATGTCGAACACGCCGGGCACGACCCGAGGGTACCCAGCCTCGGCGACGTGCAGGGTTGGCCATGACGCCCGTCACGCCCACCCGTGGTGGCCTCGGCCGGAACAGAGCCGGCGTGACCGGGATGACGGTTGGGGCACCACGTTTCGCGCGACTACGGTCGCACGTTCGTGGCTACCCCGACCGCTGCGTACTCGATCCGTCTGCGGGTCCGGCTCGACAATCGACCCGGCGCCCTCGGCCGCCTCGCCACCTCCATCGGTGAGGCCGGCGGCAACATCACCGCCATCGGCGGGTTCGACGTACGGGGAGTCGCACTCGAGGAAGACCTCGTCGTCAACTGCCGCAGCGAGGCGCACATCGCCGATGTGCGCGCCGCCGCCGAGGCCAGCGACGGGTGCGAGGTGCTCGAGGTCCTCGACCGCACGTTCCTCATGCACGACGGCGGCAAGATCGAGGTGCTGGCCCGCATGCCGGTGGCCGACCGCGACGACCTGTCCATGGCGTACACGCCGGGTGTCGCTCGCGTGTGCAACGCCATCGCCGCCGACAAGCAGCGGTCCCACGACCTGACGATCCGCAAGAACACCGTGGCGATCGTGAGCGACGGCACCGCGGTGCTGGGCCTGGGCGACATCGGCCCCGAGGCCGCCATGCCCGTGATGGAGGGCAAGGCGCTGCTCTTCAAGCACTTCGGCGGGGTCGACGGCTTCCCCATCTGCCTCGACGTGTCGTCGGCCGACGAGATCGTCGAGACGGTGGCCCGCCTGGCCCCGACCTTCGGCGGCATCAACCTCGAGGACATCGCCGCCCCCGAGTGCTTCGAGGTCGAGGAGCGCCTGAAGGAGCTGCTCGACATCCCGGTGTTCCACGACGACCAGCACGGCACGGCCGTGGTGACGCTGGCGGCGCTCGAGAACGCCATCAAGCTCGTCGGCAAGAAGATGTCCGACCTCAAGGTCGTCATCGCCGGGGTCGGCGCCGCCGGCGTCGCCATCAGCAAGATGCTGATGGAGGCCGGCGTGGCCGACATCATCGGCGTCGACCGCAAGGGCGCCATCTGGGCCGGGCGCGACGACCTGAACGTGGCCAAGCTGTGGTTCGCGGAGAACACGAACCCCGAGCGCCGCGAGGGCACGCTGCGCGAGGTCATGCCGGGCTCCGACGTGTTCATCGGCGTGTCCGGCCCGGGGCTGATCACCGCGGCCGAGCTGCGGACCATGAACGACGACCCCATCGTCTTCGCCATGGCCAACCCCGACCCGGAGATCACCCCGGAGGACGCCGACGGCATCGCCAAGGTGATCGCCACCGGCCGCAGCGACTACCCGAACCAGATCAACAACGTGCTGGCCTTCCCCGGCATCTTCCGGGGCGCCCTCGACGTGGCCGCCACGACGATCACCGAGGGCATGAAGCTGGCGGCGGCCAAGGCCATCGCCAACTGCGTGTCCGACGAACAGCTGTCGGTCGACCACGTGATCCCGTCCGTGTTCGACCCGGCCGTCGCCCCCGCCGTCGCCGAGGCGGTGGCCCGGGCGGCCATCGACGAGGGCGTGGTCCGGCTCCACCGGGCGCCCCAGCCCTGACCTGCGCCGCCGGGGCCTCCACGCCACGTCGGTCACGAACTCCTGAGCGCGGTTTGGTGGAGCGGGATGTGTCGCGTCCGGCGGCATGGCCGCCACCGGCGCCTCCTCGTCGGGCCCGAGGCGCTGGCCCGTCAGCGCGGTCACGTACTCGGCGACGGCGACGGCGACGGCGACGGGGCCGGGCGCTCGATGCCGCCGATCTCGGCGACGCGAGCCAGGTCGCCCCACAGCACGATCTCGGAGTCGGTCCGCCCGACGCGGGAGGCGTCGTCAGGCGCCGGCCACGGTGGCCATGCCTGCCGCCGTCCCGCGGTTGCCCGTGGGATCGTCGGGGCGGCCTCGTCGGCGCAGGCCGCCGAGGCCGGGACCAGGGCGAGGAACGGCGACAGGGTGACGGGGCCGGTCATCCGGGACCCACGGCCGGGCACGCTCGCGGGCCCTCCTCCCGACACGCAGCGCGGCCCCACGGACGCCCGCTGATGTCGGGGTGGGCCGGGACGGTGCCTCTTGTTACGGTTATCGCCTCGGCTCGTAACACGCCCCGTTCGGCGTCGGGGCCGGGATCGGGCTGGGGCCCGAGCGGTGCAGTGAGGAGCGGGCCGTGACCGAGCACGACGAAGCCGATGAGCGCCCCACGCGCGCCCGGGTGAGCTACACCACGTCCACGGGCGCGGGCCCGACCGCGCCCCCGGCCGCCCCGTTCGCCCCGTTCCCCGAGCCCGGCGATCGCCAGGCCCAGCGGGGCGCCGCCGATCGCGGCCCGGTGATGGACGCCAGCGCCTGGGCCGCCGGCCTGCGCAGCGCCGAGCAGGCGACCGCCGCCCGCCCGGCCCCGCCCGGCCGCCAGCCGGACGCCGGCCCCACCGCCGGGCCCGGTGCGGCCACCGGGGCGTTGCCTCCCGTCGCCTACCACGCCGCTCCCACGCAGGCCGGGCCGGCGCCGCCCGCCCGCCCCGGCGCCCCGGGGGCCCTCGCCGGCCGGAGCCCGGGGGCGGTCTTACCGACCCGGATCGGCGTGCCCGGCCCGCTGCGCGCCCCGGTGTCGCCCGAGTGGACGCTGCCCGGCGTGCCCCCCGGGGCGCTGACCCCGGGCGTCCCGCCGGGCCCGTCCGCCGGCGTGCCCGGCTGGGGGCCCGACGCGACGCAGCCCCCGTCCGTTGCGCCCGCCACCGAAGCGGGCGGCCCGCTCGACCCCGCCGGGTGGCCCTCGGCCGAGACCACCCAGGCGCACCCGGCCGGGCCGTCGCCGGGCGCCCCGGGGGCGGCCACCGGTGCCACCGCCGCCTTCGCGGCCGGGTCAGGTCCCGCCGCGGCCTCAGCGGCCTCCGCCGCCTCCGCCGCCGGGCCGGGAGGCATCTACGACGCCGGTTACGGCGAGCTGCGCGATCCCTACGGGCCCTGGAGCGCGCCCCCGGTGGGTGACGACGGCCTCCCCTTCTGGGAGGACGAGTCCGACAAGCGCTCGTCGCGCCGGCGTGGCGGCGCGGGCCCGACCGGCGACGGCGAGGGCCCTGCGCGCCAGCGCCCCGGCGCCGGCCTGCTGATCGGCATCCTGGGCCTGGTGGCAATCGTCACCGGCTTCGTCGCCCTCCCGTGGGCGGAGGGCGGTCCCGCCGATGCCACGCTGCTCGAACTGCGCGAGGACGTGACGGCGGCCGCCGGCCCCGGGCCGCTGGTCGGGCCGGGCGACGGCGAGCTTGCCGCCGGGTCGGCGGGCGTGCTCCCGGCCCAGGCGCCGGGCGAGACGGTCCCGCCCGGCGGCGACGTGACGACGACGGCGCCCGCCGGCGCCCCGCCCGCCACCGCGCCGACCACCCTGCCCGGCACGCCCCCCACGACGCCGGCCGGCGCCCCGGCCGCCGAGAGCCCGACTACCACCATGGCGGCCCCGGCTCGCGCGGCGCCCGCGTCGCCGCTCGACCCCGCTGCCGGCGGCCGCCGGGCCGACTTCGCCCAGCTGTTCGTCGAGTACCTGTGGGTGGTGGTGATCGCCGTCGCCGCCCTGGCCGTCGTCTTCACCACCCTGTGGGTCCCCCGGGGCCGGGGCGGGCGCGCGTTCACGGGCCTGCTCGTGGCCGGGCCGGTCGGGCTCCTGGCCAACGCGGTCGACCGGACGGGCGCCGTCGGCCCCCGGGTCGCCGGCGTCGCCGGGACGCTGGGCGCCGCCGCCCTGTACGGCGCGGCGGTGTTCGCCATCTTCGGGCGCGAGCCGGCCCCCGAGCCGGCGCTGGGCGTGTGGGTGGGCGAGGCCGGCCTCGCCGCCGTGCTGGTGGCCTGCCTCATCGGCACCCGCCGCGCCCGCGACTGATCACGAGCGGGCCGGGCCGCCCCCCGGCCCGAGTGCGCACGGGCCGGCACAGGCCCTCGTGCCGGCCGCCGGTCCAGGGCCCGGGCGGCACCGGACGTGCGCCGGCCCGCCCTCGGGGTCGCGGACCGGCGGCCGAGGTCAGGCGCCCGTCGGGCCTTCGGCGCCGGGCCTGGCGCCGTTGGTGCCCGGGTCGGGCGTTGTGGCGACCGTGCGGTCGAGGTGCTCGCGGAGGGCGTCGAGGCGATCGTCCCAGCGGTTGGCCAGGGCGGACAGCCAGGCGAGGGCGGCCCGCACCGGCTCGGGCCGCAGGCGGTAGGGCACGCGCCGTCCCTCGGGCCGCCCGGCGACCACCAGCCCGGCCTCGGTGAGCTGGACAAGGTGCTTGGCCACGGCCTGGCGGGTGATCGGGAGCCGCGCGGCCAGCTCGCCGACCGTCGCCGGGCCCTGCCGGGCCAGGGCGTCGAGGATGTGCCGGCGGGTCGGGTCGGCCAGCGCCACGAACACGGCGACGGCGGCCTCCTCGCCCGAGCCGGCGCCCGGGCCCGCGCCGGCCGCGGCACCGGCGTCCGCGGCCGCGCCCGCGCCGGCCGCGGCACCGGCGTCCGCGGCCGCGCCTGCGCCGGCCGCGGCACCGGCGCCCGCGGCCGCGCCGTCTGCCGGGTCAGGAGCCGTCACCGAGGTGCGTGGTCAGCTCGCCCAGCTCGATGTCCCAGCCGTCGACGTTGTCGGCGTGCTGCTTCGGCCCGTTGGCCAGGGCGGCGAAGCCGGACTCGACCAGCCGGAGCCGGGTCCCGCCGTCCGCGGTCGGCTCGAGCCGGAAGTCGACGAGCGTGCGGTACTCCGGCGTGACCGACTGGCTGGCGCCGGACGTCCACCAGTAGGCGAACCGGTGGGGCTCCTCGACCGCCTCGACGACCATCGGCGAGTGGTCGTCGCCCCAAGTGAACATGCCCTCGGCCCCCGGCCGCAGCTCGAGGGTGGCCGTGTCGCCGAACCAGGCGGCCAGCTCGGTGGTGTCGGTGATCGCCCGCCACACCCGCTCGATGGGGTGGGGCAGCACCAGCTCGCGCTCGATGGTGTCGGGCACGGACCTGGTCGTCGTCTCGTTCGTCGTCATGCTGGGCACGATATGGCAACCTTGGGGTTGCCATCAACCCCCTGGCACCGTTTGGCGTGCGTCACCGCCGTGGCCGGCCGGTGAGCTCGCGCACCCCTGGGCGTCTACACCTGGCGTCCGACGGGCCGACGCAGAGGCGCAGCCCCATGGGCAAGGTCATCGTCTCGCTGAGCGTGTCGCTGGACGGCTTCGTCGCCGGACCGGACGACGGGCTGGACTCGCCGCTGGGGACAGGGGGCGAGCGCCTCTTCGCCTGGATGAACGCCGGGCCGGAGGCCAACCGCGTCGACCGGTTCCTCGCCCCGCCCGACGCCAGCCTCCCTGTGGTCGAGAGCTGGCAGAAGGACTGCGGCGCCATGGTCAGCGGCCGCCGCACGTTCGACATCGCCGGCGGCTGGGCCGACGGGCACCCGATCGACGCCCCGATCTTCGTGGTGACCCACGAGGCCCCGACCGAGGGCCGCTGGAGCCCGCAGGTCCGCTTCGTGACCGAGGGGCTCGAGCGGGCCGTCGAGCTGGCCCAGGACGCAGCCGGTGACAAGGATGTGAGCGTCTGCGCCGCCGACCCGGTGCAGCAGCTGCTGCGCATGGGCAAGCTCGACGAGATCGAGGTCAGCCTCACCCCGGTCATCCTCGGCGGCGGCGTCCGCCTCTTCGACCACCTGTCTGAGGTCGCCCCCGTCACCCTCGAACAGCTCTGGGCGATCCCCTCCACCGACGTCACCCACATCCGCTACCGCGTCGTCCGCTGACCCGGCGGAAGCACTCGGGAGCGCGACAAGCACTACGACTCCGGGGCTGAAAACAGACGATGACCTGGGGTTTTCCCAGGTCATCAGTGGTGGTCGGGACCGGCGTCGATCCGGTGACCTTCCGCTTTTCAGGCGGACGCTCTGCCAACTGAGCTACCCGACCATCATCGCAACCCTGCCCGGCGAGGGGACGAGGTTGGCGGTCCCGACGGGATTTGAACCCGCGGCCTCCGGCTTGACAGGCCGGCGTGCACTCCAAACTGCACCACGGGACCAGGAAAACCTCTTCCGTGCGCACCCCCAACGGGATTCGAACCCGTGTTACCGCCTTGAAAGGGCGGCGTCCTAGGCCACTGGACGATGGGGGCTCGGACTCCGCTGGTGAAGCGCCGGGTTACAGTAGCAGCCCCTACCACCCGCCCAAACCTCGTCGGCGCGCCTACGCTGCCCCCCGATGAGGACTGGGCTCGCACTCGCCGCGCTGGCCGTCGTCGGAGCCGCGGCAACCGCCTGCAGCGCCGGCTCGGGGGCCTCGACGCCCAGTAGCAGCGTGGCGCCGATCGGTATCCCGTCGTGCGCCGACGTCTACGGCGATGGCGCCGACATCGTGGCCGGCGAGTTCGGCGCCGCCTGCCTGCGGGACAACGGCAGCATGGTCACGCCCCTGCCCATCAGCGTCGAGTGCGGAGACGACCGCACCCTCATGTGGAACGACCTGGCCTGGGGCTACATGGGCGAGACCATGACGCTGACGGCCGAGGACGAGGTCGACAGGGTGCCGCCAGACGAGCTCAGCCAGTGCCTCGCCGGCGAGGGCGGCCCGGGCTCGGGCGTGCCGAGCACCACCGTCGAGGACGCGTGACCGGGGACCGGGGCGCCCGAGCCCGCGCCCGGGGCGTCGGGACCGGTCAGGACGACTGGTCGGCCGATGGGGGCGGCAGGTCGGCGCTGAGCGCGTCGACCACCTGCGACAGCACCCAGCCCAGGTACTCGTACACCGCGTAGGCGGGGGCCAGCGGGTCGCCCTCGTCGAACTCGTGGGGCTGCTCGTCGACATCGAGCCGCGTGCCGAGGACGAGGCGCAGCGAGTTGAGCGTGCCCATCCACGCCGTCATCTCGGACTCGTCGAGGTCGCCGCCGTCGAGGCTCTTCTCGACCACGTCGAGGGCGGCGAGCTTGTGCTCGAGCATCTCGTCGCGGGTGAGGACCTGGTAGCCGGCGTCGCGCTCGGGGTCGTCCGGGTAGGCCGGCGGGAACAGGCGGCGGACGGACGCCTCGTCCGTCGACGCCAGCAACTGCTCGCGGAGCTGCTCGACCAGGCCGGCGAGCAGGACCTTCTCGTTGGGACGGAGGCGCAGCTGGTAGCGGCCCCGGCCCTTCCGGCGCACACGGTCACGGGAGAACACGAGGCCTCAATCCTGCTGCATCGTGGCCCAGAGGCCGTGCTCGTGCAGGCGGTACACGTCGAGCTCGGCCTTCTCGCGGGTGCCGTTGGACACCACCGCCCGGCCGTCGTAGTGGACCTGGAGCATGAGCTTCTCGGCGACCTCGAGCGGGTACCCGAACAGCTTCTGGAGCACGAACGTGACGTAGCTCATCAGGTTGATCGGGTCGTTCCACACGATGACGACCCAGGGGCGGTCGGGGTCGACGTCGGTGTCGCCGACGGGCTGGTCGGCCTCCGTCGGTGCGACGAGGGGGCCCAGGAGGCGGGGTCCTCGAGCAATCATCAGCCCTAGTCTCGCATGCCCGCTGGGATTCTACGACGCCCGTCCGGATCCTCGTCCGGGGCGGCCACCGGCGCGGCATCGGCCTCGGTGTGGGCGGCCCGCGGCGGCACGGCCCCGACCGGCGCGGACAGCGCCAGCTGCACCCGCACCACGGCAACCCACACGAGCGCCGCGCCCAGCACGTGGATGCCCACCAGCACCGCCGGCACCCCGGTGAAGTACTGCGTGTAACCCACGCCGGCCTGGGCCACGAGGACGATCAATAGGTCCCGCAGCCGGCGTCCCAGCAGGGGGGCGGCGTCGCCCCGCCCGGCCATGACCAGGATCGCCAGGGTCAGGCCCAGGAACAGGATCACGGCGATGCCGTGCAGCCGCGCCACGTCGCCGACCACGAAGTCGAGCCGGTCGGCCCGTGAGTCGCCGGCGTGCGGGCCGCTGCCGGTGACGATCGTCCCGCTGACGATGACCAGCGCCGCGGCCACCAGCAACAGCCGGGTGGCGGTCACCACGGTCGGCAGGGCCTGGGGACGCCGCACGCCGCCCGGGTTCGCCGCCTCGCCGGCCCGCTCGTGCAGCACCACGGCGTTCCACACCGCGCCGAGCGACACCAGGAAGTGGCCGATCACCGACAGCGGGTCGAGGTGGAGGATCACCACCATCCCGCCGACGACGGCGTTGCCGAGGACCCACACGGGGAGGCCCAGCGACCAGCGGAACAGCTCGGGCCGCTCGTCCCGGAACCGGCGGGCGCCGACCACCGCCACCAGCGTGAACAGCATCACGACGCCCGTGATGAGCCGGTTGACGAACTCGACCATGCCGTTGAGGTCGGACGCCGAGTGGGGCGTGAACGAGTCGGGCTCGCAGGACGGCCACGTCGAGCAGCCGAGGCCGGAGTCTGTGAGCCGGACCGAGGCGCCGGTCACCATGATCGCCACGAGCGACGCCAGCGTGATCAGCGTGATGCGCCGGTAGGCGGCGGGGGTCAGGGCCTGGTAGCGGCGGCGGGCCCCGGCGGCGACGGCGGTCAACGCGCGGGTGAGCACGACCGACAGGCTACGAACAGTGGGCGGGAGCGTCGAAACGCGACCCTATGTGCGTCCGGGCACAAAGTGCGGTCCACGTTGGCCCCTGTCGGCAGCACGGTCCTAGGCTGCTCGCCGGTGTTGGAGACCCAGCCACCCCAGCCTCGGACACGCCGCTCGCAGGTCGGCGCGTACGTCGCCCTGACCAAGCCTCGGATCATCGAGCTGCTGCTGGTCACGACGGTTCCGACCATGGTCGTGGCCGAACGCGGGCTGCCGTCGCTGTGGCTGATGACCGCCACGGTCGTCGGCGGGACGCTGGCCGCCGGCGGGGCCAACGCCATGAACATGTACGTCGACCGCGACATCGACCAGGTCATGGACCGCACCAAGAAGCGGCCCATCGTCAGCGGCCAGGTCACCCCGCGGGCGGCGCTCACGTTCGCCATAGCGATCGAAGTGCTCGCCTTCGCCTTCCTGTGGGTCGCGGTCAACCTGCTCTCGGCCGCCCTGGCCGTCGCGGCGTGCCTCTTCTACGTGTTCGTGTACACGCTGTGGCTGAAGCGCACGTCGAGCCGGAACATCGTGATCGGCGGGGCGGCCGGGGCCGCGCCCGTCCTCATCGGCTGGTCCGCCGTGACCAACAGCCTCGACTGGGCGCCGGTCGTGCTGTTCGCCGTGATCTTCTACTGGACGCCGCCGCACTTCTGGGCGCTGGCGATCCGCTACCGCGAGGACTACGCCAAGGCCGACGTCCCGATGCTGCCCGTCGTGGCCAGCCTGCGGACGACCGCCCAGCGGATCCTCATCTACACCCTGCTGCTGTGGGCGCTCACCGTGCTGTTCGCCCCGGTGGCCGGGATGGGGAACCTCTACCTGGGCTCCGCCCTCGTGCTCGGCGCCGTGTTCACCTGGTACGCCGCCCGGCTGCTGCAGGACAGCTCGCCGAAGGTCGCCATGCGGGTGTTCACCTGGTCGATCTCGTACATCACCTTGCTGTTCGGCGCCATGGCCGCCGACCAGTTGCTCCGGTCCGGCTTCTAGATGGTGGCACTTCATGGCCGCCACCAGGCCGGATGCGGGCTTTCGTGGCCGGAAGGCGCATGTGACTAGATTCCCGATCGCTACTCGTCGCCAGATCAGGGTGCGTTGATGACCGTGACCGAAGCCCCCCGCGCCGCCTCCCCGGCGGTCGTCGAGCCCACGCCGCAGGCCCCCACGACCGGGGTGGCCGCGGTCGTCGGTTCGGGGAACCCCCGCATGGTCGGCCAGCTCTTCGTCGGCACGTCCCTCGTCTTCCTGCTCGTCGCAGGCGTGGTGGGCGTGCTGGTCGGGTTCGAGCGGGTCGACACCGCCTCCAACGACCTGTTCGGGGACGACGTGTTCCGGGCGTACGCCCTGCACACCGTCACCGGGCTGTTCCTGGTCGTCCTGCCGTTGCTGCTCGGCCTGGCGACGGCGATCGTGCCGCTCCAGGTCGGGGCCTCGACGATCGCCTTCCCCCGCGCCAGCGCCGCCGCCTACTGGACCTACGTGGCATCCGGCGCCCTCGTCGTCGCCAGCTTCGCCGTCGACGGCGGCCCGTTCGGCACCGACGTCGCCGGCGTCGAGCTGTTCCTCGTGGCGATGGTCGCCCTGCTTGCCTCGCTGGTCGTCGCCGCCATCTCGGTCGGGGCCACGGTCCTGGCCCTCCGGGCGCCCGGCCTCACGCTCCGGCGGACGCCCCTCTTCTCCTGGTCGATGCTCGTCGCCGCCGTCATCTGGTCGCTGACCCTGCCGGTCCTCGCCGCGCTGATGCTCCTGTCCTGGGTCGACCTGCGCCACGGCGCCCGCTTCCTGGGCGGCGAGGGCGGCATCTACGACCGGATCGCCTGGGTGTTCTGGCAGCCCACGCTCTATGCGTTCGCCATACCGGCGCTCGGCATCGTGGGCGACATCGTCCCGGCCTTCGCCCGCCGGCGCCATGTGAAGCACGGTGCGGCGTTGTTCCTCATCGGGCTGTTCGGGGCGCTCTCGTTCGGCGCCTGGGCGCAGCTCGGGTTCAGCCTCGACGGCAGCGCCACCTCGGCCGACTTCCTGTTCTCGGGGCCGTGGGTCGTCGTGAGCTTCGCCGCCGTCGTCCCGGTGCTCGGGCTCCTCGGCCTGTGGACCACGACGTCGCGCCGGGGTTCCCCCCGCGTCGGCGCGCCGCTGCTCGTCGGGTTCCTCGGGGCCCTGCTCGTCCTGGCCGGGGTCGCCGCCGGCGCCGCCACCTCGATCGACGCCCTCGACCTCGACGGCACGACCTGGATGACGGGGCAGGCCAACCTGGTCCTGATCGGCGCCCTGACCGCCGGCCTCGCCGGGGTGACGTTCTGGGCGCCGAAGGTGTTCGGCAAGCTGCTGCCCGACCCGCTCGCGGGGCTCGGCGGCATGGCGCTGTTCCTCGGCGCCCTCGTCTACGCACTGCCCGACCTCGCCAGCGGGGCGCTCGGCCAGCAGCGCCTGGTCCAGGGGGGCGGCATCCCCGATGCCGACGTCGACACGGCCGAGGTCCTCAACCTCGTCTCGGCCATCGGCGCCATCGTCGTGGTCCTCGGCGTCGTCGCGTTCGTGCTGGCGCTCGCCAGGCCGCGGGGCCGGGCCGAGGTGGCGGACGACCCGTGGGACGGCCACACCCTCGAGTGGGCCACGTCCTCCCCCCCGCCGGTCGGCAACTTCGCCACCCTCCCCGGGATCTCCTCCGAGGCGCCGGTCTACGACGCCCGCCACGCCACGACTGCGACGGAGGCAGCGCCGTGACGGCCACGACGGCCAACATCGAACTCCTCGCCGACGCCCCGCCGGCCGAGCCGCCCCGTCCCCGGGTGCTGCTCGCCGGCACGGTGCTCGCCTCCGGGGCCGCCGCCATGATGATCCTGGCGCTGATGGGCGTGTACCTCGAGCTCCGCGACCAGGTGGTCTCGGCCGGCGACACGTGGCTGCCCGAAGGCGCCAACATCCAGCTCACGCCGGGCACCATGGGCCTGGTCACGCTGCTGATGTCCGCGGACACGGCGGCCTGGGCCGTCTGGGCGCTGCGCCGCTACGACCGCAACCACGCGCTGCTCGCCATCGCGGTGACCGAGCTGCTCGGCGTCGCCTTCATCGTCGGCGTGGTCTACGGCTGGCAGCAGCTGGGCCTCGGGATCGGCGACTCGACGCAGGCGCTGCTCATCTACACGATCAGCGGCGCCCACGTCGCCATGGTCGGCGCCGGCCTCCTGTTCCTGCTGGGCATGGGCTTCCGGGCGGTGGGCGGTCAGCTCACAGGCCGGGCGGCCGAGGGCGTCAGCGCCGCCGTCGTCTACTGGTACGTGACCATCGCCGTCTACGCCGTCATCTGGTACGGCATCTACGTCACCAAGTGAGGCCGTCGCGATGATCACCACCGGGACCAAGTGGTTCTTCGGCCTGGGGTTCGTCACCCTCGTCCTGGCCTGGGCCTACGGCTGGACGACGGGCGGCAACGGGCTCGGACCGCTCACGGCCGGCTACAAGGGCGCCATCGGCGACCACTTCGGCTACACCGTCCTGTTCGTGGCCGCCGTCATCTCCTTCGGCCAGGGCATCGCCTCGCTCGCGGTCCGTGACGCCGACCCCGAGGCCCAGGCCCAGGTCGCCGGCCTCGACCACGTCCCCTCGGTCATGCCGGCCGCCCCCAGCTACTGGCCCGTCGTCGCCGCCTTCGGCGTCGCCCTCACGGTCGTGGGCCTGGTCACCGAGGCTGCCGTCTTCGTCTTCGGGCTCATCACGCTCGGCATCGTCCTCATCGAGTGGACGGTGCAGACCTGGGCCGACCGGGCCACCGGCGACCCGGCCGCGAACCGCGAGATCCGCAACCGGTTCATGAACCCGCTGGAGTTCCCGGCGGCCGGCCTGCTGGCCATCGCGCTGGTCGTGGTCGCCTTCTCGCGGGTCTTCCTGGCCATCTCGTCCGAGAACGCCGTGTGGGTCGCCACCGGCCTCGCCGCCCTGATCTTCGCGGTCGGCATGCTGGTCGCCTCCCGCCCCCGGCTCGGCTCGAACGTCGTCGTCGGCCTGCTGCTCGTGTCGGCCGTCATCGTCCTCGCCGTGGGGGTCGGCGCCGCCGTCAACGGCGAGCGCGAGTTCCACCACGTCGGCGACGAGGCCGAGGAGCACTCCGAGGAGGCCGAGTGACCGCCGCCCCCCACCGAGGAGACCGCGTGCCCCGCATGCCCCGACGCATCCGCCGGTTCCTGCCGCTCGGGCTGGTCGCGTCACTGCTGTTGCTCGCCAGCGCCTGCGCCGCGGACGCGCCCCAGGACACGCTCGAGCCGCAGGGCCCGATCTCCCGCCAGATCGACCGCCTGTCCGACCCGGTGTTCCTGGTCGCGGGCGTCGTCTTCATCATCGTCGAGTTCGGCACGCTCGCCCTCGTCCTCAAGTTCCGCAAGCGGAAGGGCGAGACCGACGACGACCTGCCGCCCCAGACGCACGGCAACACCCGGCTGGAGATCGGCTGGACGGTGCTGCCCGCAGTGGTGCTCGGCTTCGTCGCCGTCGGTACCATCGCCACGTTGGTCAACATCAACAACCGCGACGAGGCCGCCCTGCACGTGCAGGTCGAGGGCCAGCAGTGGTGGTGGCAGTACACCTACGACACCGACGACGACGGCCAGTTCGACGACGAGGTGCGCACGGCCCACGACCTGGTGATCCCGGCCGGCGTCGACGTGGAGCTGAACGTCACCTCGCAGGACGTCATCCACTCGTTCTGGATCCCGGCGCTCAACGGCAAGAAGGACGCCGTCCCCAACCGGACGCACCAGCTCACCCTCCACGCCGACGAGCCCGGCACCTACGTCGGGCAGTGCACCGAGTACTGCGGCCTGTCGCACGCGTACATGCGCCAGCGGGCCATCGCCCTCCCGCAGGACGAGTTCGAGGCCTGGCTCGAGAACCAGGAGACCGAGGCCGAGGCGCCCACCGAGGAGGAGGCCGCTGCCGGCGCCGAGCTCTTCACCGCGCAGTGCTCGCGGTGCCACCTGGCCCGGGGCATCAACGACCAGGAGTACGAGGACGAGGGCAGCGGCGACGACCTCGTCGCCGGCCAGGCCCCCGACCTCACGCACTTCGCCACCCGCGGGGTGTTCGCCGGCGGCATCTTCGACCTCTGGCAGGACGAGGACGGCGACGACATCGTGGAGTTCGACGAGATCGGTGGCGACCTGAACCGCATCGACCTGGAAGCCTGGCTGCGCAACCCGCCGGGTGAGAAGCCGATGGCCCCCGAGGCACGCGGCATGCCCAACCTCGAGCTGCAGGAGGACCAGATCGACCAGCTGGTCGCGTTCCTCCAGACGCTGGACTGACGGAAGCGAGGGACGACTCATGGCGATCGTCGAACGACCAGCCGCCCCGCTCGAGCTGACGACGGGCCGCGCCCCGGAGGCCAAGCCGATGGGGGCCTTCACCCGGCCCCAGTCGACCACGGGCTGGCGCAGCTGGCTCACCACCGTCGACCACAAGCGCATCGGGATCATGTACGGCGCCGCGGCGCTGTTCTTCTTCGCCCTCGGTGGCGTCGAGGCGCTGATGATCCGGGCGCAGCTCGCCGCCCCCGGCCAGCGGCTCTACTCCGCGCAGCTCTACAACGAGCTGTTCACCATGCACGGCGTGACGATGATCTTCCTGGTCATCATCCCCATGGGCGCGGCGTTCATGAACTACCTGATGCCGCTCCAGATCGGCGCCCGCGACGTGGCGTTCCCGCGGCTCAACGCGTTCAGCTTCTGGGCCTTCCTCTTCGGTGGCCTGTTCCTGAACACGTCGTGGTTCCTGGGCGGCGGCGCCGACGGCGGCTGGTTCAACTACGCCCCCAACAACGGCGTGACGTTCTCGCCCAGCCACGGCATCGACTTCTACGCCCTTGGCCTGCAGATCACCGGTATCGCCTCGCTCGTCGGTGCCGTGAACCTGATCGTCACGGTCCTCAACATGCGGGCGCCCGGCATGACGCTGATGAAGATGCCGGTCTTCACGTGGATGGGGTTCGTCACCCAGCTGCTGCTCGTGTTCGCCCTGCCGGTCATCTCGGTGGCGCTGTTCCTGCTCACCTTCGACCGCATCTTCGAGGCCAACTTCTTCGACGCCAACGCCGGGGCCGACCCGCTGCTGTGGGAGCACCTGTTCTGGATCTTCGGCCACCCGGAGGTCTACATCCTGGTGTTGCCGGCGTTCGGCGTGGTGTCCGAGATCATCCCGGTCTTCTCGCGCAAGCCGATCTTCGGCTACCCGTTCATGGTGTTCTCGGGCATCGCCATCGGCTTCATGGGCTGGGGCGTGTGGGCGCACCATATGTTCTCCTCGGGCATGGGGCCGATCTCGGTGGCGGCGTTCTCGCTGTCGACGATGTTCATCGCCGTGCCGACGGGGGTGAAGATCCTGAACTGGCTGGCCACCATGTGGGGCGGCAAGATCAGCTTCACGACGCCGATGCTGTTCGCCATCGGCCTGGTCACGATGTTCACCATCGGCGGCCTGTCGGGCGTGACCCACGCCGTGGCGCCGGCCGACACGCAGCAGACCGACACGTATTACATCGTCGCCCACTTCCACTACGTGATCTTCGGCGGCGCCCTGTTCGCCTTCTTCGGCGGCTTCTACTTCTGGTGGCCCAAGGTGTTCGGCTTCATGCTCAGCGAGAAGCTCGGCAAGTGGCACTTCTGGACGCTGTTCGTCGCCTTCAACCTGACGTTCGGCCCGATGCACATCCTGGGCCTGCAGGGCATGCCGCGGCGGATGCACACCTACGTCGACGGCTACGGGTTCAACTTCTGGAACCTCGTGGCGACGATCGGGGCGTTCTCGATCGCCGTCTCGCTGCTGATCTTCACCTGGAACGTCGTGGCCAGCTACCGCAGGCACCGGAAGAACCCGGTGAACCCCGGCCCCGACCCGTGGGACGCCCGCAGCCTCGAGTGGTCGATCCAGTCGCCGTCGCCGGCGCACAACTTCGACGTGGTGCCGACGGTGTCGCGCCTCGACGAGCACTGGCACCACAAGTACCAGGAGGACGAGAACGGCCGGGTCCGCCGGGTCGCCACCGGGGCCGAGGTGGCCCAGCCCGGCGACGGCACGGGGGCCCACCTGCCCTCCCCGTCCTACTGGCCGATCGTCCTGGCCCTCGGCCTGCCGATCATCGGCTACGGCCTCATCTTCAACCTGGGCGTCGCCGCCCTCGGCGGTGTCCTCGTGGTCCTGGCGGGCTTCGCCTGGGGCTTCGAGCCCGCCGACGACCCCGAGGCCGCTCACGCGCACGGCCACGACCACGACGGTCAGGGCGACCACGACGGCGACCACGGCGAGCCCGCCGAGGTCACCGTCGGCGCCACCACCACGACCACGGAGGCCGGCACCGATGGCTGACACCGCCGTCGACGGAGAGGTCCACGGCTCGCTCGTCGCCGAGACGCCGGCGCGGACCCCGTCGCACGAGACCAGCACCGGCATCTCCAACGAGAAGCTGGCGATGTGGGTCTTCCTCGGCTCGGACTGCCTGCTCTTCGGCGGCCTGATCTCGACCTACCTGTTGATGCGCCATCGCAGCATCAGCGGGCCGGGGCCGCAGGAGATGTTCGACCTCCCCTTCACCTCGGTGTCGAGCTTCGTCCTGCTGATGAGCTCGCTCACGATGGCCCTGGCCGTCGGGGCGATCCACCGGGGCGACGAGCGCCGGTGCCGCACCTTCCTGCTGACGACAGCGCTGCTCGGCGGGCTGTTCATCGCCGGCCAGGTCTACGAGTTCACCTCGTTCGTCAAGGAGGGCCTCGGCTACACGACGAACCTGTTCGGGTCGGCCTTCTACACGCTGACCGGCTTCCACGGCGTCCACGTCAGCGTCGGCATCATCTTCCTGATGTCGCTGTTCGTGATGTCGGTGCGCGGGAAGCTCGGCCAGGACCAGGCCGAGACGGTCGAGATCTTCGGCCTGTACTGGCACTTCGTCGACGTCGTGTGGATCCTGATCTTCACCGTCGTCTACCTGATCCCGTGAGCGAGGAGCGATGAGCACCACCACCCACGAGGTCGAGCCCGTCGAGCCGGGCGGGACGATGCCCGAGTCGCACGTCGAGGTGCACGGCCATCAGCACCCGACCGACTCAAAGTACATCAAGGTCGCCATCATCCTTGCCGCCTTCACGGCGCTGGAGGTCGGGACCTATTTCCTCGACGACGCCAGCACCACGCTGCTCGTGGTGACCCTGATCCCGCTGATGGTCATCAAGTTCGGCATCGTCGCCGCTTACTTCATGCACCTCAAGTTCGACAACCCGATGTTCCGCCGGTTGTTCGTCTTCGGGTTGATCCTGGCCGTGGTCGTGTACGCCGGGGTCATGCTGACGGCCATGGAGTTCTGGTCGCACGTCTACGACAACTGAGGCGCCCATGAGCACC
>DATFOS010000137.1:0-4854 GCA_035265325.1 Acidimicrobiales bacterium
GTGTTCGGTATGCACCGGCTGGGGCCGTGACCGAAGAGGCGCCTGTGCCAGAGGCTCCCATCACTGTCCTGTCCGACGCCCAGCCGGCGCATGCCACCAGGTCCCGTCACAGGAAGAGATGGCATGCCCACGATCGCACAGCTCGAGCCCGGACAAGTCGTCGGCGGCGTCGATACGCACAAGCACACCCATGTCGCCGCCGTCGCCAACCACCTCGGCAAGGTCCTCGACACCGAGGCGTTTCCTGCTACGCGGGCCGGCTACCGCCGCCTCCTCACCTGGCTCAAGGCCCACGGCGACGTGGTGGCGGTCGGGGTCGAAGGCTGCGGCTCCTGGGGCGCAGGCCTCGCCCGCCACCTCACGTCGGAGGCCGTGGTGGTGCTGGAGGTCAACCGGCCCAACCGCCAGAACCGGCGCCGGCGCGGCAAGTCCGATCCGGTCGACGCCGAGGCCGCGGCCCGCGCCGTGCTCTCGGGCGAAGCGAACGTGACCCCCAAGGCCGGTGACGGCCCCGTCGAGGCCCTTCGCCAGCTGCGGGTCGCCCGAACAGGCGCGATGAAGGCCCGGACCGCCGCGGCGAACCAGTTCCACTCGCTCGGCGACACCGCGCCCGAGCCTGTCCGGGCGACCCTGCGCCCTTTCACCTTCCGCCAACGCATCGCCACCGCCGAGCGGTGGCGGCCCCGGCCCGGCGCCAGCGTCGAGGCCAACGCCCGGCGCGCCCTTGCCAGCGTGGCGAGGCGATGGCGGGCCCTCGACGACGAGGCCCGCCGACTCGACGACGACATCAAGGCCATCCTCGACGAGCTCGCCCCACGCCTCCTGGCCCGCCACGGTGTCGGCTACGAGACCGCCGGCCAGCTCCTCGTCGCCGCCGGCGACAACCCCGATCGGTTGGCCAACGAGCGCAGCTTCGCCGCCCTCTGCGGCGCCTCACCGGTCGAGGCCTCCTCAGGCCGGACCACGCGGCATCGGCTCAACCGCGGTGGTGACCGCCAAGCCAACTCGGCCCTCTGGACCATCGCCCGCGTCCGCATGGCCAACCACCCGCCCACCAAGGCATACGTCGAACGTCGCACCACCGACGGCCTCTCCAAACGAGAGATCATGCGCTGCCTCAAGCGCTACATCGCCCGAGAGCTCTTCCGAGACATCGAAACGATCATCACACCACTCGCCGCGGGCGCCGAAGGGCCTGCAAGAGCCGCTTGACATCAAGAGGCGCCTCAGATCCCCGACGGTCGGGGTGAGAGTTCGCCGGTCGGCATCGCGGACAACTCGCACGGATCGACGGACGAGCGCGTTCCGGGGCGCTTCTGCGCGACGGACCCCGATGCGCTCGTAGCGCCGGCTTCACCGCTTCTGAAGTGCGGCAGGGCGTCTTTCTGTACGCCCGACCGGCGGGGACGCACGGCGGAGGACGTTCGACCGCGTCCGGAGAGGGCTTATGAGCCGTTGGCGCGGCTGGTGAGTACGGCGAGGTCCCGGTTTGCGTAACGGTGGTGCCACCACTCCTCGTGGATGACGACCCGGATGCAGTCGCCGACGGTCGTCGTGCCGCCGTTGGGGCTGTCGACGACGCGCGCCAGCGACTCGTCGGTGGCGTCGCGCACGAGGGCCTCGACGAGTTCGGTCCGCCCGGCTCGGGCCTCGAGCACGTCGTCGAGCGTCGGGCGGGCGTCCATGTCGAGCGACGCGCGCTCCGCAGGAGGGGCGCTGTCGTAGGGGTACCCGAGCGGGTGGATCTGGTCGGCCTCACCGAGCACGGGCCCCGTGACCCACCGATCGGCGGCGAACAGGAGGTGGCGGAGGGTCTGGAGGTACGAGTACTCGCCGTCCACCGACTCATCCAGCAGCGCCGGCGGTAGTGCCCGGGCGGTGTGGAGCGTGTCCGCGGCGATCTCCTGGACCTTGGCCCAGGCTCGTTGCATTCCGGGAACGTCCTTCGAGCCAAGGTCCGCCAGCTCCGGATGGCGCCGTTCGAGCTCGTCACGGACGTAGCCGGCGACCTCGACGCCGTTGACGACCAGGGACTCGATTTTGCCGGACAGGTCGAGCGAATGGACCCAGGCGTCGGTCACCTTGGTATCCGCCAGGAACGCACCATGGACACGAGTCCGGGAAAGGTCCACCTCCTCGAAGCGCCTACCGGACACGTCGCTGATCTCGCCGGCCATGGACCTCCGTTCTACAAGGTCTCCGTGACGAGCGGCGGGGCGGAGCCTGTCGCCCTGCCGCGGTGCCGGAGAGGCACGCGGTAACGGCAGATCTTCGACGGCTCCGACGGGCGAGTCCGCGGTTGCACGCGTACGACGCAGCGAACAGGCCGCACAGATCGCCGATCGCTTGGGCCTTCGCCGCAGACCGCTCCGGCGGCCGATGGCCCTACCGGGCGCTCGGGAATCGGTGATCTGTACGCCTGGGGATCGCCGGCAGCGGCGTAGCAGCGCTGGCGGTAAGGCGTGCCTCGGATCGCACGAATGACCGCCTGAGACTGCCACCCGTGCCTGTCAGCTCACCGCCGGCGGCCGGCGGCAGGCCTCCCACTCGGCCGCCGGAGTGAAGGGGCGACCGGGTCCCGCCGATGACTTCCTGGGCCCGATCCCGTCTACGAACAGAACGAGCACCCGACGGTCACGCATCGTCGCCGAGGACGAGGAGACACCCATGGCGACCGTTCGATCGCACCTGTGGTTCGGGAACGACCAGGCCCACGAGGCAGCCCGGTACTACGCCAAGCACATTCCCGGCTCGTCCGTGGACAGGGTGCTCACCGCGCCCGACGGCGGGCCCGGCAACCCCGGTGAGCCCTTCGTCGTCGAGTTCACCGTCGCCGGGCACCCGGTGACCGGGCTCAACGCCGGGCCGGAGTTCCACCTCAACGAGGCGTTCTCCTTCTACCTGCGCGTCGACGGCCAGGACGAGGTCGACCACTACTGGGACGTGCTCACCGCCGACGGCGGCGAGCCCGGCCCGTGTGGCTGGTGCAAGGACCGCTTCGGCGTGTCCTGGCAGGTGGTCCCCACGCGCCTCGAGGATTTGTGCGGCGACTACACCACCCAAGCCAACAAGCGGGCCCTGCAGGCGATGCTGAAGATGGGCAAGATCGACATCGCCGCCATCGAGCAGGCCTACGCCGGCGCGTAGGTCCGGGAGGGCGGCCGCCGGCGCACGGTGAACCTCGCGCCCATGCGACCCCGGCCGTGAAATCGAGCTTGCTGGCGATCGCCCGTCTACGCGCTCTCGACCCGTGCCCTGACTACGGTCCGGGGCGTGGAGGGCACCGGGCAGCTACGGGACTACGAGGTCGTTGCGCACAACACGGCGACGGCGTCGGGGAACAAGATCCACGACGACACGGTGGCGCGGCGCTACGGGTTCGGGGGCGGGCTGGTGCCCGGCGTCGACGTGTACGCCTACATGACGCATCCGCCGGCTGAGGCGTGGGGCTTGGCGTGGCTCGAACGGGGGACGTTGTGGGCCCGGTTCCTGTCGCCGGCCTACGACGGCGACGAGCTGACCGTGTCCGTGGGCGACGTGGCCGAGTCCGCGCAGGGCACGACGGCGGCGCTCGAGGTCCGCAACGCCGCGGGCGCCGCCTGTGCGGTCGGCGAGGCAGGACTGCCCGCCGAGGCCACCGCCCCGCCGGGCGCCGCCGCCTGGGCGATGGTGGCGCCGCCCGACCCGGCGGCGCCTCTCCCGCCGGCCTCGCCCGAGTCGCTCGCGCCGGGTACGGCGCTCGCGTTGGCGCCACACACGTTCCAGGCCGAGCGGGCCGGCGAGTACCTCGACGACGTACGGGAACGCCTGGCCCTCTACGCCCGCGCCGGCGTGGCGCACCCGGGCTGGCTCCTTCGCGACGCCAACCACGTGCTCGGGTCGAACGTGGCGCTCGGGCCGTGGATCCACGTGGAGTCGGTGACCCGCCACCACTGGCTGGTGCGGGACGCCACCGTTGTCGACGCCCGGGCGACCGTGACGCGTGAGTGGGAGGCCAAGGGCCACCGCTTCGTCGAACTCGACGTCGCCATCTTCGGCGACGGCCGGCTGGTTGCCCGCGTGACGCACACGGCGATCCATACGCCGCGCCTCGCCGCGCCCTGAACCCGCATGCGTCCCGGACCAGACAGCGGGTTCGGTCGAGCGCCCCGCTCCAGCGTCGGCCCGAGATGCACCAGAGCGGTCACGTTCGCTCCGCGGGCCCTGACGAGCGTCAGAGCGCCACGCAGGCCGGGCGGCGGGCGTCCTGTGCGCGGTGCTCCGGAGTTCCCGCGACCAGCCGTACCAGTGTGGCCTCACAGATCGCCGGTGATCGGCGGGGCGCCGAGCATGCCGCGTCGCCGCTCAGGGCAGGATCTCGACGTACCCGTCCGTTCCATGCACGCGGATCCGCTGCCCATCTCGGATCCGCTGGGAGGCCTGCTCCACGCCCACGACCGCCGGCAAGCCGTACTCGCGTGCGATGACTGCGCCATGGGTCATCAGGCCCCCAACCTCCGTGACCAGGCCGGCGATCGCGACGAACAGAGGCGACCAGCTGGGGTCCGTGTAGGCCGTGACCAGGATGTCGCCCGCTTCGAGATCCGCCTCCTCCATGTCGAGGATGACGCGGGCCCGCCCCTCGATGACCCCGGCGGAGACCGCCAGGCCGACCAGGGCACCGGCCGGCACGTCATCGCGTCGGTACGCCCCGCCGACGGCCTCGCCATCCGACGTGACCACCCGGGGTGGCGTGAGCGCTTGATACGACCTGAACGCGTCCTTGCGCTGGTGGATGAGCTGGTCGTCCACGTGGTGCGCCCGCACCACGTCGTGGAGCTCCTGGAACGTGAGGTAGAAGATGTCTTCCTTCTC
>DATFOS010000138.1:0-19485 GCA_035265325.1 Acidimicrobiales bacterium
CCGTCGAGCTTCTCCTGCCCGCCCTCGATGAACGAGAACAGGTACGAGTAGTCGCCCGCGAACTCGGGGTCGCTCGCCCGCTCCCAGGCCCGCACGAACGAGCTCGGCAGCACCGGCGTGCCGTCCGAGAAGGACAGCCCGTCACGGATCGTGAACGTCCAGACGGTGGCGTCCTCGTTCGACTCGAACGACTCGGCGGCCTGGGGAACGATCTCGGGGTTCTCGGGGTCGCTGCTGTCGATCTCGGTCAAGCCGTCGTAGATCGCGTTCACGACCTGGTAGTTGTCCAGCGCACTGTTCAGTGCCGGGTCGATGTGCTCGGGCGGGTCGGCGGGGAAGGTGCCGAGGTCGATCAGCTCGCCACCGGCGACCTGTTCCTCGGAGGTTTCACCCGTGTCTTCGCCTGCGTCGCTGGCCTCGTCGTCGTCACCACCGCACGCGGCGGCGACGAGCGAGAGGCCCAACGCGATGGCAAGGGCCTTCGAGCCCCTGCTCTGCCATGTCACCTGATCGGTCCTCCTGGTCCTGTCCTTGTTGCTCGCCACAGGCCGGGCCTGCTGCGAAGCACTGGTGACCGGGTGGGGAGGGGCGTCGCCGCCCCTCCCGAACCGGGCCGTCCGTTGGCCTCGTGGGGGTCAGCCCGCGACGGCCACGGTCTCCCATTCGATGTGCAGGTCGGGGTTCTGCTCGAGGTTGGAGATGGTCTCCGGGTTGTACACGTACTCACCCAGGTACCAGTTGATCGGGATGGTCCCGGTCGTGTCGTTGAGCAGCACCTGTTCGGCGTCCCGGAACCGCTGGCCCTGCTCCTCCTCGTCGGGCGTCGCCTTGCCCTCGTCCACCAGCTCGTCGAACTCGGGGTTGGAGTACCCGTAGTTGTTGCCGTCGAGGGCGCTCGTGTGGAAGAGGTCGAACATGAAGTTGTCGTAGGTCGGGTAGTCGGCGATCCAGCCGGAGCGGCAGATCACGCAGGCACCCTCGGCCAGCTGCCCGAAGTAGTCGTCCGACGGGATCGGCTCGGGCGTCGCCTCGATGCCGACCGCGGCCAGGTTGTCGACCACGATGGCGACGACGGGCTCGTGGCCGGCGTCGGAGTTGAACTGGATCGGCAGTGGCTCGTCGAGCGAGTTACCGGCCGCGGTCCACTCGTCGAAGGCGGCCTGAGCGGCCTCGGCGTCGTAGGAGCAGTACTCGCACAAACCCTCCTCGAAGCCGGGGATGCCCGGCGGCGTGATGCCGGTGGCCGACGTGCGGGTGCCCTCGTAGACCGCCTCGTTGATCTCCTCGCGGTCGATCGCCTGGGAGATCGCTTGGCGCAGCAGGAGGTTCTCCTCGCCGCCCACGCGGGGGTCCCGGTCGTTGATCTGGAAGTAGTAGCTGCCGAGGACCGGGTCGTCGAGCGTGGTCTCGTAGTTGTCCTGGGCCTCCTGCACCCGGCCGGCGACGATCTGGGCGATCGAGGCCTCACCCGCCTCGAACGAGTTGTAGGCCGTGTCCTCGTCGGCGTACACGGGGAACTCGATGCGGTCGAGGTACGGCTGCTCGGGCAGGCCGAGCGCCTCGTCGTAGGCCGTGCCGTCCCACTCGGGGTTGGGCACGAGCGTCACGCCCTGGTCGGTCCAGGTGCCCTCCATCATGAAGGGACCGTTGCCGATCATCTCGCCCTGCTCCCACTGGCTCTGGTCGTCGAGCTCGTCGACCGCCTCGGGCATGGGCCCGAAGATCTTGAACCCGATCACGGCGTCGAACGTCGAGTACGGCGCCGACAGCGTCGTCGTCAGCGTCATCGCCTCGTCGTCGGCCTCGATGCCGGAGATGCTGTCGGCGGTGCCGTCCAGCTTCTCGGCCCCACCCTCGAAGAAGGTGAGGAGGTACGAGTAGTCACCGGCGAACTCGGGCTCGCTGGCGCGCTCCCAGGCCCTGACGAACGAGCTAGGTAGCACCGGCGTGCCGTCGGAGAACGAGAGGCCGTCACGGATGGTGAACGTCCACTCGGTGGCGTCCTCGTTGGACTCCCAGGACTCGGCCACCACGCCGACGACCTCGGGGTTGTCCATGTCGCTGTAGTCGACGGACGTGAGGCCGTCGTAGATCGACTCGCCGATCTGCGACGCCTGCACCGTCGTGCTCAGGGCCGGGTCGATGTGCTCGACGTTCCCCTGGGCGAACGTGCTCGCATCGACGATCTCACCGCCCTGCGTGAACTCCTGATCCTGCGCCGCAGCGCCGTCGTCGGACCCGGCATCGTCACTGCTGGCATCGTCGTCGTCGCCACCGCAGGCAGCAGCGATCATCGACAATCCCAGCACGATGCCGAGCGCCTGCGCCCCCTTGCGCCGTCGTCCCACTCTGGACCTCCCTCGTGAAATGCTCCCGGTCGCGCCGTCATCCGGCGCTCGACACCGGGTGAACACGCAGCAGCCCCCCCGGCGAACGGCCGGACGATAGCAGGATCGATCTGTCGTCAAAGGATTTCCGCGGCGTCTTTGCCGAGGAATGGGGACCCCCGTTGGTCATTTCGCGCGCCTGAAACCCGAGGGGGACGCGACTTGCCGGTCAAGCGCCGAGCAGGCCCACGGGAGTACCCCTATCCGGTGATAGCACGCTGTGGTCCCGGTCACACAGATGTCAGAGAGTCGTAACGCCGTGGTCGCACGCGAGGAAGCGCCCGGTACCCGGGCGCTCCCTCCTGCTCGCTCGCTCGGCTGCCGTCAGCCGGCGTCGCGGTAGCGCACGATGGCGGCGAACGACGCGGCCTCGAGGCTGGCCCCGCCCACGAGGGCGCCGTCGATGTCGGGCTGCGCCATCAGCGTGGCGGCGTTCTCGGGCTTCACCGAACCGCCGTACTGGACCCGGATCGCGGCCGCCGCGTCCGCCCCCGCGACCTCACCCACGACCTCGCGGATGCGGCCGCACACGGCCTGGGCGTCGTCCGGCATCGCCGTCCGCCCGGTGCCGATCGCCCAGATGGGCTCGTAGGCGATGACCATGGCGCCCACCTGCTCGGGCGTGAGCCCGTCGAGGCCCGCCTTCACCTGGCCCGTGACCTTGGACTCGGTGGTTCCCGCCTCGCGCTCGTCGAGCGTCTCGCCGACGCAGAGGATCGGCGTCATGTCGTGGGCCACGATCGCCCGCACCTTGCGGTTGACCCAGTCGTCGGACTCGCCGAACAGCTCGCGCCGCTCGGAGTGCCCGACGATGACGTAGGTGACGTCGAGTTTCTGGAGCATCACCGGCGACACCTCGCCGGTGAACGCCCCCTTCTCGGCCTCGTGGACGTTCTGCGCACCGAGGTGGATCGGTGGCGGGTCCTTCTCGGCCAGGAAGTAGGTCTGGACCGTGCGCAGGTCGGTGAAGGGCGGGTGGATCGAGACGTCGACCGTGGCGAAGTCCTCGGGCGTCAGCTCGTAGGTGAGCTTCTGGACCAGCACGGTCGCCTCGAAGTGGTCGAGGTGCATCTTCCAGTTGCCGCTGATGAGCGGCTTGCGGGCCGGGGCCATCAGCCCGCTCCCCCGTCGCCCTGGGCGGGCGCGTTGGGCGCATCGCGCAGTGCCTCGAGGCCCGGCAGGTCACCTTGCTCGAGCAGTTCGAGGGATGCGCCACCGCCGGTGGACACATGGTCCACCCCGCCGTCCATGCCGAACTGGGCCAGGGCGGCGGCGCTGTCACCCCCGCCCACGACCGTGAAGCCGGACGTGTCGACGACGGCCTGGGCCACCGCCCGGGTGCCGGCCTCGAACCGCGGGTCCTCGAACACGCCCATCGGCCCGTTCCAGAACACCGTGCGGGCCTCGGCGATGCGGTCGCCGAAGTCGGCGGCGGTGCCCGGCCCGATGTCGACGCCCGTCCACCCCTCGGGGACCGAGGTCCCCACCTGGCGGACGTCGCCGCCCGCCTCGGGGGCGAGCAGCTTCCCGCCGGGCCCGAGCGCGGTCACGTCGGACGGCAGGACCAGCCGGTCGCCGGCCCGCGCGAGCAGGTCGCCGCAGGTGTCGACCATGTCCTCCTCGAACAGGCTGTCGCCGACCGTGTTGCCCTGGGCGGCGAGGAACGTGAAGCACATGCCCCCGCCGATGAGCAGCTGGTCGGCCACGTCGAGGAGCGCCTCGATGACCTTGAGCTTGTCGCTCACCTTGGACCCGCCGAGGATGGCCACGAACGGCCGCTTCGGGTGCCCCCGCAGGCCGCCCAGCACCTCGACCTCCCGGGCGAGGAGGCGCCCCGCCGCCGACGGCAGCCTCCGCGGGGGCCCGACGATCGAGGCGTGGGCCCGATGCGACGCACCGAAGGCGTCGTTCACGTAGGCGTCGAACCCGTCGACCAGCTTGTCCACGAAGTCGGGGTCGTTGCGCTCCTCGCCCGCGTCGTACCGCAGGTTGTCCAGGAGGGCGACCCCGGGGGCGAGCTCGGCCAGGCGCGCCCGCACCGGCTCGACCGAGTACTCGGGGTCGACCTTGCCCTTGGGCCGGCCGAGGTGGGTGCAGGCCGTGACGTCGGCACCCTGGCCCCGCAGCCACTCGATGGTCGGCAGGGCGGCGCGGATGCGCAGGTCGTCGGCGATCCGCCCGTCGCGGATGGGGACGTTGAAGTCGGCGCGCAGGAGGACCCGCTTGCCCGCGAGGGGCGGCAGGTCCTCCAGCGTGGGGACACGGGGCACGGGGCTCGGGACGTCCGGGCTCAGGCCTGGTTGGCGGCGCCGACGCGCGCCACGAGGTCGACGATGCGGTTGGAGTAGCCCCACTCGTTGTCGTACCAGCCGAACACCTTGACCAGGTTGCCGATCACCTGGGTGAGCTGGGAGTCGAACGTGCACGACGCCGGCGAGCCGACGATGTCCGACGACACCAGGGGCGCCTCGGAGTACTCGACGAGGCCGGCCAGCGGGCCGGCGGTGGCGGCCTCCTTGAACGCGTCGTTCACCTCGTCGGCCGTGACCTCGCGGGTGAGGAGGCCGGTGAAGTCGGTGATCGAGCCGGTGGGGACCGGGACCCGCAGGGACTGGCCGTCCAGCCGGCCCTGCATCGACTCGAGCACGAGGCCCGTGGCGCGGGCGGCGCCCGTCGAGGTCGGGATGATGTTGATGGCGGCGGACCGGGCCCGGCGCAGGTCCTTGTGCGGGCCGTCGACCAGGCTCTGGTCACCGGTGTAGGCGTGCACGGTCGTCATCAGGCCCTTGTCGACCCCGAAGGCGTCGTCGAGGACCTTGATCATCGGCACGAAGCAGTTCGTCGTGCACGAGGCGTTCGAGATCACCTTGTGGGTGGCGGCGTCGAACGTGTCGTCGTTGACGCCCACGACGAACGTGGCGTCGGCGCCCGAGCTGGGGGCCGACACGATCACGAAGGGGGCGCCGGCGTCGAGGTGGAGCGCGGCCTTGTCGCGGCTGGTGAAGATGCCGGTCGACTCGACCACGACGTCGACGCCCAGGTCGCCCCAGGGGAGCTCCTTGGGGTCGCGCACGGCGAGCACCTTGATGGTGTCGCCGTCGACCTTGATGCCGTCGTCGGCGGCCTGGATGTCGCTGTCGAGGCGGCCGAGCACCGAGTCGTACTTGAGCAGGTGGGCCATCGTGTCGACGGACCCCAGGTCGTTGACCGCCACGAAGTCGAGGTCGGCACCCGCCTCCTGGGCCGCACGGTAGAAGTTGCGGCCGATGCGGCCGAAGCCGTTGATCCCCACACGGATGGTCATGGATGGCCCTCTCTGTGTCGCACGATGCGTCGTTCCCTATGACAGTCCACCTGGGCCCGGCCGGGCCAGTCCCCCACGCTCGGCACGAAGCACTGGTACGGGCCGCGGCGGGACGGACTGTCTAGCGCGCCATGGTGACGCCGCCGGGCGGACCCGCCCAGGGACCTTGGTCACCGCGCGAACGGCCGTCGGGACGGGCCCGCCGGGCACCGTCAGTCCGTCCCCGCCGCAGCGGCGAGGCGGGACAGGACGGTGGCGAGCTTGGCGGCGTCGTGGGCGAGGCCGTGGGGGCGGGTGACGTCGGCCTCGACCACGCGGGCGCCGGACGCCGACACCTCGCCGTAGGGCATGGCGCCGGGCTGGACCACGACCACGTCCGGCTCGACGCCGTGGCGGACCAGCGCGGCCACGTGGGCGGCGACGTCGTAGCCCTGCGCCTCGACCGCCTCGGCCCGCAGGTTGCACACGAAGACCCGCTCGGCGTCGGCCTTGGCGATGGCGGTGCGGACGTCGTCGACCACGGCGGCGGCCAGGACCGACGAGTACAGCGACCCGGGCCCGAGGACGACCTGGTCGGCGGCCGCCAGCGCCTCCACGACGGCGGCGGGCGCCCGCGGCGTGCGGCCGTCGTCGGGCTCGGGGGCGACCCACACCCGTTCGACGTCGGGGCAGGCCGACACGGCGACCTCGCCGGACACCACGGCCACACGGGCGTCCCCGGCGTCGGCGGTGGCATCGCCCGCGGCGGCGCCCCCGGCCGCCCGCATGGCGCACAGGCGGACGGGCTCGGCGGTGGCCGGCAGCACGCAGCCGCGGGTCGGGTCGACGCCGAGCAGGCGGGCGACCTCCTCGGCGGCGGCGGCGAAGTCGCCGGTGACCTGCGTGAGCGCGGCCAGGAGGAGGTTGCCGAGGGCGTGGCCCTCGACGTCGGTCCCCGCGAAGCGGTAGTCGAGGGCGTCGGCCAGCGGGCCGGCGTCGGGGCCGGCCATGGCCCGCAGGCAGCGGCGCAGGTCGCCCGGCGCCGGCAGGGACATGCCCGCTCGCAGCCGGCCCGTCGACCCGCCGTCGTCGGCCGTGGTCACGACCGCGGTCACGTGCGACGCGTACTGCGTGGCCGCCCGGATCGTCGCCGCCAGCCCGTGGCCGCCGCCGACGGCGACGACACGCGGGCCGCTCACTTGTCGGCGTCCCGGTGCAGCACCGCCGGGGAGAAGCCCTGGCGGCGCAGGCGGCGGGCAACCTCCTCGCTGATGGCGACGGACCGGTGGCGCCCGCCGGTGCAGCCGAACGCGATCGTGAGGTACGCCTTGCCCTCGGCCACGTAGGCGGGCAGGAGCTGGCGCATCATCGTCTCCAGGTGGCCGAGGAACTCCTTGGCCGGCGGCTGGCGCAGCACGTAGTCGCGCACCGGCTCGTCCAGCCCCGTGAGCGGGCGCAGCTCGTCGACCCAGTGCGGGTTGGGTAGGAACCGGCAGTCGAACACCAGGTCGGCGTCGAGCGGCAGGCCGTGCTTGTAGCCGAACGAGAGCAGCGTGACCTGCATGGGCGACTCGTCGACGTCGCCGGCGAACAGCGCCTTCATCCGCCGCCGCAGGGCGTGGACATTGAGGTCGCTCGTGTCGACAACGACGTCGGCGGCGTCCTTCACCGGTTCGACCAACTCGCGTTCGCGCTCGATGGCGGCGGCCAGGTTCTCCTGCCCGCCGCCGCCCGACAGCGGGTGGCGCCGCCGCGTGTTCTCGTACCGGCGGACCAGGGCGTCGGTCGAGGCGTCGAGGAACAGCACCCGCACGCGGGCCGCCGTCGACCGCAGCCAGGACAGCATCGGCAGGACGTCGTCCTGGTAGTGGCCGGTGCCGACCACGAGCGCGACGCGGCCGATCGACGTGCCCGGGGTCTGGGCGAGCTCGACGACCTTCGACACCAGCCCCGGCGGGAGGTTGTCGATGACGAACCAGCCCAGGTCCTCCAGGTCGTCCGCGGCCATCGACCGGCCGGCGCCCGACAACCCCGTGATGACGACGAACTCGCTCATCGGAGCTTCTCCGTCCGCAGGACCAGCAGGCGCGGGATCGTGGCCGCTCCGGCGTACTCGGGCGCCAGGGCCAGGAAGCCGGGCGGCGGCGCCGGCTCGTCCATGTGGGTCACGAGCAGGCCACGGGCGGCGAGTGCGTTCACGTAGCGCCCGAGCGGCCGGTGGACGAACGGCAGCAGGACCTGGGCGTCGACCTGCTCGAGCGTGACCGTCTCGGGGAGGTACTCCCCCACCCGCCAGTACTGCTCGGGCGGGTCGAGGACCTGGTCGTCTATCCACCCGCTGCCCGGGGTCTGGAATACCGGGTGGTTGGTGAGGAGCACGAACCGCCCGCCGGGGGCCAGCACCCGGGCGACCTCGTCCAGGGCGCCGTCGAGGTCCTCGGTGTGTTCGAGGACGAGGCAGGTGACCACGGCGTCGAACGCGCCGTCCCGGAACGGCAGCGCCTCGGCCCGCCCCTTCAGGTACGCCGGGCCGCCGGCCCGGTCGCGAGCGGTGACCAGCTGGGCCCAGGCCGGGTCGAGGCCGACCACGGTCGCCCCGCCGGCGGCGGCCACGCGGGCCACCTGGCCCTCGCCGCAGCCGAGGTCGAGCGCGCGGGCGGCGCCGGCCAGGTGCCCGGCCGCCAGCGGCAGGATCTGCTCCTCGTACTCGGGGTCGGCGCCGCCGGTGAACTCGCTCTGCCACCAGGCCGCGTGCCGTTCCCAGAGGTCGGCGCCGAGGCTCGGCGGATTGGCGCCACTGTCGGCGGCGTCACCGGCGAGGGACCGGGGACTGTCGGAGGGGGCGGTCACCGGCTCCCCCGCCTGCCGGCGTCGGGGTCGGCCGTGTGCACCTTCGTGTACACGGCGTTGGCCACGTCGTCGGGCAGCCAGGACAGGGCTCGGAGGTCGTCGAGTGAGGCGTTGCGGATGCCCGTCACGCCGCCCATCTCCTTCGTCAGGCGCTTGCGGCGCGTGGGGCCGAGGCCCTTGATGTTGTCCAGGACCGACACGGTCATGCGCTTGCCGCGCAGCTGCCGGTGATAGGTGTTGGCGAAGCGGTGGGCCTCGTCGCGGATGCGCTGCAGCAGGTAGAGCGCCTCGGAGCCCCGCGGGATCCGCACCGGCTCGGACTGGTACGGGAGGTAGACCTCCTCGAACCGCTTGGCCAGCGCGGCCACGGGGATCTCCTCGTCGAGCCCCAGGTCCTCCAGCACGCGCACCGCCACGGCCAGCTGGCCCTTACCGCCGTCGACGACCAGCAGCTGGGGCGGGTAGGCGAACTTGCCCGCCCGCTCGCTGACCGGCAGCGCCCGCTCGTCGATGTAGGCGGAGAGGCGCCGGGTGAGCACCTCCTCCATGGCGGCGTAGTCGTCGTTGCCGGGGACGCCCTTGACCTTGAAGCGCCGGTACTCGGACTTCCGGGGCAGCGCGTCCTCCATCACGACCATCGAGCCGACGTAGTCGGTGCCCTGGATGTGGGCCATGTCGTAGCACTCGATGCGCAGCGGGGCCTCGGGGAGGCCGAGGGCGTCCTGCAGCTCGTTGAGGGCCTTCGCCCGGGCGTTGTGGTCGCTGGCCCGGCGGAGGCGGTGGCGGGTGAACTCCTCGGAGGCGTTGCGGGTGACGGTCTGCTGCAGCTCGCGCTTGGGGCCCCGCTGGGGCACCCGGATGTCGACCGGGCCGTCGCGCGTCTGGGCAAGCCACTGGCAGTAGAGGTCGGGGTCGTCGGGCTCGGTGGGGACCAGCACCGTGCGCGGCACCCCGAGCGGGGCGTCGTCGTAGAGCGTCTCGAGCACGTCGCCGACCAGCTCGCCGGGCTGGAGGTCCTCGACCTTGTCAACGATGAAGCCCTTGCGGCCCACGACCCGGCCCTTGCGCACGTAGAAGACCTGGACCGCGGCCTCGAGCTCGTCCTCGGCGATGCCGACGACGTCGAGGTCCTCGTTGCGGTCGGCCACCATCTGCTGGCGCTCGATCGCCTTGCGGACCGTGCCCAGCCGGTCGCGGATGCGGGCGGCCCGCTCGTACTCCAGCGCGCCGGCGGCGTCGCGCATCTGCGCCTCGAGCCGGTGGACGACCGTGTCGGTATCACCGTCGAGGAAGTCGACCAGCTCGCCCGTGAGGCGGTCGTAGGTCTCCTTGTCGACCTCGCCCACGCACGGGCCCGAGCACTTCTCGATGTGGAAGAGCAGGCACGGCCGGCCGAGCCGCTCGTGACGCTGGAACTTGTTGTCGGAGCAGGTGCGCAGGGGAAAGGTCCGAAGCAGCAGGTCGAGCGTCTCGCGGATGGCGTAGGCGTGGCCGTAGGGCCCGAAGTAGCGGACGCCCTTCCGCTTGCGGCCCCGCATCACGGTCGGGCGGGGCCACTCGTCCTCCAGCGTGACCGCGAGGAACGGGTAGCTCTTGTCGTCGCGCAGCCGGATGTTGAAGCGCGGCTTGTGCTGCTTGATGAGGCTGTACTCGAGCATGAGCGCCTCGACCTCGTTGCGGACCTGGATCCACTCGACGGTCTCGGCGGTCGCCACCATGGTGGCGGTGCGGGGCGGCAGGTGCCGGGGGTCCTGGAAGTAGTTGGACAGGCGCTGCCGCAGCGAGCGCGCCTTGCCCACGTAGATCACGCGGCCCTGCTTGTCCTTGAACTGGTAGGACCCAGGGGCATCGGGGATCGTGCCTGCCGGCGGACGCTGCACCACGGGCCCAACGGTATTGCCCCGCGGCACCGTCACCGCCCACCCGAGGGGTGGATCACGGGGACGTAGCCGGCCCGGAGGACGCCGATCGTGGCGCGGGGGGTGAGCACGGTGGCGTCGCCAAGGGCGGGACGGCGGCGCGGCGGCCCGTACCCGGCCGCCGACCAGGGCACGAGGCGGTCGTCGAGCACGAGCACCGCGGCGTCGTCGAGGACGGCGAACGCCCCCGCGGGCAGGTCGCGCCACGCCGCGGTGTGCCGCCGGGGCGCCGTGCCGTCGAGCCGGTCGGCGTGCAGTACCCGATCCATCGGGTCGACCCGCGGCCGGTCGCCGTGGGCGGCCTCCCAGTGGTCGAGCCAGCGGACGTGATCGGCGTGCCGGCACAGGGCGCAGGGGCGGTGCCCGGCCGCCAGCGCCACGGCCTCGTCCCAGAAGAACAGCGGCGTCCACCGCCGGGGCTCCCACTGCGGGGCGGCCCAGCCCTTGTACTCGAGGGCGCAGGTGATCCACCGCCGCACCTGCCACCGCCGCGCCAGCTCGCGGGGCCGCGTGTGGAGGCACCCCCGGTTGCCCAGGAACATCCCCCGCTGGGGGATCGCCTCGATGGTCCCCCACGGCGTGACCCGGTTCGGCGCAGGCATGCCCCCAGGTTCCCAGCCGGGTGTGACATCGAGCCGGTCCGACGGGCGTCGAACCCGCTTCGTGCGCCCGGACGCTCGTCCCGCGCGTGTCGCGACGGGGTTACAGCGCTGTTTCCGGCCGGAGTCGTGAAAGTGGCCATCACCGGCATAGAGTTCGACCGAAGCCGGCCCGGCATACCGGCTGCATATCGACTCCGGGGACGACATCCCCGTGGGTGAGGCGACCGGGCTGTCCCCACCGTCCGCACAACCGGAGTCCTGCCTCGACGGAGGTTGTGACAACATGCTTCGGCTCCAGACCCCGCTCCCCGAGCGGTACACCGCGGCGTCCCCGGACGATCTCGCCGACCGCATCGCGAGCGCCAAGGCCGCTCTCGGCGACCGGCTGTTCATCCTCGGCCACCACTACCAGCGAGACGACGTCATCCGTTGGGCCGACGCCCGCGGCGACTCGTACCGGCTCTCCGTCCTGGCGCAGCAGCGTCCCGAGGCCGACGTCATCGTCTTCTGCGGTGTGCACTTCATGGCCGAGTCCGCCGACGTGCTCACCGCCGACCACCAGCGGGTGATCCTCCCCGACCTCAACGCCGGCTGCTCGATGGCCGACATGGCCGACATCGACGAGGTGGAGGAGGCGTGGGAGGCCCTCGCCGAGGTCACCGACGTCGAGCGGATCGTCCCGATCACCTACATGAACAGCTCGGCGGCGCTGAAGGCGTTCGTCGGGCGCCACGGCGGTGCGGTGTGCACCTCCACGAACGCCCGGGCGGTCCTCGACTGGGCGCTCGGCGGCGGTCCCGGAGCGGACGGCCGGGTCCCCGGCACCGGGCGCGGCGACCAGGTCCTGTTCTTCCCCGACCAGCACCTGGGCCGCAACACCGGCGTGGCCATGGGCTACGGCCTCGACGACATGGCGCTGTGGGACCCCCGCCGCGACCTCGGCGGGCTCGACGAGCGGGCCGCCAAGGAGGCCACCCTCCTGCTGTGGAAGGGGCACTGCTCGATCCACCAGCGATTCCGTCCCGAGCAGGTGGCGGCGTTCCGGGCCGAGCACCCCGACGGCATCGTGATCGTCCACCCCGAGGTGCCGCACGAGACGGTGCAGGTGGCCGACCAGGCCGGGTCCACCGACTACATCATCAAGGCCGTCGCCGCCGCCCCCAGCGGCTCGACCATCGCGGTGGGGACCGAGATCCACCTGGTCAACCGCCTCGCCGACGAGCACCCCGACAAGACGATCGTCAACCTCGACCCGCTCGTCTGCCCGTGCTCGACGATGAACCGCATCGACCAGCCCCACCTGGCCTGGGTGCTCGAGCAGGCCGTCCTCGGCAACGTCGTCAACCAGATCGTGGTCGGCGCCGAGGTGGCGGAGGGCGCCCGCATCGCCCTCCAGCGCATGCTCGACATCAGGTGACCCGCCCGGGGACGCCGGGACGGTCCCCCGGCGTCCCCGACGGGGACTACGACGCCGCCTGCTGGCCCTCCACCGGGGCCACACGCCGGCGGGGCTCACGCCCCGGCGGCTGGACCGGGCGGGCCCGCCGCGGCGCCGCGGGGATGTCCATCCGGACGGCGTCCTGGGCCAGCTCGACCTCCTCGCCGTGGTGCGTGATCGTCAGCGGCGGGCCGTCGAGCAGCTCGTAGGTCGCCGCCGCCGGGCGGATGGTCACGCCGATGCGGCGTCCCCGGTAGCGGACGCGGAACGCCAGCCGCCCCAGCCCGCTCGGCAGGCGCGGGGCGAACGACACGTGCTTGGTCCGCGCCTGCATGCCGCCGAAGCCCTCGACCAGCGTCTGCCACGCCCCGGCCATCGACGCCATGTGGATGCCGTCGCGCGTGTTGCCGGCCAGGTCGGCCAGGTCGATCAGCGCGGCCTCGCCCAGGTAGTCGTGGGCAAGGTCGAGATGGCCGAGCCGGGCCGCCACCGTGGCCTGCGTGCACGCCGACAGCGAGGAGTCACGCACGGTGATGGCCTCGTAGTAGGTGAAGTTCCGCAGCATCTGCTCCTCGGTGAACGCCTCGGGGCAGAGGTGCATCGCGAGCACCAGGTCGGCCTGCTTGACGACCTGCTTCCGGTACAGGTCGAAGTACGGGAAGTTGAGCAGCAGCGGGTAGTCGTCGGGCTTCATGGCGTCGAAGTCCCAGCGGGCGTGCTCGGTGAAACGCTCGCTCTGGGGATGGACGCCGAGCCGCTCGTCGTACGGGATCACCACGTTGGTGGCGGCATCGCGCCACGACGCCATCTCCTCGGTCGTGACGCCCAGCGAGTTCGCCTTGTCCCGCTGCCGGGCGCACACCTCTGCGGCCGAGCGCATGTTGTTCGCCGCCATGAGGTTGGTGAACACGTTGTTGTCGGCGATCGCGCTGTACTCGTCGGGCCCCGTGATGCCGTCGATCCGGAAGCGCCCGTCGTGGTCGTGGTGGCCCAGCGAGCGCCACAGCCGGGCGGTCTCGACCAGGATCTCGACCGCCACCTCACGCTCGAACTCCTCGTCGTCGGTGGCGTCGAGGTAGCGGACCACGGCGGCGGCGATGTCGGCGTTGATGTGGAACGCGGCGGTGCCGCCCGGCCAGTACCCGGACGCCTCGCGTCCGCGCAGGGTCCGCCAGGGGAACGCCGCGCCCTTGAGGCCCAGCTCCTGGGCCCGATGCAGGGCGTCCGGGATGATGATCTGGCGCCAGCGCAGGGCGTCGGCCACCGCCTCGGGGTGCGTGTAGGTGAGTGCCGCGAGGATGAACGTCTCGGTGTCCCAGAAGGTGTGGCCGTCGTAGCCGGTGCCGGTGAGGCCCTTGGCGGGGACCGGGCGCTGCTCGGCCCGGGCCGACGACTGCAGTAGGTGGAACAGCCCGAAGCGGGCGGCCTGTTGCACCTCGGCGTCGCCGTCGACCTCGACGTCGGCGCCGGCCCAGTACTCGTCCAGGTAGGCGCGCTGCTCGGCGAGGAGGCCCTCCCAGCCGGTGAGCTTGGCGCCGGCGAGGGCGGCGACGACCTGGTCGCGCACTGCCGGACGGGTGCGCTGGGACGACCACCCGTAGGCCACGAACTTCACGAGCCGTAGCTTCTGGCCGGGCTTGAGCCGGGTGGCCACGGTGAGCCGGGCCACGTCGTCGCTGCTGGTCATCTCGACGTCGAGCCCGGTGGGGCACTCGATGACGTGCTGCATGCCGGCGGCGATGCGGAGCCCGCTGTGGCGGGTGCGGTGGACCAACATCGCCTTGGTCCCGTTGCAGCTGTGCTCCTCGACGACCAGGGGCGACTCGAGGATGGCGGCGGTGCGCGGGTCCTTGGACTGGGCCGGCAGCTCCTCGTTGGCGACCAACTCGGACTGCAGCACGATCCGCAGCGAGGAGTCGACCGGCTCGACCTCGTACTCGATGGCGGCGATGGCCCGCTGGGTCAGGCTGACCAGGCGCGTCGAGCGAACGCGCACCGAGTCGCTCGCCGGGCTGCGCCACTGGACGCTGCGGCTCAGCGTGCCCGCCCGCATGTCGAGCGTGCGATCGTGCGTCTCGAGCAGGCCGTAGCGGACGTCGAACGGCTCGTCGTCGACCAGCAGGCGGATCAGCTTGCCGTTGGTCACGTTGATGACCGTCTGGCCCGACTCGGGGTACCCGTAGCCGCCCTCGGCGTACGGCAGCGGGCGCAGCTCGTACACCGAGTTCAGGTACGTGCCCGGCAGGCCGTGCGGGTCGCCCTCGTCGAGGTTGCCCCGCATGCCGATGTGCCCGTTCGAGAGGGCGAAGACCGACTCGCTGCGGGCGATCTTGTCGAGGTCGAGGCCCCGCTCCGTCACGCTCCACGGCTCGACCACGAAGCCCGTTTCCTCCACCGGCCCGCTCATCGCCGCACCCCCACGGGTCGTGCGACCACCCGCCGCGCCCCCACCCAACCGCTGACCGTCACGTGTCCTCCATCAACTCGTCGAGGTCCTTCACCACGACATCCGCGCCGTGCTCCCGGAGCGCGGCCGCTTGGTCCACCCGATCGACGCCCACCACGAGGCGGAAGCCGCCGGCGCGCCCGGCGGCCACGCCGGCCAGGGCGTCCTCGAACACGGCCGCCGACTCGGGGCCCATCCCGAACTCGGCTGCGCCGGCCAGGTAGGTGTCGGGCGCCGGCTTGCCCGGCAGCTTGCGCTCGACGGCGACGATGCCGTCGATGCGGGCGTCGAACAGGTCGGCGATGCCTGCGGACTCGAGGACCGCCTGCGTGTTGGCGCTGGACGACACGACCGCGGTCTTGAGCCCGGCGCGGCGGGCGGCCTCGACGTAACGGATGGACCCCTCGTACGCCTCGACCTTCCCCTCCGCCAGCTTGGCGAGGACATGGCCGTTCTTGGCGTTGGACAGCCCGTGCAGCGTCTCCGCCGTGGGCGGGTCCTCGGGCGTGCCCACCGGCAGTTCGAGGCCGCGGGACTGGAGGAACGCCCGGGTGCCGTCGAGGCGGGGCTTGCCGTCGACGTAGCGGTCGTAGTCGGAGGGGGTCATCGGTGCGAATGCCGGGCCGGTCTCCCCCGTCCGGGAGGACCGCACCTGCAGGTAGGCGTCGAACGTCTCCTTCCAGGCGGCGGCGTGCACGACGGCCGTGCGCGTGAGCACGCCGTCCATGTCGAAGAGGCACACCGTGACCTCGTCGGGGAGACCGAGCATCTCGCTCCTTCGTGTCCGTCTGTCGAGCCGCCCGGCGGGCCGGCGTGGCCGTCGCGGGGCGGTCGGCCCGCACCACGTGGGCCCATCCACGGTACAGATGACGGATGGGCTCCGTGGTGGGGGGCAAACAGACGCACGTGACCGCTCACCACGGTGAAGTCAACGCGATCGTCGAACGGCTGGGCATGCTGCCCCACCCGGAGGGCGGATGGTTCGCCGAGACGTGGCGCGATGTGCCCTCGTCGGGTGGCCGCGGGGTGGGCACGGCGATCTACTACCTGCTCGCCGCCGGCCAGCGATCGCACTGGCACCGCGTCGACGCCACGGAGATCTGGCACTTCCACGCCGGCCTGCCGCTGCGGCTGCGGGTCTGGCCCGGATCGGGGTCGGTGACGTCGATGCTGCTCGGGTCGGACCTGGTCGCAGGCCAGCGACCCCAGGGCATCGTGCCGGAGGGCGCGTGGCAGTCCGCCGAGCCCACCGGGGCATGGACGCTCGTGAGCTGCACGGTCTCCCCCGCCTTCACGTTCGACGGGTTCGAGCTCGCCCCGGACGGCTGGGAGCCACCGGGAGCGGCGTGATCGCCGGCGCGCTGGCCTCGGGTCAGCGCCCACCCGTCGCCGCGGACGGGACCGGATCGGGCACGCGGGCGGCGTGCGAGCCTGGCGGCGACCGTTCCCTCACAGCTCCCGGGACCACTCCTGGGCCGTGAGGGCGTGGCCGAACGCCTGCTCGGGATGCTGGTCGGCCAGCGTGAAGCCGGCGCGCTGGTAGATCCGCCGGGCGTCGGCCAGCACGTCGTAGGTCGCCAGCGTGATCCGGCGGTAGCCGGACCGGCGGGCGAACCGCAGGCACTCGTCGACGAGACGGCTGCCGATGCCGAGGCCCCGGGCCCACGGCTCGACCAGGAGGAGGCGGAGGCGGGCCGTCTCGTCGTCGTCCCGGGCGCAGACGACGGACCCGGCGGGCTCGCCGTCGACCTCGGCCACCCACGCCCGGATCCGGGCCCGCTCGGGCTCCCGCAGATGGGTGGCGGCGATGTCGGCCACCAGGCCCTCGAACGTGCGGTCCCACCCGTACTCGCGGGCATAGAGGGCACCGTGGCGGGCGACCATCCACCCCAGCTCGCCGGCCTCGGCCTCCCGGAGGACGACGAGCCGCCGGCCGGCCGGGCCCGCCTCGGCGCCGCTCCGGCCGTCGCCGGGGCGCCCGCCCGACCCGAAGGCGTCCTCGATGGCGCGCATGGCCCCGAGCGCCCGGCGACGGCGGGCCGGCTCGAGCTCGCCCAGCAGCCGGGCCACCTGGTCGCTGGCGCGCCGGTCGGAATCGGCCTGGGCCGCCCGCCCCGCCTCGGTGATGGCCAGCAGCAGGCGCCGGCCGTCGTCGGGGCTCTTGCGGCGCACCACGAGGCCGTCGACCTCGAAGCGGGACAGGATCCGGCTCAGGTACCCGGCGTCGAGCCCGAGCCGGGCCCGCAGGTCCGCGGTGGCGACCTCGCCCTCCACCGCCAGTTCGAACAGCACCCTGGCCTCGGTCAGCGTGAACGGCCCGTCGGCGATGCCCTCGTCGAGGACCCCGATGAGCCGGGTGTAGAAGCGGTTGAACGCCCGGACGGCGGCAACGTCGGCGGCGCCGGCGGTTTCCGTCACATTGGTCAACGACATAGTTGCCCCAGTCGACCATGCGGACGGGCGGGGCGCCGGCGGGTTTCCCGTCCACCCGCCGTAGGCGCTGCGGGCGCGACGCCCCCGCCCCCCGCTCAGCTGGCGGCCGACGCCTCGTCGAGGGCCGGGAGGATGGGGCGCAGGAAGCGGCCCGTCCAGCTGTCCTCGACCTGGGCGACGTCCTCCGGGGTGCCGGTGGCGACGACCGTGCCGCCACCGTTGCCACCCTCCGGCCCGAGGTCGATGACCCAGTCGGCCGTCTTGATGACGTCGAGGTTGTGCTCGATGACCAGCACGGTGTTGCCCTGGTCGACCAGGCGGGACAGGACGGCGAGCAGCTTGCGGATGTCCTCGAAGTGGAGGCCCGTCGTCGGCTCGTCGAGGATGTAGATCGTGTGGCCGGTCGAGCGCTTGGCCAGCTCGGACGACAGCTTGACGCGCTGGGCCTCGCCGCCCGACAGCGTGGTGGCGGGCTGCCCCAGCCGCACGTAGCCGAGCCCCACGTCGACGAGCGTGCGCATGTGGCGGGCGATCGCCGGCTGGTTCGAGAAGAACTCGAGCGCCTCCTCGCAGCTCAGGTTGAGCACGTCGGAGATGTTGAGGTCCTTGAACGTGATGTCGAGCGTGTCGCGGTTGTAGCGGGCGCCCTTGCAGACCTCGCACGGGACGTACACGTCGGGCAGGAAGTGCATCTCGATCTTGATCGTGCCGTCGCCGGCGCAGGCCTCGCAGCGGCCGCCCGGCACGTTGAAGCTGAAGCGGCCCGGCATGTAGCCCCGGACCTTGGCCTCCTGCGTCAGGGCGAACAGCTTGCGGACGTGGTCGAACACGCCGGTGTAGGTGGCCGGGTTGGACCGCGGCGTGCGCCCGATGGGCGACTGGTCGATGTCGATGACCTTGTCGAGGTGCTGGATGCCGTCGACCCCCGTGTGTAAGCCGGGCGGGACCTTCGACTTGTAGACCTTCTGCATCAGCGACCGGTAGAGGATGTCGTTGATCAGGGTCGACTTGCCCGAGCCCGACACGCCGGTCACCGCCACGAAGCACCCGAGCGGCACGTCGACGGTCAGGTTCTTCAGGTTGTGCTCGCGGGCGCCCCGCACCCGCAGCCGCTTGTCGCCCACGGGGCGTCGCTTGGCGGGGACGGGGATCGACCTGCGGCCCGACAGGTACTGCCCGGTGACCGACCGCTTGTTCTTGAGCAGCGCCTTGACCGTGCCGGCGTGGACGATCTCGCCGCCGTGCTCGCCGGCGCCCGGGCCGATGTCGACCACGTAGTCGGCCACGCCGATCGTGTCCTCGTCGTGCTCGACCACGAGGACCGTGTTGCCCAGCTCGCGCAGGCGGATGAGCGTCTCGATGAGCCGGTGGTTGTCGCGCTGGTGCAGGCCGATCGACGGCTCGTCCAGGACGTACAGCACGCCCACCAGGCCGGACCCGATCTGCGACGCCAGCCGGATGCGCTGGGCCTCGCCGCCGGCCAGCGTGGCCGACGAGCGGGACAGGGTCAGGTAGTCGAGCCCGACGTCGAGGAGGAAGCCGAGGCGGGCGTTGATCTCCTTCACGACCCGCTCGGCGATCATGCGGTCGCGCTCGGACAGCGTCAGGCCGGCCAGCGTCTTGGCCGACTCGGCGATCGACATGTTGCTGATGTCGGCGATCGAGTGCCCGTCGATGGTCACCCCGAGCGACAGCGGCTTGAGCCGGGCGCCGCCGCACACCGCGCACGGCACCTCGCGCATGTAGCCCTCGACCTGCTCGCGGGCGCTGTCGGACTCGGCCTCGCCGTGCCGGCGCTGCAGGTACGGGATCACGCCCTCGTAGTTGGCGTGGTACGAGCGCTCGCGGCCGTAGCGGTTCTTGAACTTGACCCACACCTTGCCGACGCCCGTGCCGTAGAGCAGGGACTTGCGCTGCTTCGCCGTCAGCTTGGCGTAGGGGGTCGCCATGTCGATGCCGAGCTCGTCGGCCACCGCCACCACGAGGCGCTGGAAGTAGCGCTGGTGGCCGGACGCCCAGGGGGCGATGGCCCCCTCCTCGAGGCTCAGCTCGGGGTCGGGCACGACCAGCTCGGGGTCGACCTCGTAGCGCGTGCCCAGGCCGTCGCAGGTCTCACAGGCCCCGTAG
>DATFOS010000139.1:0-18342 GCA_035265325.1 Acidimicrobiales bacterium
ACGACCCCGAGCCCCGACCACACGAGGCCCACGAAGCCGATCAGCGAGGCGGCGCGGCGGCTGTCCTCCGCGGTGCCGATGGCCGACAGGACCTGCGTGGCCGCCTGGCCCTCCAGCCCGAGCGCGTCGACCACCTGACGGGAGAAGTCGACATCGCCGGCGGAGACGAAGCCGAACACCGAGATGCCCACGAGCAGGAGCGGGAACAGGGACAGGAACCCGGCCAGCGCGATCGAGCTGGCCAGCGGACCGCCGCCCAACGAGGACACGCGTTCGTGGACGTCCAGCGGCGTGTTGAGCCACGGCAGGCGGCGGCGCAGGACATCGAGCATGGGCTGCCTCCGAGGCGACGCCGTGCGCAGGCCTCCGGACGGGCTGCGTTCGCCTCGTTGCCTACCCGCTCCCGGAGGTAACTTGCCACGATGCTCACTGGGATCGACCCGACCCGCATCCCTGCTCACGTGGGCTGCGTCATGGACGGCAACGGGCGTTGGGCCCAGCGCCGGGGCCTGCCCCGCACCGACGGCCACGCCGCCGGTGAGGAGGCCCTCTTCGACACGGTCGAGGGCGCCCTCGAGGTCGGCATCCAGTGGCTGACGGTCTACGCCTTCTCGACCGAGAACTGGAAGCGGCCGACCGACGAGGTCCGCTACCTGATGGGCTTCAACGAGGGCCTGCTGGTCCGCCGGCGCGACGAGCTGCACGACATGGGCGTGCGGGTCAAGGTGCTGGGCCGGCGCGACTGGCGTGTGCCGCGGCGGGTGCTGCGCCGCCTCGACGAGACGGTCGAGCTGACGAAGAACAACACCAAGATGACGCTCGTCCTCGCGTTCAACTACGGGGGTCGGGCCGAGATCGTGGACGCCGTGCGTGAGCTGGTCCGGCGGGGGACGCCGGCCGACAAGGTCTCCGAGAAGACGCTGCGCGCCCACCTGTACGACCCCGAGATGCCCGACCCCGACCTGGTCGTGCGGACCTCGGGCGAGTACCGCATCTCCAACTTCCTGCTGTGGGAGCTGGCGTACAGCGAGCTCGTCTTCACCGACGTGCTCTGGCCCGACTTCCGCCGCGAGCACCTGTTCGACGCGATCCGCGAGTTCCAGGGCCGGGACCGGCGGTACGGGGGCGTACGCTCCCGCTAGTGGCGCTCTACAACGACCAGGGCGTCGTCCTCCGGACCTACAAGCTGGGCGAGGCCGACCGCATCGTCGTGATCCTGACGCGGGGGAACGGCAAGGTCCGGGCCGTCGCCAAGGGCGTCCGCAAGACCAAGAGCCGCTTCGGCGGCCGGCTCGAGCCGGCGAGCCACGTCAAGCTGCTGTTCTACGAAGGCCGGGAGCTCGACATCGTCACCCAGGCCGAGACGATCGACCACTTCCGCCAGCTGCGGGACGACCTCGACCGGCTCGGCCAGGCCGTGTCGATGCTCGAGGCCTGCGACCAGCTCGCCCAGGAGCGCGAGGCGAACGCCCGGCTGTACGAGATGCTGGTCCGGGCGCTGCGGACGCTGGCCACCGGCGACTCGCTGCTGGTCGTGCCGGCGTTCTTCCTCAAGGTCCTGGCGCTGGAGGGCTTCCGGCCCCAGGTCGAGCAGTGCCTGGTGTGCGGCGACGACGGGCCGCTCGTGAGCTGGGACGTCGCCGGTGGTGGGCTGTGCTGTGCCGTGCATCGCCAGGGCCAGGCCGTGAGCCCGGGCGCCGTGGCCGTCCTGCAGGCGGTCCTGGGCGGGCGCCTCGGCAGCGCCCTCGCCGAGGAGCGGCGGGGGCCGGTCGTGTCCGAGGTGGACCACCTGGCCACCCGCGCCCTCGAACACCACCTGGAGCGCCGCCTTCGCTCGGTCACGGCCCTCCACCGCACCTGACCGCCGATCGCCCAGAACGACCGGTCTCTCCTCCAACCACCGCGCCCCGGCCCGACGCGACGGTGCCCCGGGCACGGGGCCCGCGGCACCGGCTGGCGTCCTGCGTCCCCGCCGGTCAGAGCGGGCGCCACTCCTTGGCGTTGTCGTCCCAGCCGAGCCATTGGCCCCGGCCGGGCTCCCAGACGATGTAGGTGCCGCGGGCGGCGTCCCACTGCGGGTTGTACTGGGCCTGCGGCTGCCCCGCCGCCGGGGCGGGCTCGGCCGCGGCCGACGCGGGGGCGATCATCGTGCGGTCGGCGTCGGGGGCTTGGCCGACCACCGTGGCGTCCGGGTCGCCGGCGGGGGCCATGCCCGCGGCCGACACGACGGTGGCGTCGGGATCGGGCTCGCTCGGCGCCGCGGCGGCGGAGGGGCCGGCCACCACGGTGGCGTCGGGATCGGGCTCGGACGGGGACGGCGTGGCCGGCGGTGACACGTCGAGCGGGTGCTCGGGGCCACCGGTGCCGCCCCCATCGTCGGCCGCGGCGCCGGCGGCCGGCGCCTGGGCGGCCTCCGTCACGTCGGTGGGCGGCTCGCCGGGCCGGTCGGCGCCCTCGGCCGGGTCGGAGGACGTGGCCGTGGCGCCCGCCAGCGGTGACGGCTCCGGCGAGAACGGCACCGGGTGCTCGGCCTCGTCGGACGACACCGACGGGCCCGAACCCGACGGAGAGACCGCGGGGGCGCCCGGGTCCGTGGCCTCGGCGGTCGGGACCGCCTCCGTCTCGCCGGTGGAGGGCGGCCAGCCGGCGGGGGCAGGGCGGCCGCTCGTCGGCGGGCCGGACGGGGGACCGGAGGGCGGGCCGGCCGGCGCCGCGGGCTCCCCACTCGGCGCGGAGTCCGACGCCGGGGCGGGCGTAGGGCCGGGCGCCGGGGCGCCGTACGGCTGGGCCGGCGCCCACGAGTCGCTGGAGGACGGGTCGTGGCCCCACGCGGTCGCCCCCGGCTGCTGCTGGGCGGCCGGGCCCCACGCGTCTCCGGGCCCCGGCTGCGGTCCCCAGGCGGGGCCGGTGCCGGGCTGGCCGGGGGCGGGATAGCCCCCGCCGGCGTAGGCCGGGGCGCCGGTCGCCGTGCCGGGGACGTGGAGCGGCTGGCCGAACGCCGCCTTGTCCACCACGAAGGTCGAGGCCGCCTTGTCGCCGAGCCGCTGGTGGCCGTTGGTCGACAGGGCGAGGATGAAGCCGAGAAGCGGGGCGCACCAGGGGAACGTGTCGACGATCAGCAGGAGCCACCGGACCAGCGCCTTGCCGAGGCCCGGCGCCCGCCCGTCGGCGCCGGCGGTCCGGATGCCCATCAACGCCTTGCCGGGCGTGACGCCCTTCAGGCCCTGGAGAAGCACGAGCAGCGCCACGGACAGAACGAGCCCGGTCACCCAGCCGAGCACCGGCGTGTTGTCCGAGAAGTAGACCCGGTCGCCGGCGTCGACACAGACCGAGGTCGTGGACTGGTCCCGCAGCAGCTCGCAGAACTGGTCGCTCGGCACCTGCAGGTCGGCCTCGTCGAGGTACTGCAGGTCGAGCTCGGCCGCGGCGATGGCGGTGGCGGGCCCCGCGATCACCAGGCCGTCGACGAGGGTGGCGACGACGCGTCGGCCGACCACGGCGGTGGGGTCGGGAGTGGCCTGGTACGGGTAGCTCACGGCGCCGTTTCTACCACCCGGCCCGTCGTCGCCCGAGCATGACCAGCACGGAGCGTCGTCGCCCGTCCGGCCGCGTGGCGCACGGTGAGGACGGCCGGCACAAACCGTCACCGGGGTCGGCGCCGGGCCGCCGTAGACTTGCTGGCCATGTCCTCCGAGCCCGCGGCCACTCCCGACCCCGGCCTTTTCGACAAGGTCGTCAACCTCTGCAAGCGCCGCGGTTTCGTGTACCCGTCGGCCGAGATCTACGGCGGCTTCCGCTCCACCTACGACTACGGGCCCCTCGGCGTGCTGCTGCTCCGCAACGTCAAGGAGGCCTGGTGGCGATCGATGGTGCAGCTCCGCCACGACGTGGTCGGCCTCGACGCCGCCATCCTCTCGCCGCCCGCGGTGTGGGAGGCCTCGGGCCACCTCGAGAACTTCACCGATCCGCTGGTCGACTGCCGCAACTGTCGCGAGCGGTTCCGGCTCGACAAGCTCGACGACCCCGACCTGTGCCCCAACTGCGGCAGGCGGGGCACGTTCACCGAGGCCCGGCACTTCAACCTCATGTTCAAGACCTACGCCGGGCCGGTCGAGGGTGCCGGCCACGAGGTCTACCTGCGGCCCGAGACGGCCCAGGGCATGTTCGTCAACTTCAAGAACGTGCTCGAGACCTCGCGCAAGCGGCCGCCGTTCGGCATCGCCCAGGTCGGCAAGTCGTTCCGCAACGAGATCACGACGGGGAACTTCGTGTTCCGGACCCGCGAGTTCGAGCAGATGGAGATGGAGTACTTCGTCCCGCCGGACGAGGCCGAGAAGTGGTACCAGTACTGGTGCCAGGAGCGGCTCGATTGGTACCGCGGCCTGGGCATCCCCGACGACCTGCTCCGCCTGCGGCCGCACGAGCAGGACGAGCTGTCGCACTACTCGTCGGGCACGTCCGACGTCGAGTTCCTCTTCCCCTGGGGGTGGGACGAGCTCGAGGGCATCGCCAACCGCGGCGACTACGACCTGACGGCCCACGCCACGGCCTCGGGCGAGCGGCTCGAGTACTACGACCAGGCCGCCAACGAGCGCTACACGCCCCACGTCATCGAGCCGGCCGCCGGCGCCACCCGCACGGCGATGGCCTTCCTCATGGCCGCCTACGACGAGGAGGAGGTCGAGCGCGAGGGCCAGGGGCAGGGCGAGCCCCGCGTCGTGCTGCGCTTCCATCCCCGTATCGCCCCCTACAAGGTGGCGGTGCTGCCGTTGTCGAAGAAGCCCGAGCTGCAGGAGCCGGCCCGGGAGGTCCTGGCCCAGGTCCAGCCGCACTGGATGTGCGACTACGACGAGACCCAGGCCATCGGCCGCCGCTACCGCCGGCAGGACGAGCTCGGCACGCCGTTCTGCGTGACCGTCGACTTCGAGACGCTCGACGATCACGCCGTCACGGTGCGCGACCGCGACTCGATGGCCCAGGCGCGCGTCCCGATTGCCGACCTCGTCGACCACCTCCGCACGACCCTCGACGCCTAGCGTCACCCGGTCCGGTCGGCGTCGACCGGGCCGGCCGCCGGCTCAGTCGTCGCCGGGGCGCCAGGACCGTGACCGCTTGCGGTCGGCCGTCTGGCGCTTGGCGTCGAGGCGGCGCTGGCGGGCGCCCTTGCTCGGCCGCGTGGGGCGGCGCGGCGGCGCCACGTAGGCGGCCTGGTCGATGGCCTCGGCGAGCCGTTGGCGGGCCACGGTCCGGTTGCGCCACTGCGACCGCGCCTCTTCGGCGCGGGCCCGGTAGGTCTCGCCCAGCTTGCTGCGGACCCGGTCGGCGCCCGGCCCCTGCAGCCAGCGGAGGTCGGCGACCACCTCGACGGCGCTGGCGGTGACGTTGCGGTGCTGACCGCCCGGCCCCGAGCCGCGGGCGAACCGCTCGTCGATGGCGGCGGCCGGCAGGCGCAGGCCCCGGTCGGTCGTCAGGTCGTCATCGGCCACGGCCCCAAGGGTGCCCGCCCGGCCCGGCGCCAGTCACACCGGTCCGGCGGGCGCCCGGTCCAGGGCGGCGTCGACGGCGGCGAGGGCGGCGTCGACGGCCTCCGTCCGGGACGCCGCCGCTCCCTTGGCGACCGCGGCGGCGTAGGCGCCCTCGCCCAGCTCGTCCCGCAGGCGCTCGGCCAGTGCCGTGAGCCCGGCCGCCACCGCCGGGACGCTGACCAGCGGCGCCTCGGCGGCGGCGTCGGCCGCGGCCAGGACCATCGCTGCCGTCTCGGCCTGCCCCGTGCGTGCGAGTGGGTCGGCGAGGTTGCGCAGCGTCGTCCACAGTTGCGCCCAGTGCCCGGACCGCCGCCACGACTCCAGGAGCGTCCGGTAGCCGGCGAGCGCCTGGCGGTCCCGGCCGCCGGCCGCCCACAGGCGGACCAGCCCGACCTGCGCCACGCCCTCCACGAACTCGGCGTTACAGGCGGCCGCCAGGGCGATGGCCTCCCCGTAGCGCTCGGCTGCGGCCTCGGGGTCCTCGCCGGCCAGCATCTCGGCCGCCGTGTAGAGGGCGAGGGCCCGGGCCGAGGGCGCAATCACGGCGCCCGGGGGCATCGCATCGGCGAGTAGGGCGGTCGTCCGCTCGGTGTCCCCGGCGTAGGCGGCCGCCAGCGCCGCCGCCCCCAGGTAGACCGCGGTGACGGTCGGCCCGCCCCGCGCCGCCGCCTCCACCCACAGGGCCTCGGCCTGCGCCGGGTCGCCGGCATAGAGGTGCACCGTGGCCAGGGCCGCCAGGCCGCGGAAGGCGGCGTCGTCCGTGGTGGCGGTGGCCACGCACTCCCGGCCGAGGCGCTCGGCCTCCTCGCGGTCGCCCCGGAGCCACGCGGTGCGGGACGCCGCCCCCAGCACGGTGGGGCGGCCCGGGTGCCCCTCGAGGCCCGGGTCGTCCAGCAGCTCGAGCGGCCAGGTGGCCACGCCGGCGAGCTGGCGGAACGCCCGGATGTGGTCGATGTTGGCCACCATCGCCACGCGGGCGTCGACGTCGCCCCGGTGCGCGGCGGCGTCCCATGCGGCGGCGAGGTTGGGCAGCTCGGCCCGGAGGCGCGCGTCGGCGGCGGCCTCCTCCGGCCCCCGGCAGAGGGCGTCCAGCTCGGCGGTGAGGTCGACGGCCCAGGCGATCAGCTCGCGCTCGGCGCGGTCCGCCTCGCCGGTGGCCGCCCGGACGTCCCGCACGTAGGCGCGCACGGTCTCGAGCGCCCGGTAGCGGACGCCCGTCGGCCCGGGGGCGGCGGCGAGCATCGAGGCGTCCACCAGGCCGGCCACGACGGACACCGGGTCGTCGTCGAGGCCGAGCCGGTCGCCGACCCGCTCGGCGGTGTCCAGGTCGACGCCGCCGGGGAACACGCCGAGCCCGCACAGCAGGCGCCGTGCGTCCTCGTCGAGGGCGTGGAAGGACCAGTCGATGGCGGCGCGGAGGGTCCGGTGGCGGGCGGACCCGCTGGCGCGCCCGGCGCGCAGCAGGTCGAGGGCCCGGTCGAGGCGGGCGTGGAGGTCCGGCAGCGCCAGGGTCCCGACGCGGCCGGCGGCGAGCTCCAGCGCCAGGGGCAGCCCGTCCAGCCGGCGGACGACGTCGGCCACGAGCCGGGCGTCGTCCCCGTCCACGACCAGGTCGGGGACCCGCCGGCGGGCGTGGGCCAGGAACGCCGCCACCGCCGGGGCCTGCGTCACCTGGCCCGGGTCGGTGGCGCCCTCCTCGGGGACCGGCAGCGGGCCGAGCCGCAGCAGGTGCTCGTCGGCCAGCCCCAGCGGCTCGCGGGACGTGACCGCGACAGCCACCTGCGGGCATCCCGCCAGCAGGGCGGTGACGAGGTCCCGGGCGGCGTCGAGGACGTGCTCGCCGTTGTCGAGCAGGACCAGCACCGGCCGGGAGGCCAGGGCGTCCGTGCAGGCGGCGAGTGCCTCCGGGCCGCTCCGGGCGCGGACGCCCAGCGCCGTGGCCAGGGCGTCGACCACGCGGGTCGGGTCCTCCACCGTGGCCAGCTCGACCACGACGACCTCGGTCCCCTCGGCGGCGGCGTCCGCCACGACCTCGAGCGTGAGCCGGGTCTTGCCCACGCCGCCGGGCCCGACGACCGTGGTCAGGCGCTGGCGGGCCAGGCGGCGGCGCAGGTCGGCGACCTCGTGGCCGCGTCCGACCAGCGGCGACGAGGGACGGGCGACCGCCGATCTGGCCGCCGGGGCGGCCGGCGACGCGGGGGCCAGGACGCCGACGGCGACCTCCTGCTCCACGGCGTCGAAGGCGGGGCTGGGGTCGAGCCCGGTCTCCTCGGCGAGGCGGTGACGGAAGGCGTGCGCGGCCCGCAGGGCCTCCGCCTGGCGCCCGCCCGCGGCGAGCGCCCGGACCAGCAGGCCGTGGGTCCGCTCCCGCAGCGGCTGCTCGGAGGCGGCCCGCGTGGCGTCGGCCACCAGGTCGCCGTCCCCGGCCGCGGCCCGGCCGGAGCCGGACGTCCCGTCCGGGCTCGTGGGCGTGGCGTCGGACGGACCGGTTGGGGCGAGGCGCGCCGCCAACCAGTCGTCGGTGAGGCGGGTGTGCAGCTCGGCGAGGGCGACGGCCTCGGCCGCCAGCGGCGGGACGTCTGCGAACTCCTCCAGCGCCGGCGCCCGCCACAGCCGGAGTGCGGCGTCGAGGGCGTCCGGTCCGCCGTCCGCCTCGGCGGCGCCCGCCAGCGCCCGGGCGTCGGCCACGTCGAGCTCGCCCGGGCCGAGGTCGAGGCGGTACCCGGCCCCGTCGCGCACGAGCCGGTCGGCCGCCGGGCCGAGGTGCCCGCGGAGCCGCGACACGTGGCTCTGCAGCCCCCGGCGCCCCGAGTCGGGGACCTCGTCGGGCCACACCGCGTCGAGGATCCGATCGATCGCCACGGTCCGCCCGGCGGACGCCGCCAGCAGGGCGAGCACGGCACGGCGGCGGACGCCCGGGACCTCGACGGGGACACCGTCGACCTCCAGGCGCAGCGGCCCGAGGAGGCCGACCCATACGCTCGTCCGTTCCGTCACCGCACCACCCGTCCGCCCGCTGTCACCGGCGTGCCAGCGCCGTGTGTCACCCGTGCAACCGGCCGCCCGCAACATTCTCGCATGACCACCATCACCCACCAGGGTGCGCTGCTCAGCGAGGACATGCTGGCCCGTTTCGACGAGCGGGCCCCCCAGTACGACCGGCAGAACCGCTTCTTCGCCGAGGACTTCGAGGAGCTGCGCGCGTCCGGCTACCTGCTCGCCGCCGTGCCCACCGAGCTGGGCGGCTCCGGCCTGGCGCTGGACGAGGTGATGCGCCTCCAGCGGCGGCTCGCCTACCACGCCCCGGCGACGGCGATCGCCGTCAACATGCACCTGTACTTCACGGGCCTGGCCGCCGACCTCCGTCGCTTCGGCGACGAGCGCTGCGGCTGGATCCTCGAGGAGGCCTCCGCCGGCCACGTGTTCGCCGCCGGTCACGGCGAGGCGGGCAACGAGGCGGGCCTGTTCGGCTCGACGGCGCTGGCCGAGCGGGTCGACGGCGGCTGGGCCATCACCGGCCGCAAGGTCTTCGGCAGCCTCTCGCCCGTGTGGACCTACCTCGGCGTCCACGCCATGGACACGAGCGACCCGGCCCACCCCCGCGTGGTCCACGCCTTCCTGCCGCGCGACGCCGACGGCTACCGGATCGAGGAGACCTGGGACGCCCTCGGCATGCGCGCCACGGCCAGCCACGACACGGTCCTGGACCAGGCGTTCGTGCCGGACCACCTCACGCCGGTCGTCGTGCCGGCCGGTGCCGCCGGCGCCGACCTGTTCCACCTGTCGCTGACCGCCTGGGGCCTGCTCGGCTTCGCCTCGGTCTACGCCGGTGCCGCCCACCGGGCCTTCGACCTGACGGTCGCCTCGCTCGGGCGCAAGACGTCCAACGGGCTGACCCGCTCGATGGCCCACCACCCGGGCGTCCAGCACGGGGTTGCCGACATGCGCATGGCGCTCGAGGGCATCGATGCCCACCTCGAGCGGACCTGCGCCGACTGGGGCGCCGGCGTCGACCACGGCGCCGACTGGTTCGTGAAGATCGTGTCCACGAAGCACCTCACCGTCACGAAGGCGTTCGAGGTCGTGGACACGGCGATGGACCTGACCGGCGGGGCCGGCGTCTTCAAGCGCCACCGGCTGGAGCAGCTGTTCCGGGACGTCCGCATGGGCCGCTTCCACCCCGCCAACGGGCTCGCCACCTACGAGATCGTGGCCAAGGCGTCCCTCGGCATCGACCCAGACGAGCAGCCCCGCTGGGGCTGAGCATCCCCCGACGCAGGAGGAAGGCCAGTGGCCACCACCCGTACCATCCCGCCGTTCCCGTCCCCCGACGTGGCGCCCATGCCCGCCCCGGGGCGCCCGGCCGTCGGTCCCCGCCGGCCCCGGTCCCTGCACCCGGGCGGGGGCCGGGTGCCCGGTCGCCGTCCGGCCGCCACGGTTAGCGCCACCGCCACGGGCATCGGCACCGCCGCCGTCGTCGAGGACCCGTGGCTGGCCACGCAGGTGGTCGTGGCGTCCGACCGGTGCGGGCCAGCGGGCATGGGCAACGGTGGCTGGGTGGCCGGGACCGTGGCCGCCTACCTGGGCCCGGGTCCCGTCGAGGTCACGCTGGTGGCCCCGACGCCCCTCGATCGCCCGGTCGACCTGCGGGCGGCGGACGACCGGGCCTCGCTGAGCGACGGCGACCGGCTCCTGGTGTCCGCCCGCCGGGTCGGCACGCGCCCGTCGGCGCCTCCCTCGGTCGGTTGGGACCCGGCCGTCGCCGCCCGCACCCGGTTCGCGGGCCACGGCGATGACCACCCGGTTCCCGGCTGTTTCGTCTGCGGGACCATCAGGCCCGACGGCCTTCGCCTGTTCACCGGCCCGGTGGCCGGCGCGGCGTCCGGCAGCCGTCCGCTGGTCGCGACCGCATACACACCCGAGCCGGCCCATGCCGGGAGCGACGGGCGGCTCGTGCCGGCGGCGGTGTGGGCGCTGCTCGACTGCCCCGGCTTCTGGGTCGGCCACCGCCCCGGGATGCTCGCGTTGCTCGGCCGCCTCACGGCGCACGTCACCGGCGAGGTCCGGGTGGGCCGGCGCTACGTGGTCGTCGCCGCCCTCGTCGGCGGGGAGGGCCGCAGGTTCGTCAGCCGGGTCGCCGTCCACGACGTGGACGCCGGCGTCCCGGTCGCCGCCGCCGTCGCGACGTGGGTGACGGTCGCCGGACCGTCGGCCGACCCGGTGGCCGGCGCAGCCTGAGCCCGTAGGGCCGTGGCGGGCGGCGCCGGCCGAACCGGGCTCAGCTCACCTGCGTGGTGAGGAGCTCACCGGCCGGGTCGAACTCGACGTAGCCGCTGCGGCGGGGACCGGTGACGTCGACGGTGACCACGATGGGACGGACGCGTCCTACGGCTGGAGGAGGACGCCCAGCCGCTTCGTGGCAAGGCGCAGCCCGGCCCACCCCATGACGGCCAGGTAGAGGGCGTGGCCGAGGAGCGCCCACGACGGGCTGCCGAGGATCAGCGCCCGCTCCAGCGCGACGCCCTGGTAGAGCGGCGTGGCCCGGACGACCCACTCGGCCGCCGGCGGGTACTGGTCGAGCGGGAAGACGGTTGCGGAGAAGAGGAACAGCGGCGTGATCACCAGCCCGACGTAGGCGAAGTCGGTGAAGGACCGCATGTAGGTGGTTAGGCCGAGCCCGGCGCCGGCGAAGGCGAACCCGATCAGCACGGCCGCCGGCAGCGCCAGCACGGCCCACCACGAGTCGACGAGCCCGAGCGCCAGCATCGTGAGCAGGAACACCGCCGAGTAGATCCCGCCCCGGACCAGCGCCCACACCAGCTCGCCCCGGGCCACGTCGGCGACGCCGAGCGGGGTGGCGAGCATGCCGTCGAACGTCTTGGCGTACTTGTACTTGAAGAAGAAGTTGAAGGTGGTGTCGAAGACCGTGCCGTTCATCGCCGCGCTGGCGAGCATGGCCGGTGCGACGAAGGCGCGGTACGACACGAGGTCGCCGCCGGGGCCGGGGAGGTCGCCGACCAGCTCGCCCACGCCGATGCCGATGGAGAAGAGGTAGAAGATCGGCTCGACGAACCCGCTGACGAACGCCGGCCACATGCGGACGTAGCTGCGGACGTTGCGCTCGACGACACGCAGCGTGCGGCGAGGGCCGAGAAGGGCGACCGCGGTCACGAGCCCAGCCTCCGGGCGAACTCCCGGGCGCCCAGCCACCAGCCCCCGGCGATGCAGGCGGCCAGGAACGCGGTGTGCCCGACGACGGCGAGCGCGTCCACCTGCCCGGTCGTGAAGCCACGGCACAGCTCGACGGCGTGGAACAGCGGCGTGACCCAGGCGACGGGCCGGAGCACGGCGGGCAGCTGGTCGACGGCGAAGAAGGTCCCCGAGAACAGGAACATCGGCATGACGACGATCCGCATGATGATCGGGAACGAGAGGTCGGAGTCCTGCCGGGACGTGTACGCCGCCAGCGGGGCCGACAGCGCCATCCCGCCGGCCACCGCCGCCGGGATCGCCAGCAGGCCCCACCACGAGGGCACGCCGCCCAGGACGGCGGCGATGGCGAGGAACGCGACCGAGTTGAGCGTCAGGCGGGCGGCGGACCAGAGCAGGTAGCCGCCGAGCACGTCGCCCGGCCCGAGCGGGGTGGCGGCGGCGGCGTGGAAGGTCTTGGTCCACTTGATGCCGCTCATGACCGGCCACAGTGCGTCGCCGGCGGCGCTCTGGAGGGCGGCCGCCGCCAGGATCCCCGGTGTCACGAAGGTCAGGTAGGTGAGGCCGTCGACGCTGCGGCCGCCGGCGTTGTCGTCGATGAGCCCGCCGAGCCCGAGGCCCATGGCGCCGAGGAACAGCAGCGGGGTGAGAAGCCCGTTGACCGCGGCGCCCTTCCACGTCCGCACCCAGATCCGGGCCTCGCGCTCGGCCTGGCGCAGCGGCGGCCAGGCGGCGAGCCGGTCGGCGACCCGGGTCACCCACGCGGGCGGCGCGTCCGCCGGTGGCCCTGCGGACGGGATCGTCGGGTCGGCGGCGACGGCGCCGCCGACGCCCGGCCGGTCGGCGGGCCCGGAGGCGGACGGCTCTCGGTCGGCGGTCCGGTCGATCACTCGGTCGGGGGCGGTCTCGTCGGGGCCGTCGGTCGGCCCCGACGGCGGCATCGTCGGGGAGCTCATCGCGGGCCGTTCAGTCGAGCAGCGTGCGGCCGGTGAGGCGGAGGAAGACGTCCTCCAGCGAGCTGCGCCGGACCAGCGTCGTGACCGGCACCAGCCCGAGGTCCGCCACCTCGGTCGAGGTGTGGTCGCCGTCGTCGGTGTACACGAGGACGCGGTCGGCCACGGGCTCGACCTGGGCGCCGTCGGCCAGGCCCGCGTGGAGGCGACCGACTGCGGTGTCGTTGTCCGCCGGGTCGTCGAACCGCAGCTCGACGACCTCGCGGGTGCAGTAGCGCTCGATGAGCTGGCGGGGGCTGCCCTCGGCGACGATGCGGCCGCCGTCCATGATGACCAGGCGGTCGCAGAGCTGCTCGGCCTCGTCCATGTAGTGGGTCGTGAGGACCAGCGTCACGCCGTCGCGTTTGAGCCGGTACAGCCGCTCCCACAGCTGGTGGCGGGCCTGCGGGTCGAGGCCGGTGGTCGGCTCGTCGAGGAGCAGCAGCTCGGGCCGGTTGATCAGCGACCGGGCGATGGTCAGGCGGCGCTTCATACCGCCCGAGAGCGGGTCGACCCGGGAATCGCGCCGGTCGTCGAGACGGGCGAAGTGGAGCAGTTCGGCCGCCCGCTCGCGCACCTCGGCCACCGGCAGCCCGAAGTAGCGGCCGTAGATGAGGAGGTTGTCCCAGACGGTCAGCTCGTTGTCGAGGTTGTCCTCCTGCGGGACGACACCGAGCCGGGCCCGGATGTCGGCGCCCTGGCGGCGGGGGTCCATCCCGAGGATGTGCAGTTCGCCGTCGGTCACCGGGGACACCGCGGCGATCATGCGCATGGTGGTGGTCTTGCCGGCGCCGTTGGGGCCGAGGAAGCCGAACACCTCGCCCCGGTGGACCTCGAAGTCGATGCCGTCGACCGCCACGTAGTCGCCGAATTTCTTGGTCAGGGCCTTGGCCTCGACCAGTGGTGCATCGGTCTCGGTTGGGTCGTCCGGGGCCGCGCACATCGTCCGACGACGTTATCGGCGACCGGAGCGGACGCCCTCGTGGATATCCGGTGCGTCGTCCGGTGCCGTTCCGGCTGAGTGTCGTCACTCCGCTGCGTGCTAACGTGAGCGCGTAGGGAAGTGACGTCTCGTTCGGCGGCCGACCGGTAACGGTTCTTTCGTCGGCAATCCCCGGCAACGGGGCCATCGTCTGGGAGGCCTCGTGGCCGATCAGAGGTCAGCGCATGCGAACCGGTGGGCGGTGGCAGCGCCGGTTCGTCGCGCCCGCCCTCCCACAACCCCCCGACGTCAAGTTCGTGTGACCAAGCGGGGCCGTTGTGGCCTCGCAACTACGGGAAGTGCTCGACATCCGCTACAAATTGGGTCAGTGGATCTCCGGTCGAGGCTGGGGTCGGGGCGGGCGGACGTCACCGACAGGCGACATGGCGCGCGCCATCACCACTTCGCCGCGCCCCGACACCGCCCGTTCCGCCTCCTCGCGACCTGCGTCGCCCTGACCCTCGCCGCCACCTCCTGCGGCAACGACGACGACCCCCCCGCCGACGACGAGTCGTCCGCCACCACGGCGACCACTGCCACCGCCGAGACCACTTCCGACGAAGAGCCTCCCGGCACCGACCCCACCGCCGTCGAGCCCTACGTGGAAGACCTCCTCACCCGCTACGACGAGGTAATGAGCCAGATCGTTGCCGATCCGGCCATTGCTGCCGACAGGCAACACGAGCTCTACAGGGAGCTGGAAGCGTTGCTCGTGCCGGACGCCCCCATGACCGAACCCATCGTCAACGCGCTTGTGGCTAGAGGGGAGCAGGGTGTCAGCCAGCGACCTTACGACGATGGCCAGTTGCCGATCGAACGGGCCGTTGACGGCGAGATCGTGCCCGTGAACGAGGACGAAGTCACGTTCCCGATGTGCACCATCTTCAATTACCGGTTGTTCGACAGTCTCGATCGTGAGACCGAGTACCACGCCGACGTGGTACAGGCCGGCACCGGCGAGGCGGTTCGGGTCGACGGTCATTGGTTGATCCGCCATCTCGAAGGCAATGACGAGCAGGCTGGCTGTCAGGAGTTTCGATGAGCTGCCGCGCGTATCTCGCCCTACTCGCCTTTGTGGTCGCCGCCGCGGTCCCTGTCCTCGCGGCGAGCCCCGTCGAGGCTCAGACCTGTGTGGTGAATCCGGAGACCATTCAGTGTGAGGTCGGAACGGGTGTCGGCGGCGGAAGTCGTCCTGGCACCGATCCGTCGGAAGGCGGCACGCCTGACGGTTCCGGGTCGGGCACGGGCAATTCTGGGCCCCAGGAACCGCGCGACATTCGACCGGTGGAGACGCAGTGCACCTGGGAGACGATCGGTGGGCCTCGGGCCGACGCCATCAGGAACGACATGTCCAACGTGCCCGCTGATGCCTTGATACAGATCCCCGTCGGCTGTACGTCAGCGGATCTGGGTGGAGCCGATCCGAACAACGAGGCGCGTTGGGTCCCACCTGGCGGTGAGGCTCCGCCGCGCCCGCGGGATCCGGCGGACGTGGCCGCCGGCGTCTTCGCCCAGGTGAACGACCTCATGGTCGCTCCGGCCGTTACCACCGATCCGCCCGTCGGGACCCCGTCGATCATCAGCCTTCCGGTCTTCGTGCAGGTCACGAATTGGCAGGGCCCGCAGAGTGTCGGTACGTGTGATGGGCCCGTATGTGTCGAGCTGACTGCCACGCCGACGTTGAGCTTCGAACCGGGTGAGCCAGGCGCTGCACCAGTTGTGTGCACGGCGCCGGGCACTCGGTATGACCCGGCCGGGGGCGATCCGGTGGATCAGGCACTGGCGCCAGGGGCGTGTGCCCACGTGTACACGGAACGAACCGGAGTCGCAGGGCGGCCCGACGCGTGGCCGGCGCAGGTCGTGGTGACGTGGGACGTGCAGTGGACGTCGACGATCAATGGGGCCGCCGGGCCGTCCGGCGGGTTCGATCCCATGTCGTTGTCGACCGGGGTGCCGCGGGTGGTCGACGAGGTGCAGACGATCGTCGTGGACGGGTCGAGCAGTTGATGAACGAGTTCGAGCTTGAGAGGTCGGCGTAGGGATGAGCGACCCCAACGGGCATTCCGCGCGAGGCACCGTGACCACCGCGGGGCCGCGGCTGGCCCGCGTGCGCCGGTCCGCCCTGCCGGGGGGCACCAACCCGGAGGGCCTGCCCGCCCGCCGGCGCTGGGCTCGCGTCGCGGCCGGGGCGGTGCTCGCCCTGCTCGGCGGCTGGGTCTTCGCCTCGCTCTACGTCTCGGCGGGGGAGCGGGTCGAGGTCATCGCCCTGTCCGGCGACGTCGACCGGTTCGCCGAGATCCAGCGTGACGACCTGCGCATGGTGCGGGTCGCGGCCGACCCGGGCGTCGACACGGTGAGCGGCGGCGACGTCGACGACATCGTCGGCCGCCAGGCCGCCGTCGACCTGGTCGAGGGCTCGCTGCTGACCGATGCACAGGTCCTGCCGCGCGGCGAGCGGGTCGTGTCCGACAACGAGGCCATCGTCGGTGCCGAGCTGGCGCCGGCCGACGCGCCCCAGAGCGCCCTGGTCGGCGGCGTCGACGTGCTGGTCGTGATGCGTCCCTCGGCGACGGCGTCCGCCAGCGCCGGTGGCGAGGCTCCCGAGGCCGCCCGGGTGAACGGCTGGCTGCTCCAGGTCGGCGAGCCGGACGAGAACACTCGCGCCCGTCCTGTCGAGCTCGTGGTGCCGGAGGTGGAGTCCGCTGCCGTCCAGGCGGCTGCTGCCGAGGAGCGCCTGTCGCTAGTGGTCCTGGAGGGCTGACCGGTGCCGGTCATCACCCTCGTGTCGGCGAAGGGCTCGCCGGGTGTCACGACCGCGGCGGCGGCCCTTGCCGCGGCCGCCACGCTGCGCGGCGAGACCGTCCTCGTCGAGCTGGACCCGGCCGGCGGTGACGTCCAGGCCTACACGGGCGTGGTCGACGACCCGGGCGTCGTGCGGGCGGCCGGTGCGTTGCGCCGGGAGGTGTCCGGCACGGCGATCGGCACCAACCTGACCGAGGCTCCGCCGTCGGTGCCGGCGCTGCTGGCGCCGACCGCTGGCCTCATGGCCGCCTCCGTCATCGGGTCGGTCGTCGACCGCTGGCGCCCCGCCCTCCACGAGCTGGGCGGCACGGTCGTCGTCGACGCCGGGCGCTGGGAGGCGAGCCAGCCCACCGCCCGGCGTGTGTCCGTCGGTGACGTCTTGGCGCTGGTGTGCCGGCCGTCGGTCGCCAGCGTCGAGCACGCCCGCCATGTGGTGAACCGGCTGCGCGAGGTCGCCCGCCAGCCGATCGTGGCGCTGGTCGTGGGCCTCAAGCCGTACGCCCCTGCCGAGGTGGCGGCGCAGCTCGAGATCCCGCTCGGGGGCGCCATCGCCTGGGACCCGCGGGCGACCGCCACGATGTGGTCCAAGGGCGTCGTGCGCAGTTGGGGACGGACGTTCCTGGCCTCGTCCGCCGCCGAGTCGCTCACGTCGCTGCTGTCGCTGGCGCGGCCGACGACCGCCGGCGAGCCTCCGGTGGCCCGCCGTCCGGTGGCCCCGGCGCCGTCCGTGGGCCCGCCGGTGCCGGCCACCCCGGCGTCGGCCCCGTTCGGTCGGCCCGTGCGGGCCACGCCGCCCGACGCGGTCGGGCCGACCCCGCCCCGCACGGGGGAGGTGCCCGCCGTGGCCCGACCCGCCGATGCCCCCACCGCTCCCCGAACGGGCGAGGTCCCTGCGGTGCCGCGGACCGGTGAGGTGCCGGTCGTGTCGCGCACGGGCGCGCCCACACCGGCCCGCACGGGCGAGGCTCCGGCGGTGGCGGCACGTGCCGGAGCGCCTACGGCACCCCGCACCGGTGAGGTTCCGGCCGTGAGGCGGACCGTTGAGGTGCACGCGGCGCCGCGGACCGGTGAGGGGCCGGTCGTGGGGCCTGCGGCGGCGGCGCCCGTCGCACCCCGGACCGGTGAGGTGGCCCCGGTGGGGCCGCCCGAGATGCCGCCACGGCCGGCGCCGGTGGTGCCGGAGGCCGGCGCGGGTGGGGCGGTGCCCGGGCGGATCGGGGACGTGCCCCTGGTGCCTTCGCCCGTGCCGCCGTCGACCGGCGAGATCGCCGCCATGGCCAGTGGTGAGGTCCCTGTCGTGCCGGGGCCTGTGCCGCCGCCCCCGCCTCCTCCGCCGCCGCCCGTGGCGCGGGCCGAGCGGGCGCCGGGGCGCGGGCGGGTCCTGCCGCCGCGGCCGGGCGCCACCGAGGCCCGGCCGCCCGCCGCCGAGCCGGCGGCACCGGCCCGCGCCCAGCAGCAGCAACAGCAGCAGCTGCAGCGACCAGGGCGGCGTCGGCGCGGCGACGACGCCGAACCGGGAGGCAACAGCGGCCGTGGCGCCCGGGGTGCACCGGGTGCACGGAACCGAGCCGACCGCACCGACGTCGAAACCACCGACCGGGACCGCACGGACCCGAACCGCACGGACGTGGACCGTGCCGACGTCGACCGTCTCGCACGTGCGAGCGAGGACGGCCGGCGGCGGGACATCCCGCGGCGGGACGTTCCGGGACGGAAGGCACAGCGGCGCGATGCCGACGGGCGTGACGAGCGCGACGGGGCACGCGACGAGGGTGCCCGGCCCCGCTTGAGGGTGCGGTACGGCGCCAGTCGGGTGGGGCGGCGATGAACG
>DATFOS010000140.1:0-9981 GCA_035265325.1 Acidimicrobiales bacterium
GGTGGTCGTAGCCGGGATGCCGGCGGGCGGCGGCCGCCGCGGCGACGGCGAATGCCGCCGGCCCCCACAGCGCGGCCGACCGGGCCACGGTCAAGGCGTGTCCTGTGGACCCGGTGTGCCCGGCCGACCGGGTCACGGCTAACGGCCCTTGGTCAGGACCTCATCGACCAGCCCGTAGGCGACCGCCTCGGGAGCGGTGAGGGCGCGGCCCCGGTCGACGTCGCGGGCGACCATGCGGCGGTCGGCGCCGGTGGCCTCGACGAGCCGGTCGAGGACCATGTCCCGTAGCCGGCCCAGATGCTCGACCTGGCTGCCGAGGTGGGAGGCAGGGCCGCTCAACTCGACCTCGGGCAGGCGGAGCGAGAACCGCGCCCCCGCCCCGGCCCGGCGGCGGCCGGTCCCGGACGCCACCAGGATCGCGGCCGTGCCGTCGGCCCGGCCCAGGCACGTCGTGTCGACCGGCGGTCGGACGAGCCCGATCGTGTCGAGCACGGTGGCGATGGCGTCGAGCGGGCCACCCGGGCTGTTCACCAGGAGCGTGACCGGCGCGTCGCCCTCGCTGTCGAGGCTCATGAGCTGGGCGGCGACGAGCGTGGCCGCTTGGGCGTCGAGCTCCCGGTCGACCAGCACGGTGCGCCGGGCCAGCATCCGCTCGACCATGCCGGTCCGCAGGTCGTCGGCCGTCGGGCCGGGGAAGCCGGGCAGGCCCGGCCAGTCGGGCTCGTCGGCCGTCGGGCCGGGGAAGCCGGGCAGGCCCGGCCAGTCGGGCACGTCGGCCGACGATCCGGAGTGCATGGGCCCGAACCTACCGGCGCCCGGCAGCGAAGGCCGGGCGGTTCCGGTGGCCGGCGCGGCGCACGAGGCCGGCGTGCCGACGGCCGGCGTTGTGCCGGAGGCCGGGTCGAGGCCGGCGGCGCCCATCAGGCGCCGCGGCCGGTCTTCTGCTGCAGTTCCTCGATGCGCTCGGACGCCTCGGCCTTGGTCATGTCGTCGTCGAGGTCCTCGCCCGCCTCCCGGCTGAGCGTCTCCAGGTACGACTGCTGCGGGCCGGTCATGGGCTCGTCGCCCGTCACCCAGTCCTCGGGGTCCTTGGCGGCGGGACGCTGGTCGTTGTTGCCGTTTGCCATGCCCGCGGCCTACCCGAACTCCTGTTCGCCAAACGACCTCACGCCTTCTTCAGCGAGCCGGGCTTGTGGGCCGCCCGCTTCCCCGACTTGGCGCTCTCGACGACGATGCGGGGATCGTCCTTCGACGCCTTGAGGTCGGTGCCCTCGATCGAGAAGTCGGAGGTCCGCACCTCGACGACCGTGCCGTGGGTCTCGCCCTGCGACGTGTTCCAGCGGACCTTGTCGCCCTTCTTCCACTCGGCGACCCCGTCACCCCTGTCTCGACGTTCTCGTGCGTCGACCGGCGGCTACCCGTCACCCAGGGCGCGAACCAACGCCGAAGGCGACCTCGAAGCGCGCGATCGCGTCGGGCGTGCCTCGGTAGGTCGCCACGAGCGGCGCCCTGTCCTGCCGAGCGGCGACGAGGTCGGCGGACGCAACCGTCACCTCCAGGTCCGGCGCCGACCGGGCGCCCTCCGGGGACGTCAGCACCTCGACCCGGTCGCCCAGCGCCAGCAGGAACGGCGTGCCGTCGACCCTCACCTGCACCCGGTCGAGCTCCTCCTGCGGCCCGCGGTAGTACGCGGAGAGCAGCGTGAGCAGGGCACGGAGTGGACGCATGGGCTCGGACGGCTCGCGGGGCAGGTCGGGCACGCCGAAGCGGGCCAACGCGCCGAGCACCGGGCGGACGCCCTCGCCGCGCCCGCTCAGGCGGTAGACGCTGCGGGCCGCCGGCGGCGGGAGCTCGGCCCGGGCGACGAGGCCCCGGTCGACCAGCTCGGCCAGGCGGGAGCTGAGCAGGTTCGGGGCGATGCCGGGGAGGGCGTTGCGCAGGTCGGTGAAGCGCTGGTCGCCGAGGGCCAGCTCGCGGAGGATCAGCAACGTCCACCGGTCGCCGATGGCGTCGAGCGCCAGCGCGACGGGGCAGTTCTGTGCGTACGACTTCACGTCCGACACTTTACTTGACAACACCAGCTAGTAGAGAAAATCTACCAAGGTGAAGATCGCAAACATCGGGCCGCGCGGCGCGGCCAGACCCGTCGCCGGTCCGTGGGTCGTGCTGGCCGTCACGACCCTGTCGGTGTTCGCCGTGTTCCTCGACACGACGATCCTCTTCGTCGCCTTTCCCGACCTGGTCCGCTCGTTCCCGGAGGTGAGCCGGGGGACGCTGTCGTGGGTCCTGAACGCCTACACGATCGTGTTCGCGGCCGCCCTGGTCCCGGCCGGCCGTATCGCCGACCGGGTCGGCCGGCGCCGCTGCTTCCTGGTGGCCGTCGCCGTGTTCACCGTGGCCTCCGCCCTGTGCGGCCTGGCGCCCAGCGTCGAGCTGCTGGTGGCGGCCCGGGCGCTGCAGGCCCTCGGGGCGGCGCTGATGGTGCCGTCGAGCCTGGCCCTTGTCCTGCAGAGCTTCCCGGCGCCGAAGGTGCCGGTGGCGCTGGCCGTCTGGGGTGCGGTGGGCGCCGCCGCCGGTGCCATCGGCCCGTCGCTCGGCGCCCTCGTCGTCGACGGCGCCAGCTGGCGCTGGGCCTTCTACCTGAACGTCCCGGTCGGCGTGGTCGCCCTCGTCGCCGGCCTGCGGGCGCTGCCGGAGGGACGGGAACGCAACCCCGGACGGCTGCCCGACCCCGTCGGCGCCGTGCTGCTGATCGCCGGCATGGGCCTGGTGGCGCTGGGCGTCGTGCAGGCCGACACGTGGGGCTTCGGCTCCGGCTCGACGTGGGCCGTCATCGCCGCCGGCGTGGCCCTGCTCGCCGTGTTCGTGTGGCGCTGCCTGGTGGTGCCCGCGCCGGCGTTCGACATGACGCTGTTCCGCACGGCGAACTACCGCTGGGCCAACGCCGCCACGGCCACGTTCTTCATCGGGTTCACCGGCGCCTTCTTCGCCAACTTCCAGTTCCTCGAGTCGGTGTGGGGCTACTCGCTCCTCCGGGCCGGCCTGGCCATGACGCCCGGCCCGCTGTTGGTGGCGTGCCTGGCCCCCTTCATGGGCCGCATCGCCGCGGTGCGTGGCCAGCGTGCCCTGCTCGTGCCCGGTGGCCTCGTCTTCGCCGCCGGCTCGCTGTGGCTGGCGCTGATGGCCGGCGACGAGCCCGCGTACCTCACCCACTGGCTGCCGGGCACCCTCCTGACCGGCCTCGGCATCGCCATGACCCTGCCCCAGCTGGCCAGCTCGGCTCTCGGCGGCCTCCCACCCGACCGCTATGCCTCCGGCTCGGCCGGCAACCAGGCCATCCGGAACCTGTCCTCCACCCTGGCCGTGTCGCTGGCGGTGACGCTCGTGGGCGAGCCGGCCTCGGTGTCCGAGGCCCTGGCCGGCTTCGAGCGGGTCTGGTGGCTGACGGTCGCCTCCGGCGTGAGCGTGAGCCTGCTGGCCCTGCCGCTGCGCCGGGTGGTGCGCCCGGCGCAGCGGCCCGTGCCGGCGGGCGACGGGGTCGAGGCGGTCGACGACGCGGTGGCGGAGGAGGTCGCCGAGCTGGTGGCCGACGCCCCGGCCGCGGTCCCGGCGTCAGGAGCCGCTGGCGGCGAGGGGCGGGTGGACGTCGTCGAGGCCGTCGACGTCGCTCCCGTCAAGTAGCCCGGCCAGCTCGGCCATGATGGCGGCGGCGTCGTCCCGCTCGGGGCGGCCGCGTCGCAGCAGGTCCTCCCACCGATCCGGGTCGTGCCGGGCGGGCCGGGTCGTGGCCAGGAAGTCCAGCAGCACCGCCACGAACCGGTCGGGGTCGCTGTGGTGGGGCGAGTGGCCGGCCTCGGCGAACACCTCGAGCCGGCTGTGCGGCATGGCGGCCTGGAGGAGGGCGGCGTGCGACAGCGGGATCACCCCGTCCCGCTCGCCCCACACCACCAGCGTCGGCATGGCCTCGGCCAGGTAGCAGCGGTCGCGCAGCGTCACGACCTGGCCCCGCCAGTCGACGACCGAGCGCAGCGTCCGGCTGAAGGCGATGCGGGCTTCGGCGTCGGACAGGCGTTCGACGACCCGGCGCAGCTCGGCCGCGTCGCAGGTGATGTCGTTGCCGGCGAAGCGCAGGGCCTGGAGCATCAGCGGGGCCGTGAGGGCGGCGGGGAGGAAGCGCATCGGCAGGAGGACCAGCTCCGCCAGCGGCATCGACGCAATGCGCAGGACCGGCGTGACCTCCCGGGCCACCCCGCCCGTCGCCACGAGGACGAGCCGTTCGCAGCGGTCGGGGTACTGGTAGGCGAACTGGGCGGCCACCCCTCCGCCCAGCGAGTGGCCGACGACCGTGACCCGGTCGATGCCGAGGACGGTGAGCAGGTCGCGCATGCCGTTGGCGTAGGCCGCCACCGAGTAGTCGGCCCGAGGCTTGGCGGACTCGCCGTGCCCGAGCAGGTCGGGGGCGATGACCCTGTGGTCCCGGGCCAGCTCGCGCATGACCTCGACCCAGCTGGCCGAGCTGTCACCGATGCCATGGAGCAGCAGCAGCGCCGGGCCCTCGCCGGCCAGGCGGTAGGCCCGCCGGTGCCCGTGGATCGTGCGGAAGCGCACCCCGGTGGTTTCCATGGCGTCCTCCATGGGCTCAACCTGCTCACCCTTGACCGCCGGGTCAATTGCTGGTTGATTGCGATCGCGGGAATTACACACAGGGGACGCGCGTGCACGACGTCGTGATACGGAATGGCACCGTCGTCGACGGCTCGGGGGCGCCGGCGCTGCCACCGGGCACCGACGTCGCCATCGACGGCGATCGCATCACGGCCGTCGGGACCGTCGACGAGAAGGGCCGGCGGGAGGTCGATGCGGAGGGCCACCTGGTCACGCCGGGCTTCGTCGACATCCACACCCATTACGACGGCCAGGCCACCTGGGACCCCGACATCTCGCCCACCAGCTGGCACGGGGTCACCACGATCGTGATGGGCAACTGCGGGGTGGGCTTCGCCCCGGCCGACCCGACCCGGCGAGACTTCCTCATCCAGCTCATGGAGGGCGTCGAGGACATCCCCGGCACCGCCCTGACCGAGGGCATGACCTGGAACTGGGAGACGTTCCCCGAGTACCTCGACGAGCTGGCCCGCATGCCCCGGGTCCTCGACGTCAGCGCCCTCGTGCCCCACGGGGCCGTCCGGGCCTACGTGATGGGTGAGCGCGGCGGCAACGCCCCCGCGACCGCCGACGACATCTTGCACATGGGCGAGATCGTGCGCGACGCCATCGCCGCCGGGGCGGTCGGCTTCTCCACCACCCGCACGCTCCTCCACCGGGCCAAGGACGGCGAGCTGGCCGCGGGCACCAACGCCGAGGCGGACGAGCTGATCGGCATCGCCCGGGCCATGGGCGAGACCCGCCCGGCCGTGTTCGAGCTGGCCAGCGACATGTTCGACCCCACCCAGGAGTTCGCCTGGATGACCGAGGTGGCCCGTGTCAGCGGCGGCCCGGTCACGTTCAACTGCCTGCAGGACGACCTGCGCCCGGAGCACTGGCGCACGCTCATCGACCTGGCGGCCCAGGCGACGGCCGGCGGCGCCCGGATCGTCCCGCAGGTCGCCGGCCGCCCCGCCTGCCTGCTGCTCGGCTTCGAGTCGACCGTGCACCCGTTCGTGCTCCATCGGACCTACCGCGAGGTCGCCGACCTCCCCTTCGCCGAGCGGATCGCCCGCCTCCGCACGCCCGAGATGCGCGACGCCGTGCTGGCCGAGAAGCCGGACATCGCCGGCATCGCCGCCATGCTCACCTCGGCCTGGCACAAGATCTTCCTTCTCGGCGACCCGCCCGACTACGAGCCCGCCCCCGAGCGCAGCATCGCCGCCATCGCCCGCCGCGAGGGCCGGCCGCCCGAGGCGGTCGCCTACGACCTCATGCTCGAGGACGACGGCCACGCCCTGCTCTACCTGCCCCTGCTCGGCTACACGCACGGCGACTTCGGCGCCCTGCACGAGATGTTGACCACGCCGGGGACGGTCCTGGGCCTCGGCGACGGCGGCGCCCACTGCGGCCTGCTGTGCGACGCCAGCCTGCCCACGTACATGCTCAGCCACTGGGCGCGGGACCGCGACCGAGGTGAGCGCCTCGCCGTCGAGCAGGCAGTGAACTTCCAGACCCGCCGCGGCGCCGAGCTGTACGGCTTCGCGGACCGGGGCCTGCTGGCGCCGGGGCTGCTGGCCGACGTGAACGTCATCGACTTCGAGGGGCTGTCGATCGCCCCGCCCGAGATGGCCTACGACCTGCCGGCCGGCGGTCGGCGGCTCGTCCAGCGGGCGCGGGGCTACGTGGCCACCGTGAAGTCCGGCGTGGTCGTGCGGGAGCACGACGAAGCCACGGGCGAGCGGCCGGGCCGCCTGCTGCGCGGTCCCCAGGCGGATCCTCGTTCGTCATCCGGACGTAAGACGGCCGTCAGTCGCTCGTCCGCCCCTCCGTATTACCGTCCGTAGCGCGGGCATCACGTCCGGAGGGGGAGAGCCAATGGAGGGGACCACGTCACGGTGGCTTCGGCGCGCCTCGGCGGCCGTCGCCATCGCACTTGCTGCGCTGGTGCCGGCGGTCGTCGGCGGGACATCGCCGGCCGGGGCACAGGCGGGGGCCGACCCGATCCTGTTCGTCCACGGGTGGAACAGCAGCGCCTCGACCTGGAACACGATGATCGACCGGTTCGTGGCGGCGGGGTACCCCCGTAGCCGCCTGTCGGCGTTCACCTACAACTCGAACCAGTCCAACGCCACGATCGCCCAGCAGGTCCGCAGCGCCGCCGACGCCCTTCGCGCCTCGACCGGGGCGTCCCGCGTCGACATCGTCACCCACTCGATGGGCGGGCTCAGCGGCCGCTACTACATCAAGAACCTGGGCGGGACGACCTACGTCGACGAGTTCGTCTCCCTCGGCGGTCCGAACCACGGGACCAACTGGGCCTACGCCTGCTACGTGTTCTCGGCCGGCTGCCGGGACATGATCCCCAACTCGGGCTTCCTCAACGCCCTCAACAGCGGGGACGAGACGCCGGGCACGGTCCGCTACGGCGCCTTCTATTCGACCTGCGACGAGATCATCAACCCCGACACCAGCACCCGGCTCGACGGGGCCGACAACCGCGAGGTCGGTTGCCTGTCCCACAGCGCGCTGCGCACCGACGCCGGCGTCTTCGCCACCGTCCGCACCTTCGTCGCCTGAGGGCCCTGCCCGTGCCCTAGACCTGCCCCATGCCGAGGTTGCTGGTCGTCCACCACACGCCGTCGCCGCCGACGCACGCCCTCCTCGGGGCCGTGCGGGAGGGTGCGACCGACCCGGCCCTCGGGAACGCGGTCGAGGTGGTGGTGCGGCCGGCCCTCGTCACCTCCGCCGTCGAGACGCTGGAGGCGGACGCCTACCTGCTGGGGACGCCGGCGAACCTCGGCTACATGTCCGGGGCCCTCAAACACTTCTTCGACACCGTCTACTACCCGTGCCTCGATGCCACGGCGGGCCGCCCGTGGGGCCTGTGGGTGCACGGCAACAACGACGCCGACGGGGCGGTAAAGGCGGTGGAGCGCATCGTGACGGGCCTGCGCTGGAAGGCGGCCCAGGCGCCCGTGGTCGTGATCGGCCCCCCGACCGCCGACGACCTCGCCGCCTGCCGCGAACTGGGCGGCGCCCTCGCCGCCGGGCTGCTCCTCTAGGACGGCACGCGGGTCGCCGGGACGGCGATCCCCACCTCCCGGGCACATCACAGTGGTACGGCCTCGGGTCCGTCGGCTCGCCGGCCGGCGATGAGGAGTGGCTCGGCGAGGTGTCGGGGTCGTGAGCCGTCTTCGCTGAGGAGGGGCTCGGCCGAGTACTGCGCGATGTACACCCGACGGGGGTGGTCGGTCGCATTGGGGCCGGCGCGGTGGAAGAGGGTGCTCGAGAAGCACACGAGGCTTCCTGCGGGCGCGATGACCGCCTCACCCGGGTCGTCCCCGAAGTAGCCGATCAGATCGTTGGTCTTCTCGTCACGACGGTGCTCGACGACGTCGCGCGTGCCGGCACGCGGGTAGGGCAAGAGATGGATGGTGCCGTTGGCTTCGGTGACGTCGTCAAGGGGGATCCAGCACGTGAGATATGGCGGGTGCGGGTAGGGGATGAAGCCGGAGTCCTGGTGCCACCCGAACGCCATCCCTCGCTCGGCGGCCTTGACGACGAACTGCTCGTTGCACAGGTACACACTGTCCCCCAGCGCCGCCTGCGCGCTCTGCGCCATCAGATCCGAGAACAAGAACCGCTCGACCGCTGCGCTCTTGCCGTACGCGTGGACGAAGTAGCGGCGACCGCGATGACACAGGTCCAGCGTGTCCACCCCGAGGTGGGTCATCTCACGATCGCGTTCGTCGACGAAGCGCTCGCACTCACCGCGCAGGATCTCGAGATCGTTCGGGGGGAGGGCGCCTTCGACGAGGAGGAAGCCCTCGTCTCGGAAGTGGCGCGCGTGTGTGGAGGTGATGTGGGGAACCGGGACAGCCATGCCGTGCCTTCCTCTCCTCTGCCGGTCATCACAGAATCTGCGGTTCCCACCCAGCTGTCTTCTCGCCAGCTCGCGTGTTCTTATCCTTTCTTGCGATGATCGAGGACCTCGGCCTTCGGCCCGGCATCGACGGACGGGTGGTCCGACACGCGGCAGGTGACCTGCGCCCGCGCACCCACAGGCACACCGAGCTCGAGGTCAACCTGGTCGTGCGCGGCACGGCCTCCTATCTGCTGGGCGAACGTCGCCACGAGCTCACGGCCGGCACCCTGACCTGGCTCTTCCCGGGTCAGGAGCATGTGCTCGTCGACGAGTCCGCCGACCACGCGCTGTGGTGGGCGGTCTTCCGACCGTCCCTCGTGGCCCGGACCGCGACCTCGTCGCATGCCAGCCCCTTGCTCCAACGCGATCCAGTTGGTCGGTACTCGCGTCGCCTCGACCCGCAGCGGGTCGGGCGCCTCGCTGCCCTCTTTCACGACCTGCGGGAGGCCCAGGCGGTCGACGACACCCTGTTCAACGTTGGGCTCCCCTACCTGCTGCTCACAGCCTGGCAGTCGTTCGTCGACAGCGAGGACGTCGTCGGAGGCGTCGACGTCCATCCCGCGGTCGACAGAGTCGCCCGTCTCCTGCACGCCAATCCCGGTACCGGCGACCTGGCCGACCTGTCCAGGATCGTGGGGCTGAGCCCTTCGCACCTGAGCCGCCTGTTCACGACGCAGATGGGCATCTCGATCGGGCGGTTTCGCAACCAGCAGCGACTCCAGCGTTTCCTGCGCCGCTACGGCAACGGCCGGCGCACCACGGCCCTCGACGCCGCCCACGAGGCCGGGTTCGGCAGCTACGCGCAGTTCTATCGGGTGTTCCGCCAGGAGACCGGCCGCCAGCCCACAGCCTTGCGCGCCGCAGCCGCCGACGATCGCCAGATCCCACCACCCGACCAGCAGCCCGGTGACACCCTCGCAGAACGACCGATCCGTGGCGATCGCTCGAGCCACGGGCCGGCGAGCACCTGACCGTCTCAACGGCTGGATGGCCGAGTCGCGGTCGGGGTCGCCTCCCCCTCGCCGGTCAGGGTGCGAGAGGCAGCGGCGGTGTTCGGTCCGGGGGGTCGGGTGGTGCGGGTGCGGCCCTGCGCTCGTGCTGCCCTTCAGAGTCCGGGAGCGTCGCCGGAGGCTGTGATGGCACTGGGGAGACGGGCCAAGTGGCTAGTGGTCTGTCGCCGAAATGACGGCGCGGTCTCGGCGAGTCAGGGGCGTCGCTGGCAAGGACGCAGGAGGACGGCGCACACCGTGCGGTGCGGTGACGATGAGGACGCAGCCAGCGGCGTTCCTGGCCGGCGAGGCCGCCCGCTCAATTCGGCGACAGACCACTAGGTCAGGAAGGGCACCGTGCACCCGGGCCACGCGGCCCGGGCGCACGTGCTCCGGCTCAGCCCCCGGTGAGGACGGCGG
>DATFOS010000141.1:0-9007 GCA_035265325.1 Acidimicrobiales bacterium
GGTTCCCGACACCTAGGAGAGAGCGTCGACCGGGGCGGCGAGGGTGGCGCGCACGCTGGCGGCGATGCCGGCGGCATCGAGGCCCAACTCGGCCAGGAGGGCGTCGGGCTTGCCGTGCTGGAGGAACCGCACCGGCACCCCCAGGTTGACCACGGGCGGCGCCGAGCGCGGCGCCACGAGGTCGGTGAGGCGGCTGGCCACGAGAGAGCCGGCCCCGCCATCGCGGTAGCCGTCCTCGATCGTCACGACCGCCGGGTGGCGGGCGGCGTCGGCCAGCATCTCGGGGTCGAGGGGCGTCACGACCCGCACGTCCCACACCGTGGCCTCGACGCCCCCGGCCGCCAGCGCCTCGGCGGCCGCACGGGCCGGCCCGAGCATCTTGCCCACGGCCAGCAGGCACACGTCGCGGCCCGAGCGGACCTTGCGGGCCTGCAGCCCCGAGCCCACGTCGTCGGGCTCGGGTTCGGGCGGCATGGTCTTGGACCAGCGGATCGCCGAGGGGCCGTCGGTGCACAGCTCGAGGGCGTCGTGAAGCATCTGGCCCACCTCGGCGTACGACGACGGGGCGAACACCGTCATGCCGGGCACCTTGGTGAGCAGCACCATGTCGAGGACGCCGTGGTGGCTGGCCCCGTCGTCGCCCGTGATCCCGGCCCGGTCGAGGCAGAGCACGACCGGCTGCCCGTGCAGCGCCACGTCGAGGTTGACCTGGTCGAACGCCCGGGACAGGAACGTCGAGTACACGGCGAACACCGGCCGCAGCCCGCCCATCGCCATGCCGGCCGCGGCCGTGACGGCGTGCTGCTCGGCGATGCCCACGTCGAACAGGCGGTCGGGGAAGCGCTCCTTGAACGGCAGGAGGCCGGTCGAGTCGGGCATCGCCGCCGTGAGGGCGACCAGCTCTGGCCGGTGGTCGGCCTCCTTGATGATCGCCTCCGTGAACGCCGCCGTATAGCTGCCCGGCTTGGAGTCGGACATGTCGTGCAGGCGCTTGATCGGGTCGTCCTCGGCGGGTGCGTAGCCGCGTCCCTTCTGCGTGAGGACGTGGACCACGATCGGACCGTCGTAGGCGGCGGCATGGCGCAGCGCCTTCTCGACGCCGGCCACGTCGTGCCCGTCGAACGGGCCCGTGTAGCGGACGCCCAGCGTCTCGAAGAAGGCCGGCGGCTCGAAGATCTCGCGCAGGGCGGACAAGGCGGCGTCGCCGACCTTCTCGAGCTTCCCGCCCACGACCGGGACCTCGTGCAGCAGCTTGTCGAAGCGCGCCCGGTTCCGGATGTAGGCCGGGTTCGACCGCAGCCGCGCCAGGCTCTCGCTCAGCTTGGACACGGTCGGCGCGTACGAGCGGCCGTTGTCGTTGAGGACGATCACGGCCCGGCAGCCCGAGTGGCCCAGGTTGTTGAGGCCCTCGAACGCCATGCCACCCGTCAGCGAGCCGTCGCCGAGGACCGCCACGATGCGGCGATCGTCCTCGCCCCGGAGCCGCATGGCCGTGGCCATGCCGTGCGCGTAGCTCACCACGGGCGAGGCGTGGCTGTTCTCGATCCAGTCGTGCTCGGACTCGGCGCGCGACGGGTACCCGGACAGGCCGCCCGCCTGCCGCAGCGTCGTGAAGTCGGACCGGCCGGTCACCATCTTGTGGACGTAGGCCTGGTGGCCCGTGTCCCACAGCACGACGTCGTGGGGCGAGTCGAACACCCGGTGCAGGGCCAGCGTCAGCTCGACGGCCCCCAGGTTGGAACCGAGGTGGCCGCCGTTGCGGGAGACGGCCTCGACGATCTTCTCTCGGATCTCGCCGGCCAGCTCGTCGAGTTCCTCGTAGGAGAGCCTGCGCAGGTCCGACGGTTGGGTGATCGAGTCGAGGAGCATGCGTGGCGGCTCCCAGGCGGTGAATCGCGGCGGACCTGTCATGGTCCCGGACCTCGCCACGGTACCGCTCGTTCCGGAGAGCGGCCATCGTACGCCCTCCGCGTCCGTCCGGTGAGGCGTCGGGGGGCCTCTCCCGCCATGCTGTCGCGGAGGCTCCCGGGCGGCCCCCCGGCACGCCCGTCAGGCGGGCGGTGTCCGTCCGGCCCCGCCGTTCTGGTAGGTACCGATCGTGCCCACGCCCCGCCAGATGTCGCTGCCCGAGGTGCTGACCCACCAGCGCCGGGCCTGCGCCCGCATCGGCTCCGAGATGTACGCGGAGATCATCGACGTCGTGGCGGCGGACCTCGCCGCCGACGGGCCCTGCGCTCGGCTGCTGCGCCCCCACGAGGACGACCCGTTCGGCTCGGCGCTGGTCCTGCGGTTCCTCGGCGCCGTCCACTGGCTCGTGCTGGCGGGCCGGGCCCCCGCGCTCGCCGCCCACTACCCGACCGCGGGCGGCACGCCCGGCCCGGGGCTGGCACGGGACTTCGTCGCCGCGGTCGAGGCCCTGTCGGCGGAGATCGACGAGCGGCTGCCCCTCCCCGTGCAGACGAACGAGGTCGGGCGCTCGGCTGTGCTGGTCGGGGGCTACGTGACCGCGGCCCGGCGCGGCGGCGGCCGTCCGCTGCGCGTGTTGGAGGTCGGCAGCAGCGCGGGGCTGAACCTTCGCTGGGACCGTTACTGGTACGACACCGGCGCCACGACGTTCGGGGACCCGGCGAGCCCCCTGCGCTTCGTCGGCCGGTGGGCGGGGACGCCGCCCCGGCTCGACGGCGGCGACGCCGGCGTGGACGTCACCGTCGTCGAGCGGGCCGGCTGCGACCGCTCGCCGATCGACGTGGGCACGGACGAGGGGCGCCGGCTCGTCCGGTCCTACGTCTGGCCGGACCAGGCCGGCCGACACGCCCGGCTGGACGCCGCCCTCGCCGTGGCGGCCGATGCCCCCGTCCCGCTCGAGCGGGCCGACCTGGGCGACTGGCTCACCGAGCGCCTGACCACCCCGGTGCCGGGAACCACGACCGTCGTGGCCCACTCGATCGTGTGGCAGTACGTCGGCGAGTCGTCCCGACGGGCGATGCGGGCCGCCCTGGCGGCGGCCGGCGAGGCGGCCACGCCGGACGCGCCCGTGGCGTGGCTGCGGATGGAGCCGGCCGGTGCGGTCGCCGACCTGCGCCTCACGTGGTGGCCGGGCGGCGACGAGCGGGTGCTCGCCTACGCCGAATATCAGGGGGACACGGTCTGGTGGGGCCGGGCCCGCCCCGCCGTGAGCTAGGCCGTCACGACGGCTTCGGCGGCGGTGCGCTGGGCGCGCCTGTCCGCCGACCAGGTCTCGTACCGGTCGGTGGCCAGCTTCGACAGCGCGAAGCCCACGGCGAGGCAGGCGAGGCCGCCCAGGCCGTCGATCCAGTAGTGGTTGCCGGTCACGACGATGTCGAACAGCGTGACGAACGGGTACGCGATCGCCAGCGCCTGCACCCAGCGCCGTTTGGCCAGGCTGAACAGGACGATGGCGCACCACGTGGACCAGCCGATGTGCATGCTCGGCATGGCCGCGTACTGGTTGGACACCGCCGCCATCTCGTCGCTGCCGAACGAGGCCCAACCGCCGTGGACGGCGACGGTGTCGATGTAGCCGAACTCGTCGCAGGGCGCGTCGCCGGCCGCGCCGCCGGCCTCGTGGAGGGCGTCGGCGGCGTCCTCACCGGCGTAGACCTGGCAGCCGCCGTAGATACCCGGGTCGTCCATGAGGCGGGGCGGCATCAGGGAGAACGACGCGAACCCCACCAGCGCCACCAACGTCGTGGTGGCGAGCGTGTTCCGCCACACCCGGTACCGCTCGGGCGCCGCCCGGTACAACCAGATCAGGGCGATCGTGGGGACGATGAAGTGGAAGATGCCGTAGTAGACGTTCCACGCCCGGATGAGGCCGTCGGCGGGCAGGTCGAGGTACCACGACTGGATGGCCTCCTCGACGTAGAGCCCGATGTTGCGCTCGAGCTGGATGATGGCCTCGCCGTGGTGGAACGCCGGCTCGGGGTCGACGGCGTCGCCGGCGCCGGAGCCGAACTGGTTCCGCACCGTCGAGTAGCCCACGTAGACGAGGACGATGTAGGCGAGCTCGTGCCACCAGCGCAAGCCCATGAGCCGGGCCAGCGCCGGGCCGCGAGGCCCGTCCGCCGCAGGCCCGGCGTCGCCGTCGGTCCCGGAGGTACCGGTCGCGGACGCGGCGGTCGTGCCCACCGCGGTGGTCGTGGCGCCGTTCGGCGGGGCCCGCGTGGTGTCGGCCGGGCCGGCGGCGGCCGAGGCCGGCCCGTCGTCGTCGTCGGCGTCCTTGGTGGGCCGGGCAGAGGGCCCGGCGTCCCTGGGGCTCACGCGGCCACCGGTTGGCCCGAACCCGTCTGGCCGGGGCCCTCCTGGCGGCGGCGACCGCCGGCGGCGAAGGCGGGCGCGCCCAGCAGGCCGACCGCCACGTTCATCAGGTAGAGCAGGAGGCCGAGGGCGATGGCCTCGTCGCGGGCCACGCCGAGCGGTCCCAGGAACAGCACGAACGCACCTTCGCGCACGCCGAGGCCGGCCATGGAGATGGGCAGGACCTGGGCGATGAGCACGGCCGGGAAGAAAGCCAGGAGGGCGGTGAGGCCGGCGGCCCGCAGGCCGAGCGCCTGGGCGGCGGCCACCGCGGCCAGCACGAGCGCCAGCTGGTAGGCGAACCCGGCGAGCAGGACGTTCAGCGCCGCCAGCGGGTGCTGGCGCAGCCGGACGACCCCGAGGTGCACCGCCCCGGCGAAGCGCCGCCAGTCGGCCCGGGCGGCGAAGCGCCCGCCGAGGCGGCTGCTGGCCGCCGCGGCCAGGACGCCGACGAGCAGCAGCAGCGTGGAAACCGCCAGGGCCAGGGCGATGCGGGTGGCGGTACCGAGGTGGCGGAGGCCGGGGTTGACCACGAAGCCGGCCACCGTGATGACCGGCAGGACGAGCCACCCCGTCAGCCGCTCCAGCACCACCGACGCGAACGTCGCCGGGGTCTCGCCCGTCTCGCGGGACAGCCGGCTCACCCGCAGCACGTCGCCGCCGATCGTGGTGGGGAGGACGTTGGAGACGAACTGCCCGGCCAGGTTGTGCCGCACAAGCAGCGACAGCCGGGCGGGGATCTCCAACGACGTCAGCACCTTCTGCCAGCGCACGGCGGACAGGACGATGCCCACGAGCGTCAGCAGCGCCGAGGCTCCGAGCCAGGCGGCCGTACTGGCGGTCCACTCGGGGAGCAGGTCCCCCGGGCGGAACGACGGCACCTGGGCGACGAGCACCGCGAGCATCACGACGCTGACGAGCACTCGCGCCAGGAGTGAGACCGCTTGCCTGTGTCTCACCGCATGTTCACCTCTCGTCCAGACGGCTGCCGACCCTATTGCACGGCGCCGGGCCCCTCCGGTCGGCCGGTCCGGGGAGCGGCGGGTGACCGCCATGCCGCACCGTTCCGCCTGGAACGCTAGCGTCGTTGAAGTCGATAACTGGGGACGTCATCGACCGCTGGGGGACATTTGAGCGATCCCACCGACGGACGCGACGACCTCTGCTATCGGCAGACATTCTACGACCGGGGTGCCGGGGATGGTTCCCACGCTCCGTGTCGTACCCGGGGGGAAGACCAGGAGGACGACACATGGTTGGGCTTCGTGGCCGCGCGGCAGTGGCCGGGATCATGGCGGGCGCGCTGCTGCTGGGTGCGTGCGGGCGGTGACGACGAGGGCGGAAGGGCCGACGAGGGCACCTCCGGTGCCGAGACCGGCTGGGGCGAACCGAGCCCGGTGACGGCGGAGCAGGTCCGGGCGTCCGCCGACGCCCTCGACGCCGCGACCAGCTAACACGTTCAGCATCGACATGACGTTCAGCGGCCTCAGCGAGGTGGAGCGCCGCCGCCGACACGCCGGACGAGGCCGCGCTGGTCGTGACCGGCACCTGTGGCTGGCCGAGGACGGCCTGCCCCGGCGGCTGGAGCTCATCGCCGAGCCGGGTGACATCGCCGCCCTGAACGGTGCCGGCCTGACGATCCTCGTCGAGCCGTACGACGACAACGCGCCGGTGGCCGTCGAGGTGCCGGGCGCGGCCTCGGTCATCGACGGCGGTGCCGCCCTCGGCGGGACCGACCCGACCGAAAGGCTGAAAAGCATGGAGATGACGCCGAACGTGCCCTAAGGTACGTGTCGCCGGTCCTCGGTCGGGGGCCCGGCGACAGCGGCGTCAGCACCCGACCTCCCCACGACGACCCGCGTGACGGAGGTTCCCCGTGCGATCCGTGCTTGCGGCGACGACCGCCCTGGTGGTCATGTTGCTTCCCATGTCTGGCTGCGCCGATGACCCGACGGGCGACGACCGCCCCGACCCGACGTCCGCGGGAGGCGGCCTCGGGCCGGGTACCCGGCTCGACGTCTCGGCGATCGAGGGGGCGGTGGCGGCGACCCGGGCGGTGCCCAGCGCCCGTGTCGAGCTGGCCACGCTGTACCGGGGCCTCGGAGGCGTCGACGACACGCCCGCCGGGGCGCGCGACGTGCGGCTGGTGCAGCGAGCGGCGTTCGACCGGCGGACCGGGCGGGCGTCCGCCGAGTCCGACATGTCCGAGCTGGCCGCCGTGGTCGAGGCCGCCGATCGCGACGTGGCGGGCGACTACAGCCGGCCGGCCTCCGTGGTCGTCGACGGCGACACCATGTATGCCCAGCTGGGGCCGATGGCCGAGGCGATCGGCCTCGAGCCGACGACGTGGGTCGAGCGCGACGTGGCCGGCCTGGGCGACGAGCAGCTCGACAACGAGACGATGGCCCTCCTGCTCGAGCCGTTCGGCATGCTCGACCTCCTGGCCCTGCCGCTCGAGGCCGTGCACGTCGTCGGCCCCGACGAGGTGCGGGGCACGGCGGCGACCCGGGTCGAGGCGACCGTCGACCTGGGCCGCGTCGCCGCCCGGGCCGAGGCGGCGGAGGACGCCGAGCGGTCGGGCGCCGGTGTGGGGGACGAGGGCGACCCCGAGGCCGAGGCCCCGATCGATCCCGGCGACGCCGCGCTCGTCGAGCGATTCCGGCGGCTGGGGCTGTCCGAGCTCCCGGTCGAGCTGTGGCTCGACGACGACCGGCTGGTCCGGCGGCTGGCGTTCAGCGTGGGCCGGCATGGGGCGGCGGCGTCCTCGCCGGGAACGCTGACGACGACGTTCGACATCTACGACGTGGGCACCCCGATCGACGTGGTCATCCCGTCCGGCCCCGACGTCATCGACCAGGCCGAACTCCGCGCCCGCGTCACGGGCTGACGCGAATCCCGGACCACCGGCCCCTCGCTGGGCCAGCCGGTACGCGGGCGTCCGGGCGGCCGCCGCCGGGTCGGCCGGGCTCGGCCGGACCATCGGTGGCGTATCGGATCGGGCCTTGGCCGTCCGGCTCCGACCGGGGACGGTCCCTCGGACGGGTCTCGCGCCCGCCGCCCGCTCCCCGAACCGAGGGCGGTTCAGGGGTGCGGGAGATCGGTGGTGATGCGGCCGTCGCTGATGACGTGGACGGTGCGGCGGTCACCATGTCCGCCAACCGCCAGCGGATCTCGTCGCTGAGATTGCGTAGCTCGTCGCCGTCGCTCGCCGACGAGCGTCCTCCCGCTGCTCGTCGGCACGCGGGACCGCTCGGCTGCTTCACCGGTGCGGCAGGACTATGTCGGGCCGGTGTGCGGCGATGCGGTTGCGAGCCCTTGTCGAGGGTGTGCCACTGGCTGGCCGCGACCGGTAGGTGCGAACTAGTGCATCTCGGCGACCCGCTCTGGTTGGGAGCCGCGTCCGCGGTGGCCCGCCGCCTTCGCCATCTAGGCTGGCACATCATCGCCCTGGATGGCTATCATCGCCGCATGGCGATCGATGCGTATTGCGGGGCGGAGGTGCGCGAGGAACTGACACCGGCGGCGGTCCTGTTCCGCTCGCTGGCTGACCCGGTGCGGCTGGTGATCCTGCAACGCCTGGCGGTCGGTGAGGCCCGCGTGGTCGACCTGACCGGCCACCTCGAGCTGGCCCAGTCCACGGTCTCGAAGCACCTGGCCTGCCTGCGCGACTGCGGCCTCGTGGACTACCGCGCCGAGGGGCGCCAGTCCTTCTACTTCGTGGCCCGGCCCGAGCTGCTCGACCTCCTGCGCTCGGCCGAGGCGCTGCTGGCCGCGACCGGCTCGGCCGTCGCCCTCTGCCCCGCCTACGGCGACGGGGCGACGTCGTGACGACCGAGAGCACCGCGGCCGCGACCACGGACCGGCTCCTACGTCGGGGCCTTACCCTCGCCGGGCTCACCATCGCCTGGAACGTGGTGGAGGCCATCGTGGCGGTGTCGGCCGGTATCGCCGCCGGGTCGATCGCCTTGATCGGCTTCGGGTTCGACTCGATGGTGGAGGTGCTGTCGGCCTGGGTCGTCGTCTGGCAGTTCCGCGGCGAACTGCGCGGCGGCTACGACGAGGACCGGGAACGCCGGGCGTTGCGCCTCATCGGCGTCACCTTCTTCGTCCTGGCCGCCTACGTCGCCTTCGAGGCGCTGCGCGACCTCTTCTTCGTCGACGCCGAAGCCGACGAGTCCCCGGTCGGCATCGTCCTGGCGGCGCTTTCGCTCACCGTGATGCCGCTCCTGGCGTGGGCCAAGAAGCGAACCGCTGAGGGGCTCCACTCGCCGACACTGCGCGCCGACGCCACCGAGACGCTGCTGTGCTCGTGGCTGTCCCTCGCCCTGCTCGCCGGCCTCGTCCTCAACGCCGTGGCCGGCTGGTGGTGGGCGGACCCACTCGCCGCTCTCGCGATCGCTGCGCTGGCCGTGCACGAAGGCCTCGAAGCGGTCCGCGGCGATGACGACGAGACCGAGGCCGACGCCCTACTCATCGAGCGCTGAAAAGGAGGAGGCCATGAACTGCGACTGCCCGGACTGTCCGTGCGGCCCCGACTGCCCGCCGACGCCGAGCTGCCCATGCTGCTGACCGGTCGAGCAGCTCGCGCCCGAGCGTCAGAGCCTCGAACTCATGGCACCGTCAGACTTCGTGTCGTGTTGCGCGCGGTGAACGCGGGATGGGATCCGGCCACGGTCCCTGGACCGGCTAC
>DATFOS010000142.1:0-11658 GCA_035265325.1 Acidimicrobiales bacterium
TGGCTGGGCCTGGCGGTGCGCTCGCTCGTGCGCCCGGACCGGCCCGGCGTCGACCTCGTCCTGCGCCTCGACGCCCCCGAGGGCAGCGCCACACTGCGGATCACCGAGTCCGAGGTCGCCGACATCACGGACGCGGCCGACCGGGACGCCGACGTGGTGCTGGCGGGCGAGGCCGAGGCGCTCGCCGCCGCCCTCGACCCCGACCGACGGCCCGAGTTGCTGGCGGCCGGTGCGCTGAGGGTCGAGGGCTCGCCGGCGGCGGTGCGCACGCTCGCCACGCTGTTCGAGGGGGGCGGGCGGTAGCGGGTGGCGCTGATGCGTACCCGGCGTGGGGTGCGGGTGGAGGCGGCGTCGATGCCAGGGTCGGGAAGGGCACACGACGTGATCGAGAACGACGGCCCGGTCGTCGCGTTCATCCTCGCCTTCACCCTGGTCGCCATCGGCCTGCGCCGCTCGGGCTACATCCACTTCCTGGCGTTCCGCCTCAGCGAGAAGGGCGGCGAGCGTACGGCGACGCTACCCCAGCGCCCGTTGACCGGACCCGCTGGGCACGGCGCTCGCCGAGCGGGGCCGGCGACGTCGTCGTGGCCCGGGCACCGGCGCCGGCGGGCATCGGCGGGGCACACTGGCCGGCGTGTCCGACGCAGCGAGGAGGACGACGTCCGATCGGCCGGTGAACGGCGCCCCGCGGGTCCGACCGGCCGCTCTGCCGCCCGTGGTGGCCGCCGAGGAGGTGGCCCGATGGCTGGCCGGCGGGCGGGACGACGTCGTGGTGGCGGACGTGCGGTGGTACCTGGACGGGCGCTCCGGACGGGACGCCTACCGTGCCGGCCACGTCCCCGGCGCCGTGTGGGTGGAGGTCGACGCCGTGCTGGCCGCGCCCCCGAGCGCCCCGGCCGGGCGCCACCCGCTGCCGTCCCCCGACGCGTTCGCCAGCGACCTCGGCGCCCTCGGGATCGGCGACGACGACCTGGTGGTGGCCTACGACGACCAGGGCGGTGGCATGGCGGCCCGGCTCGTCTGGATGCTGCGCCGGACCGGCCAGGGGGCCGCCCTGCTCGACGGTGGCCTGGGCGCCTGGCCCGGCCCGCTGGCGACCGGCGACGAGGTGCGCCCGCCGGCGCGGCGCCGGGTGCGGCCGTGGCCGGCGGCGCTGGTCCGGGACGCCGACCAGGTTGCGGCGGCGGCCGCCGCGCCGGGCGCCGTCGTCCTCGACGCCCGCGTGCCCGGCCGCTACGCCGGCACGGAGGGCCTCCCGAGCGAGCGGCGGTGGGGCCACGTGCCCGGCGCCCGCAGCGCCCCGTGGCCCGCCAACCTGGGCGACGACGGCCGGTTCCGCTCCCCGGACGAGCTGCGCGCCCACTACGCCGCCCTCGGGGCCGACGGCACCGCCGACGTGGTCGTCTACTGCGGGTCGGGCGTCACGGCCTGCCACGACCTCCTCGCCCTCGAACGCGCCGGCCTCCCGCCGGCGTCGCTCTACCCCGGCTCCTGGTCGGCCTGGTCCGAGGACGACGCCCGCCCCGTCGCCACCGGCCCCGAGCCCGGCGGCGACCCGTCCCCCTGATTCACCCCAGGCGCCGCGCCATGCGGACGAGCCCGTTCGCCGGGCCGGTCCCTCGACGAACTGTGCCCGGCGTGCACCCGTACCCCAGCTCCGGCCACGACCAATCACGCACCCAGACGGAGTGACGGTGCGGGTCAGTCGCCGTCGGGCTGGGCGAGGCCGCCCTCGAGCTGCTCGGCGACCGAGCGAAGGTTCGCGGCCAGCGCCCGCAGCAGCGGCCGCGGGTCGATGCCCTGGTCGGCGAGCGCCAGGGCCTGCGATTCCCAGCTGGCCAGCATGTCGGTCAGCTCCCGGACCATCGTCTCGGCGGGCGACACCACGCCGGAGCCGTTGTCGTCGGGTGCGGAGGGGGACGGGTCCGTCGGAGCCATCGGCCCATCCAACCACGCCCGTCACCACCCGCCGGCCGGCCCTGCATGTCCGGGCGCCCTGACCCCCGCGTGGGGTCGGGGGTTGTCGAAGAACTCATCACGCGATGAAATGGGGGCATGACCGATACGCGCCCCGGACGGCGGCCCGGCAACCCGGGCACCCGCGACCAGATCGTCGCGGCCGCCCGGGCCGCCTTCGCGGCGCAGGGGCTCGAGGCGACCTCGCTGCGGGCCGTCGCCCGGGCGGCCGGCGTCGACGCCGCCCTGGTGCACCACTACTTCCGCTCCAAGCAGGAGCTGTTCGTGGCCTCCACCGACCTGCCGATCGACCCGGCCGCCCTGCTGGCCGGCGTGGCCGCCGACCCCGACCGGGCGGGTGAGCTGATGGCGGGGGCGTTCCTGGCCATGCTCGACGACGCAGACGCCCGCCAGCGGCTCCTCGCCATCCTGCGGGCGGCCGCCACCGACGAGGCGGCGGCGGCCAGCCTTCGCGGGTTGATCCACGAGCGCGTCGCCCGGCCGGCGGCCGAGGCCCTGGCGGCCGACCACCCGTCGCTGCGGGCCACGCTCGTCGGTTCGCAGCTCGTGGGCCTGGCCTTCGCCCGCCACGTCGTCGGCGTCGAGCCGCTGGCCTCCACCCCGGCCGAGGTGCTGGCGGCCGCGGTCGGCCCCACCCTCCAGCGCTACCTGACGGGAGCCATCGCATGAGCACACCGTGGGAGACACACGAGGCCACCGCGGTCCGCACGACGGGCACACGCGCGCCGGCCGGCGCTGTCGACGCCGCCATCGAGGCCGCGGGCGTGAGCGTCCGCCGGGGTGGGCGCGACGTCGTGCGGGACGTGACCGTGAGCGTGCCCGCCGGCACCGTGACCGGCCTGCTCGGGCCGAGCGGATGCGGCAAGAGCACGCTGATCCGGGCGATCGTCGGCGTGCAGGCCGGCGTCCGGGGCCGGCTCACCGTGCTGGGCGAGCGGGCGGGGGCGCGCACGCTGCGGCGCCGGGTCGCCTACGTCACCCAGGCGCCGTCGGTCTACCAGGACCTCACGGTCGTCGAGAACCTCCGCTACTTCGCCGCCCTGCTGGGCCACACCGGCGCAGACGGGGCACAGGAGGTCGCCGACGCCCTGGCCACCGTCGACCTCGAGGACCACGCCCACGCGGTGGCCGGGCGGCTGTCCGGCGGCGAGCGGGCCCGGGTGTCGCTGGCGACCGCCCTGCTCGGGACACCCGAGCTGCTCCTGCTGGACGAGCCGACGGTCGGCCTCGACCCGGTCCTCCGGCGCGACCTGTGGGCCACGTTCCGGCGCCTCGCCGACGCCGGCGCCACGCTGCTCGTCTCCAGCCACGTGATGGACGAGGCCGACCGCTGCGACGGGGTCATCATCCTCCGGGACGGCACGGTCCTCGCCCACGACTCCCCGGCCGGCCTGCGTGCCACCACCCACGAGGATCGGCTGGAGGACGCCTTCCTCGCCCTGGTCGAGCACGCCGGCGGTGACCGGGTCCGGGGTGACCGGGCCCCGGGTGACCGGGCCGGCGGTGACCGGGCGGTGGTGGCATGAGCGCCCGCGCCTCCCTCGCCACGGCGGCCCGGGTGCTGCGCCAGCTGCGCCGCGACCCCCGGACGCTGGCCCTGCTGCTCGTCGTGCCGGCGCTGCTGTTGGTCCTCGTCCGCTTCCTGCTCAACGACGGCGGGCCGGCGTTCGACCGCTACGCCGTGCCGCTCGTCGGCATCTTCCCGCTGGTGTCGATGTTCCTCGTCACGTCGATCGCCATGCTGCGCGAGCGGACCACCGGCACGCTGGAGCGGCTCCTCACCCTGCCCATCGCCAAGGGCGACCTGCTCGCCGGCTACGGCCTGGCGTTCGGGACGGTGGCGGCGGCGCAGGGCCTGCTGCTGGCCGGGGTCGCCGCCGGCCCGCTCGGCGTCGAGCTCGCCCACGGGGTGGTCCCGGTCGTCGCCGCCGGCGTGGCGAACGCCCTGCTCGGCATGGCGCTGGGCCTGTTCCTCTCCGCGTTCGCGTCCACGGAGTTCCAGGCCGTGCAGTTCATGCCTGCGGTCCTGCTGCCGCAGCTGCTGCTGTGCGGGTTGGTCGTCGACCGCGACCGGATGGGCGTCGCGCTGGAGTGGCTGTCGGCGGTCCTGCCGATGACCTACGCCTACGAGGCGCTGGACGCGGCGGCCGGGCTCTCGGCCGGCTCGCTGGCCCTCCCACTGACGGTCGTCCTCGCCGCGGTGGTCGCCGCCCTGGCAGCAGGCGCCGTCACCCTCCGCCGCCGCACCGCCTGAGCGACCGACGGTCGGACGCGACAGTGCCCGGCCGAAGGGCCGGGCACCGTGTCGCGTTTACGTGTGTTGAGGTCCGCCCGGAGGCGGTCAGGCGTCAGGCCCGACGAACGCCGCCTCGATTCACGGCCCGGTACACGAGCAGGGCGACGACGGCTCCGATGATCGAGCCGATCAGGCCCGAGGCCTGGAGGCCGCCCTCGTCGAAGTCGTGCCCGAAGAGCACGTAGCCGAGGAACCCGCCGATGAACGAACCGACGATGCCGAGCACGGCCGTCTGCACGAACGACATGGGGTCACGCCCGGGGACGAGCAGGCGGGCGACGTAGCCCGCGACGATCCCGACGACGATGAGATAGAGGATGAAGCCCAGCATGGCGGAGCAGCTCCTTGGTCGAACATTGCCGCCGGAGTTTCCGGCGGCGACCAATAGCTACCCAAGCGGTGGCGGTCCATACACCTGAACCGCGCTGCGTGCTCGTCGCCCGAGCTCAGCCGGCATACGCCAGCCTGACGACCGGACGGCCCGTCGGTCCGCCCGGCGGTCCGCCGGTGCCGGCGGGGGCGCAGGTGCCGAGGGGTGGCAGAGTGCCGCATGACCACCGTGCGCGTCACCCACGTCGGCGGGCCGACGACCCTGATCGAGGCGGCGGGGTGGCGGCTGCTGACCGACCCGACCTTCGACGCCCCCGGCCGGCGCTACTCGTTCGGCTGGGGGACGTCGTCGCGCAAGCTGGACGGCCCCGCCCTGGCCGCCGACGCGCTGGGCGCGCTCGACGCCGTCCTGGTCAGCCATGACCAGCACGCCGACAACCTCGACGACGCAGGGCGGAAGCTCCTGCCGGACGCCGGCACGGTGGTCACCACGCAGGCCGGGGCGCGGCGGTTGGCGTCGGACGTGGGGCCGTCCGCCCTCCACGGGCTGGCGCCGTGGCAGACGGTCACGCTGGAGGCGGAGGGGAAGCCGACCATCGAGGTCACGGCCACGCCCTGCCGGCACGGGCCGCCGCTCAGCCGCCCGATCGTCGGCGACGTGATCGGCTTCGCCCTGCGGTGGGATGGCCAGGAGCACGGCGCCCTCTGGGTCACCGGCGACACGGTCCTCTACGACGACGTGCGCCGGGTGCCCGAGCGGGTCGACGTCGGGACGCTGGTCGCCCACCTGGGCAGGGTGCAGTTCCCGATCACCGGGCCGCTGCGCTACTCGATGACGGCGGCGGACGCCCTCCAGCTGGCCCGCCTCGCCCGGCCGCACACGATCGTGCCGGTCCACTACGAGGGCTGGGCGCACTTCCGCGAGGGGCCGGACGCGGTGGGGGAGACCTTCGCCGCCGCCCCGGAGGACGTCCGGGCCACGATCGTCCGCCCGCCGATCGGCACCCCGGTCGAGCTCACGGCCTGAGCGACCGTTTCCGCGCTCGGGGGCGGGGAAGGCGGCGCCACATGGCCGACACGAGCAACGACACGCTCACGATCACGGAGTTCATCCGCAAGCAGCACGGCGAGATCGAGCGCCTGTTCACCGACGTCGAGGGTGGCCTCGGCGACGATCGGCGCCAGGCGTTCGAGTGCCTCGTCCGACTGCTCGCCGTGCACGAGACCGCCGAGGAGGAGGTCGCCTGGCCGGTCGTCCGCCACGCCGGGCCCGACGGTGACGCCATCGTCGACGCCCGCACGGCGGAGGAGAGCGAGGCCAAGCACGTCCTGGCCGAGCTGGAGAAGCTGGGCCCGGACCACGAGGACTTCCCCACGCGGCTGGACGACCTGCGCGAGGCGGTGCTGACCCACGCCCGCCACGAGGAGGACACCGCGCTGCCGCTGCTCGAGCGGACCCAGTCCCGCGAGCAGTTGCTGGGCATGGGCGTGGCGGCCCGGGCGGCCGAGGCGATCGCCCCGACGCACCCGCACCCGCACGGCCCCGAGAGCGCCCTCGGCAACCTGGCGGTCGGCCCGTTCGCCGCCGTCGCCGACCGCGCCCGGGACGCCGTGCGCGCCGTCCGTCGCTGACGCCCACCACCGGCGAGCGGGCGGCCGCGTGGCGGCCGGCCCGTCGACCGGTGCGGCTACCGCCGCCCGGGCCGGCGCTGATCGGTCCGGGCGACGAGCGGGTCCCCGGCCCCGCCGGTCGGGGCAGGTGCGCCCCGACCGGCGTCCACGGCCCGGAGTGTGACCAGGCCGTAGGGAAGCCGGGGGGAGACGATCTCGGGCGGCATCGAGCCCCGCCGCCCGGCGGAGACCCACCCGCCCCAGAGCCCACCGAGCGGCCGGGGCAGGGCGCACACCCGCTCGACCGTGACCTCGATCGGCCCGACCAGCAGCCGGGTCGTCGCCGGCCGGGCCTCCACGTCGGGGTCGTCCTCCGGGACGGGCAGGTCGCCGCGGGGGGCCGCCACGAGGCAGCGCCGCACTTCCGCCGCCCCGCCCGGCGGCAGGAGGGGGTGGAGCGACCGCCGCATCCCGTGCTCGGTCCCCCGGCCGAGCAGCTCGGCGGCGGAGGGCGAGGCCAGCCGGACGAACAGGTCGCCGTCCACGACGGCCACCGGGGTGCGGGCGTGGCGCACGACGGCCTCGAGGACGGCGGTGACCTCACTCAGCCGGTCCTCGCAGTCGGCAAGCTCGGTCACCAGCTCCTCGCAGAGCTTCCGCCCCTCGGCGTGGGCGTCCTGGAGGTCGTCGACCATCCCCTGCAACGCGTTCACCTGCGCCGCCGCGCGCTGGTCACGCCCGCTCGCCGTGTCCGTCGCCATGGCCACCTCCCGAGCATCGGGGCGACCTCGGTCGCCTCTCGGCTTCACGGCTGCGGCTTCAACCACCGTGCGTTCTACCCCATGTCGAGGAATTCATCCACGGGTGTCGCGGGCGCGCCCCGTCGGGACGAAACCGCTGGCCTGCGTGGCGTCGTCGGCCACCCGGACGCCGTAGTGGTAGGAGAGCTTGCCGCCGAGCCAGCCGGAGGCGCCGAGCAAGGCGAGCGCCACGGCGGACAGGACGAACGCCGGCACGGTCACGTTGCCCTCGTCCAGGTGGTCCCGCCGCAACAGGAACGACACGGCGTAGAGCACGACGATCACGGTGTTCAAGGCCATGTGGGTCAGGCCGGTGGCGAAGGCGGGCGTGCGGCGGGGGATCGTGGAGAGGTCCATCAGGCCGAAGAGCGCCGCGACGAGCGCCCCGACGATCCCGGCACCGATGAGCCAGAACGACGCCTTGACGAAGACCTCGTCCTCGCCCGCCCAGCGGGACACGAGGTCGAACACGAGGCTGAGCGTCCAGGCGCCGATCGGGATCGTCACGGCGATGGGGTGGAAGGGGTGGCCGTAGGGACCTGCGACCGGGGTCAGGGGCCGCTTCGCCCGTCCCTCGACGGGGGCGCCCGCCGCCGCGGCCGGGGTGGGAGTCGTGGTCATGCGCGCCTCCTTCCCGGACGTACCGGTTTGAACCGCCCGGGCGGCACCGGTGGCAGCCCTCGGGCCGGGGCCGTCGTTTGCGGACGTCGGCGGTGGGAAGGGCCCGGCCGCGTCCGATGCGGACGCTCGAAACGGAGGTGTCCCGCAATGGCCCAAGCCCACCCACGGCCGACCCAGGCCTGGCGAGCGACGACGATCCAGACGGCGACGATGATCGTCGGCCTGACGTTCCTGCTCGTCGGCATCGCCGGGTTCATCCCCGGCATCACCACCAACTACGACGAGCTCGCCTTCGCCGGCACCGACTCCGAGGCCGAGCTGTTCGGCATCTTCCAGGTGTCGATCCTGCACAACATCGTCCACCTCGCGTTCGGCGTGCTCGGCGTCTACGCCGCCCGCACCGCCCGGACGTCGTACCTCTACCTCGTCGTCGGCGGGATCGTGTACCTGTTGCTGACGCTGTACGGCGCCGTCGTCGACTACTCGTCCGACGCCAACTTCGTGCCGATCAACACCGCGGACAACTGGCTCCACCTGGTCCTCGGCCTCGGGATGATCGCGCTCGGCCTCGCCCTCGGCCGCGACGCCCGGCAACCTCGCACCGCCGTCCGGTGATGCGCTGATCGTGGTGGACGGATCGCCGCCGGAGGTCCGAACCGGCCCGATGGGCCGGTAGGCGGCGACCGTCCACCATGTGCGCGCCCGGATGGCTGGCAATCGGTACCGTTCCGATTCGACGACTCGCCCTGTTTGGCTGCGCGGACGACGGAAAGGATCGAACGTCATCGAACCTCATGCCTCCGATCCGAGGGAGCCAACATGGCCTTCAATCCGCTCGACCACGAGGGGATACCGGTCGCGGACCAGTTCCGTAGCTGGGCGGAACAGAACATCGAGCCCTACGACAAGAGGGCCGTCGACCCCTGGACCCGATGCCGCGTCATCCTCATGAATGGCATCGAAGTGGAGTCGATCATCTTCAGCCATCAGTTCCACCGCCACATCGACAACCCCGAGCTGGCGGAGGCCCTGGCCATGGGCCGCCGGGCCGACAAGCAGCAGCAGACGACGATCAACCTGCTGAACCCCGGCGAGCAGAGTCCCCTGGAGACGACGATCGGCTACGAGCAGGTGGCGGTCGACCTGACCGCCTGGCTCGCCCGCAACGAGCCGGACCCGAGCCTCAAGCAGGCACTGGACTTTGCCCTGCTGGAGGACTTCGACCACCTGTACCGGTACTCGAACCTGTACGACCTGCTCTACGGCGGCCACGCCGACGAGCTGACGAAGCACCTGACCGAGATCACGCCGGGACGCCCCACGTTCCTGCACCACCGCGACCCGCGCGACACGATCCGGCGGCACTACGAGACCCACACCGTCGACCCGCTGTCCCGCTGCAACGTGATGACCATCACGTCGGCCGAGCAGCAGACGATGAACTACTACATGAACCATCAGCCCGACTTCGTCGAGCCGATCGCGCGTGGCCTCTATGCCGAGATCTCCGAGGTCGAGCAAGAGCACGTGACGCACTATGAGTCGCTGCTCGACCCGCTCGATTCGTGGATCGCAATGTGGCTCTTCCACAAGTACAACGAGTGCTGGCTCTACTGGTCGATGTTCCAGCAGGAGAGCGACAATCGCATCAAGTCGCTGTGGGAGCTCCACCTCAATCAGGAGCTCGGCCAGCTGAATGTCGTGGCCGACGTCATGCGCCGGTACGAGGGCCGCGAGGCCGCGGAACTGCTGCCGCCGTCGCTGCCGGAGAAGCCGCTGACCTTCGAGGACAACAAGGCGTACGTCCGCCAGGTCCTCGAGGCGACGGTCGAGCTGCGCCCGGACGGTCGCGGCTACACGTTCGCCGACGAGTTGCCGGACGACCACCGGTCCACGAGGTACCAGGAGCTGGTCAACCGGCCCAGCTACGGCGAGGAGATCATCGAGGAGAACCGCGAGAAGAACGGCACCGAGTACCGCGACGAGACCGAGGGCCCGAACCCCGTCGAGAGCCTGCGGGCCCCGGCGCACAGCTGAGGAGCGACGATGCCCACACTCAGTCCCACCGCCACGGACGGCGCCACGACGCTGCCGATGGAGATGACCTCGCCGGACCCGGTCCGCGCGGTCACCGAGGAGCAGCAGGACGCCTTCCTCGCCGACAGCGGCATGAACGGCTCGTTCCTCGCCGGCTTCCTCTCGATGACGCTCACCCACGAGCGCTGCGGCGTCCACCTGGCCCGCTCGCTCGCCGAGCGCACGAAGAACCCCATCCTCAAGGCCCGCTACACCGCCTTCGGGGAGAAGGGCCTGAAGCACGTCGAGGTCCTGGAGCGGGCCGTGACCGACCTGGGCGGCGACCCCAACTACGTCGCCCCGATCGCCCGGGCGGTCGAGGGCTCCGACGACCTGATGCTGCTCTCGACGTTCAAGCTCAACGGGTCCATCGATGTCATGACCCAGGAGGCCGTCATGCTCGACGCCTTCCTGCTGGCGTCGACCCGGTCCCACGAGAACTGGTCGACCCTGCAGGACATCGTCGACAAGCTGCCGGGGGGCGCCAACCACGACACGCTCGGGCGGGCCGTGAGCTCGTGCGAGGACGACAAGGACGAGCAGCTTGCCTGGGCCAAGGACATGCGCAAGAAGATGATCGAGGCCCAGTCCTCGTCCAAGTCCACCGCCGCCGTCGGTTCGAAGGTCGAGGAGGCGGTGGCCAAGGTCAAGAACTGGTTCTCGTAAGCCGCCGGGGCTCCTCCCACCCGGCCGTCGCCCGCCGCCGCGCCCCGAACGCGGCGGCGGGCGGCCGCGTGTGGCCCGATGTGGCGTCCCCGGTTGTGGCCGGTGTCGCCGGGAAGGCGGGCGGCATGGTCGCCACGACGGACCCGACCCACTCGGCCCCCGCCCGCGGCGTGGGGGAGGCCGCCCGACTCGCCCTCGGAGTGCCGGTGGCGCTGGTCTTCGGGGTGGTCGCGCTGGTCCGTCGCGCCCGGGCCCTGCACCCGGTGGGCGTGGCGTTCTGGGCCACCTTCACGCTGGACGGCCCGGCCGCTGGCTCGGTCCCCGAGCTTGGCCCGCCGGGGACATCCCGGCCGGGCGTGGTGCGGCTGTCCCGGGGCGGCGGCTTTCCCGAGGACTGGCCCGACATCCACGGCATCGCCCTCGAGCTGACGCCGTCGTCCCACGCTGCAGGCGATGGCCGGTCGGGCCGGGAACAGGACCTGCTGTGGTCGTCCGCCGGGCGGTCCCGCCTGGGGCGACGGCTGCTGCGGCCGTCGCGCTCGTTCGACGGCCTGTGGGCGACCTCGCTGACGTCGTTCGCCGCCGGCGGCCGGACGGTGGTGTGGGCGGCGGAGGTCCTCCCGGCGGGCGCGGGTGGTTCGGGGGCGCCGGCTGGCGGGCCGCTCACAGTCGAGGCCCTGCAGGCGGACCCGGGACGGGCGCCGGCCATCGCGGTCCTCGTGGCGACGTCGTCCGGGCCGTGGGAGCGCGTGGGGACGATCGTGCCCGGCGCCCGCCTGTCCCCCGAGGAGGAAGAGGCCCTCGCCTTCAGCCCCTGGGACAACGGCGACGGCATCGTCCCGGTGGGCCCGCTCAACCAGCTGCGCGACGCCGCCTACCGGGCCAGCCGCCGCGCCCGCCACCCCCGGGACGCCTGATCCGACCCGGTCTACCGTTGCCCGGGTGGGTGGGCCACGGGTGGCGTCCGACGGCGGTCCCGGGCCCGGCGGACCGGCGGCGGCCGGCACGATGGCCGGGTGACGCGACGCCCTCACGGCCCTCGTCACCGACGCGACCCCCAAACCCGGGGCCGGGACAACGGCCTGACTGCCGCTGGCCCCGTCAGAGCATGCGGACGGGTTCGCGGTCGTCGAGGCGGTCCCAGTCGTTCGCGCGGTGGCGGGCGTGGTGGGAGCGGTGGCGGCCGCAGGCGCCGGACGTCATGGCGAGCACCGGCCAGAGGAGGAACAGCGCCCACGGCCCGGCCAGGAACGACAGCGCCACGATCGCGAGCACCGCCGG
>DATFOS010000143.1:0-82322 GCA_035265325.1 Acidimicrobiales bacterium
ACGGGCCCAACGGCCGCGACCGGCTCGAGGCCAGCAGGCCCGACGACGAGGTCATCGACCCCGGCGGCCGCCCCAGTGAGTGGGGCCGCCCGGTGTTCGACCGCCACGACGAGAGCGAACCATCGCGCTTCGGTCGCTAGCCGGCTCACGCCGGTTCCATCCCGCGAGAGTGCGTTCCTGAGACCGACGGGATCGGTCTGAGGAACGCACCTTCGCGTCGGCGACCCCGGTCGCCCGGTCGCCCGGGCCGGCGGGGCGCCGCCCGGGTCAGGCCCGGGTGAGGGCGACCGGCGTGGTGTGCCCGGCGAGGCCGAGCGTGGCCGACCCGGCGTCGACCGTGGCCCGCTCGAGCGACTCGGCCAGCACCTCGCCCATCACGTAGGCCCGGTGGGCCTCGACGGCCGCCCACACCTCGTCGTCGGCGTCGAGCCGCACGGCGATGCGGTCGGTCAGCTCGAACCCCTGCTCCTTGCGCAGCTCGTTGAGGCCCCGGACCACCTCGCGGGCGAGGCCCTCGCGCCGCAGGTCGTCGTCGAGCTCGAGGTCGAGCGCCACGGCCCAGCCGGCCTCCTGCGCCAGGGCGAAGGACTCGTGCCGGGTGGCCCGCAGGTCGACGTCGTCGGGGGTGAGCCGCTCGCCGGCCACCTCGATGTACCCCTCAGCCTCCAGCCGGCGCTGCAGCTCGGACCCGTCGGCGGCGGCCAGCGCCTGCTTCACCTCGTTGACGCGCGGCCCGAGGCGGGGGCCGAGCGTCCGGAAGTTGGGGACCACGGTCCACGACAGGAGGCCGGACAGCGTGTCGACGTCGTCCAGCGCCTTCACGTTCAGCTCGGTGGCCACCTCGGCCCGCACGTCCTCGCTCAGGGAGGCGACCCCCGGGTGCAGCAGCAACGCCCGACTCAGCGGCTGGCGGGTGCGGACCTTGAAGTCGGTGCGCGCCGCCCGGCCCAGGGCGACGAGCCGGCGGGCGGCGGCCATCTCGGCGGCGAGCCCCGCGTCGGCGGTGCCGGACACGGCCGGCCAGTCGGACAGGTGGACCGACGCCTCGCCGGTGAGCGTCGTGTACAGCTCGTCGGCCAGGAACGGGCAGAACGGCGCCAACAGCTGGGCGGTCGTGACCAGGCAGCGGTGCAGCGTGGCGTGGGCCGCCGGGTCGCTGGACTTCCAGAAGCGGGGGCGGCTGCGCCGGACGTACCAGTTGGACAGGTCGTCGACGAACCGGGCCAGCCGGGTGGCGCCGCCGAGGGCGTCGAACGAGTCGAGCGCGTTCGTCAGCTCGGCCACCGTGGCGTCGAGCTCGGCCAGGACCCAGCGGTCGAGCACGTGGGTGGGCGTGGCCGGCTCTTCCCCCGGCGGGGGCTGCCACCCGTCGAGGTCGGCGTAGGTGGTGAAGAACGAGAAGACGTTCCACAGCGTGATCAGCGTCTGGCGGGTCGACTCGCGGATGCCGTCCTCGAACACGCGCCGCGGCGACCACGGCTGGCCGGACGAGAAGAAGTACCAGCGCAGGGCGTCGGCACCGAAGCCCTGGAAGATCGTCCACGGGTCGATGACGTTGCCCTTGGACTTGGACATCTTCTGGCCGGCCTCGTCGACGATGTGCCCGAGGCAGAGCACGTTCTTGTAGGGCGTCGAGCCGAAGACCAGCGTGTTCACGGCCAGCAGGGAGTAGAACCAGCCCCGCGTCTGGTCGATGGCCTCGCAGATGAAGTCGGCCGGGAAGCTGGCCTCGAACCGGCCCTCGTCGGTGAACGGGTGGTGGAACTGGGCCGACGGCATCGAGCCCGAGTCGAACCAGGCGTCGAGCACCGGCGCCAGGCGGCGGACCGTCCCCTGGCAGCCGTCCTGCCCGCACGTCCACGTCACGTCGTCGACGTAGGGGCGGTGGAGGTCGAGGCGGGACAGGTCGCGCCGGGCGAGCCCGCTCAGCTCGGCCACCGAGCCGACGCAGGTCTCGAAGTCGCAGCCGCTGCAGCGCCAGATCGGTAGCGGCGTGCCCCAGTAGCGGTCGCGCGACAGCGCCCAGTCGATGTTGTTCTCGAGCCACTTGCCGAAGCGGCCCGTCTTGATGTGCTCGGGGTACCAGCCGATGCGGTCGTTCTGCTCGAGCAGGTCGCCGCGACGCTCGGCCGTGCGGACGAACCACGAGGTCTTGGCCCAGTAGATCAGCGGCGTGCCGCAGCGCCAGCAATGCGGGTAGCTGTGCTCGTAGGGCTGCTCGGCGACGAGCCGGCCCCGGGCCCGGAGGTCCTCGACGATCTCGGGGTCGGCCTGCTTGACGAAGCGGCCCTGCCAGCGGGCCACCCGGTGGTCGAACGTGGCGTCCTGGTCGACGGGGTTGAGGACGGGCAGGCCCTCGGCCCGGCCGATCGCCGCGTCCTCCTCGCCGAAGGCGGGCGCGATGTGGACGATGCCGGAACCGTCGTCGACGGACACGTAGTCCGCGGCCACGACCCGCCAGGCGTCGGTGCCGGCCGGGATCTCGAGGTCGTCGAACGGCCGGTCGTACGTCCACCCGACCACGTCGGTGCCGGCCCAGCGGTCGAGCACCTCGGCGGCGGGGAACAGCCGGGCGGCGGCCGCCTCGCCGAGCACCAGGTCGCGCCCGCCCTCCGCGCCGGCGCCCTCGCCGGCGGGCGAGGCGATGCGGACGTAGGCCAGCTCGGGGCCGACGGCGGCGGCGACGTTGGAGATCAGCGTCCACGGCGTGGTCGTCCACACCACGAGGTCGGCGTCGGGGGCGCCGCCGCCCGTCAGCGGGAAGCGGACGTAGATCGACGGGTCGACCACGTCCATGTAGCCCTGCGCCAGCTCGTGGCTCGACAGGGCGGTGCCGCAGCGGCCGCAGTAGGGCGTGACCCGGTGGCCCTCGTAGAGGAGCCCCTTGTCCCACAGCTGGCGCATGAGCCACCAGACGGACTCGATGTAGTCGTTGGAGAGGGTCCAGTATGCGTCGGCCGTGTCGATCCACACGCCGGAGCGCTGGGTCAGCGACGACCAGTCCTCGACGTAGCGGCGGACCGAGGCCCGGCAGCGCTCGTTGAACGCCTCGATGCCGTAGGCCTCGATCTCGTGCTTGGAGTGCAGGCCGAGCTCGCGCTCGACCTCGAGCTCGACGGGGAGGCCGTGGCAATCCCACCCGCCCTTGCGGGGCACGTCGCGGCCCCGCATGGTCTGGAAGCGCGGGAACAGGTCCTTGAACGCCCGCGCCCACACGTGGTGCAGGCCCGGCTTGCCGTTGGCGGTGGGCGGCCCCTCGTAGAAGACCCACGGCTCGGCGCCCTTGCGCAGCCGGCCGACCTCCTCGACGACCTCGCGCTCGCGCCAACGGGCGATCGCCCGTTCTTCGAGGGCGGGCAGGTCGAGGTCGGGGGCAACGGGACCGAAAGGCATAGGGCCCTAGGGTACGGCGGCGGACCACCCGCCCCGGCACGCGTTGTGGGCGCGACCAGGCCGACGTTGCAAACAGAGACGACCGCCGTATCCTGCCCGCCTCCTCGGGTGGCCGACCCTTGACCCTGTGTGGGGGGCGGCGTACGATCCGGAACCCTTTATCCCGAGGACGGCGAGGTTCAGATGCCCAGAACTGCCAGTGCCGCCCCCGTCGCGTCAGCCGTCAGCAACGATGCTGCGTCCGCCAACGCCCCGGGCGCCAAGACGACATCGTCCCACTTGTCCGCCGAGTTCCTGGAGGGCCAGGTGCGTGCGCTCGAAGCCGAGCGGGCGACCTACCTCCGGCAGGCCGAGTCCCTGCAGGCCGAAGCAGACTCGCTGACCGAAGACCGCGAGCCGGGTGACGTCCAGTTCGACGAGGAGTCGGGCGAGGGCGACACCCTGGCGGTGGAGCGTGAGCGCGACCTGGCCCTGTCGGCCGCCGCGCGGGCTGCGATCGAGCAGATCGACGCCGCCCTCATCAAGATCGAGGCCGGGGGCTACGGCCGCTGCGAGGGCTGCGGGAAGGACATCCCCGAGGAGCGCCTCGAGGCCTTGCCGTATGCTGCGCTGTGCGTCACATGCAAGAGCGGGGGGCTGGGCCTCCGCCGTTGAGTTCCGAGTCCGATGCCCCGGCCCGGCCCCCCACGACGGCGGGCCGGGCGCGGTGGCGCCTGTTACTCGGGGTGGCCGCCGTCGTGCTGGTCGCCGACCAGCTCACCAAGTGGTGGGCGACGGAGACCCTCGACGACCGGATGATCGACCTGGTCGGCAGCCTGCGGCTGCGGCTGGTCATGAACTACGGCTCGGCCTTCAGCATCGCCCAGGGCCGCGGGGCACTCATCTCGCTCCTCGCCCTCGTGATCGTGGCCGTGCTGCTGCGGTCGGGCCGCTACGCCACGCGTCCCGCCTCGGCGTTCGCCATCGGCCTGGTCGTGGGCGGTGCCATCGGTAACCTGCTCGACCGGGCCTTCCGCGAGGGCGACGGGTTCCTGGGTGGCGGCGTGGTCGACTTCGTCGACCTCCAGTGGTGGCCGGTGTTCAACGTCGCCGACTCGGCGATCGTCGTGGGGGCCATGGTCCTGTTCCTCGCCGAGCTGCGCGAGGAGGCCGACGAGCCCGAGGACGCTGACGCGTCCGCCTCGGCCGAGGTCGAGGGGAAGCCTCCCTCGTGAGGGAGGTCGTGCCGCCGGCCCTCGACGGCCAGCGGCTCGACCGGGTGGTGGCGCTCGTGACCGGCCGCAGCCGGACCGAGGCGGCCGCGCTGGTCGACGCCGGCTCGGTGACGGTCGGGGGCCGCGCCGTGACCACCCGCTCGCACCGCGTCCTCGACGGCGACGTCGTCGACATCGACGCCCCGGTGGCGCTCGAGGAGGCCGAGCTGGTCGCCGACCCCGGCGTCCCCGTGCCGGTCGTGTACGAGGACGCCGACCTGCTCGTCGTCGACAAGCCGGCCGGGCTGGTCGTCCACCCGGGAGCGGGCCAGGGCGGGGCGACGCTGGTCCACGGCCTGCTCGCGCGCTACCCGGAGATGCGTACGGTCGGCCAGCCCGACCGGCCGGGCATCGTCCACCGCCTCGACAAGGGGACGTCCGGGCTCATGCTCGTGGCCCGGTCGGCGGCGGCCTACGAGGAGCTGGTGGCGATGCTGGAGGCCCACGAGGTCGACCGGCGCTACAGGGCGCTGGCCTGGGGCACGTTCGACGCCCCGACCGGCTTGGTGGACGCGCCGATCGGGCGGTCGTCCCGCGACCGCACCCGCATGGCGGTGACCGTGTCGGGCAAGCCGGCGCGGACCGGCTACGAGGTCGAGCGCGCCTACGCCGAGCCCGTGGTGGTCACCGAGCTGCGCTGCCGGCTCGAGACCGGGCGGACGCACCAGATCCGCGTCCACCTGTCGTCCATCGGGCACGCGGTGGTCGGCGACCCCCGCTACGGCGGCGACCGGCCGTCGCTGCCGTGCCCGCGCCCCTGGCTCCACGCCGAGCAGCTGAGCCTGGCGCACCCCGTCACGCAGGCACCCCTGGCGTTCACGTCGCCACTGCCCGCGGACCTGGCGGCCGTACGATCCCGCTTGAGGTGAGATATGTGGTGGAACGCGCACGCCGCGTGGTTCGTGTCTTGATGTAACGGGTAGTAGCGGGCGGCCCGGGCGGGGGCGCGGACGATGGGGTGAAGGCGAGGAGGAGCGAGCACGCATTCGCGGCGGGCGCCGAATCTGCGGGAGCGACAACTCATGGCGGTACCGACCCTGGGTCGGCGCCCGGCGGCGCTGGTCTTCGCCATCCTGGCGAGCGCAGTGGCGGCGTGTGCGTCAGGCCCGTTACCAGAGGGGTTCCACGAGTACACGGTGTTCCGGGGGCTGGCCGAGCCGACCAACGTCGAGTTCGCGCCGGACGGGCGGGTGTTCGTGGCCGAGAAGCGGGGGGTCGTCAAGGTCTTCGACAACCTCGACGACAGCACGGCGACGGTCGTCGCAGACCTGCGGACCGAGACGTACAACGGCTGGGACCGCGGCATGCTCGGCCTCGCCGTCCCGCCCGACTTCGCCAGCTCACCGGCGATCTACGTGGCGTACACCTACGACGGCGGGCCCGGCGAGACCGCCCCGCGATGGGGCACGCCGAACACCAACGGCGACAACTGCCCGACCCCACCCGGCTACGCCGAGGACGGCTGCGTCGTCACCTCACGGGTGTCGCGGCTGCCGCTCACGTCCACCGGCGCCTGGACCGGGGAGGAGCAGGTCCTCCTGCACGACTGGTGCCAGCAGTACCCGAGCCACTCGATCGGGGCCCTGGCGTTCGGCCAGGACGGCTCCCTCTACGTGTCGGGCGGTGACGGCGCCAGCTTCACGTTCGCCGACTACGGCCAGCGCGGCACGCCCCGGAACCCCTGCGGGGACCCGCCGGCCGGGGTGGGCGGCACCCAGGTCCCGGCGACGTCCGAGGGCGGGGCGCTCCGGTCGCAGGACGTCCGCACGCTGGGCGACCCGACCGGGTACGACGGCTCGATCCTGCGCATCGACGCCCGCACCGGCGCGCCTCGGCCCGGTAACCCGCTGATCTCGTCCTCCAACGTCACCGCGCGGCGGGTGGTCGCCCACGGACTCCGGAACCCGTTCCGCTACACGCTGCGGCCCGGCACCGACGAGCTGTGGATCGCCGACGTGGGCCTCGACACGTGGGAGGAGGTCAACGTCTCGATCGGCAACGACGCCGTCCTCGACAACTTCGGGTGGCCCTGTTACGAGGGCAACGGCCGCACCGGCAGCTACGACGCCGTCGACATCGGCATGTGCGAGGCGATGTACGCGACAACGCCGTCGCCGGTGAAGGCCCCGCACTTCGCCTACCGGCACTACCAGGAGGTCGTCCCCGACGAGGCCTGCGAGCAGTCCGCCGGCTCGTCGATCTCGGGCATGGCCTTCTCGCGAGCCGACTCGGCGTACCCCGACAGCTACGACGGCGCCCTCTTCTTCGCCGACGCCGCCAAGGAGTGCATCTGGACGATGCTGGCCACGAACGGCCGGCCCGACCCCACCAAGGTGCAGGCCTTCGTGACGCCGGCCGCGCGGCCGGTCGAGCTGCAGTCGGGGCCGAACGGCGACCTCTGGTACGTCGACCTCAGCGGCGGGACGATCCGCCGGGTCGGCTACTCGGCCGGCAACCACCCGCCGGCGCCCGCCATCACGGCCACGCCGTCGGAGGGCGACCCGCCGCTGGCCGTGACGTTCGACGCCAGCGGGTCGAGCGACCCGGACGCCGGCGACACGCTCACCTTCAGCTGGGACGTCGACAACGACGGGGTATTCGACAACGGCACCGGCCCGACGCTCACCCACACCTTCACCGAGGTGGGGGTGGCGACCGTGCGGGTTCGGGCGGCGGACGCGATCGGCGACGCCGAGATCGCCACGACGACGGTGCGGGTGGGCGACATCACGACGCCTGTGCCGTTCATCGACGAGCCCACGGGCGCCGACCCCATCTCGGTGGGGGAGTCCGTGGCGTTCTCGGGCTCGGCCACCGACCCCGCCGGCAACCCGCTGCCGCCCTCCGCGCTGTCGTGGACGGTCGACCTGCTGCACTGCCCGGACGCGTGCCACCCGCACACCAACGTCTTCAGCGCCGACGACAAGGCCTCGGGCAGCTTCGTGGTGCCCGATCACGGGTTCCCGACGGCGCTGCGGATCAACCTGACGGCCACCGCAGGCGGCGAGTCGTCGACGGTGACCCGCCGAGTGGACTACCGGGGCACGATCGTCAGCCTCGCCTCGTCGCCGGCGAGCATCGAGCTGTCGGCGGGTGAGCGCAGCGGGACGGCCCCGTACAGCGACACGTTCGCCACCGGCGGCGCCGTCACGCTCAGCGCCCCGGCCACGGCGGAGGTCGGCGGGCTCACGTACAGGTTCACCGGCTGGTCGGACGGCGGGGCCGCCTCGCACGAGGTCACGGTCCCGGAGGACCCGGTCACCTACACGGCGACCTACGCCCCGGCGTAGGCCTGTCGCCGGTCGGGCCCTCGGGCCGGTCGCTCAGTCGGCCGGTTCGAGGACCGGCCAGGGCAGCTCGGCCCGCGCCATGCGGGCGATGTCGGCCAAGGTGAGCTCGGCCAGGTGGCGGCGCATGTGCTCGCCGATGACACCCCAGATGGTCAGCAGCACGCACTGGCCTTCGTGGTCGCACGCGCCGTTCTTGTGAGGCTCGCCGAAGTCGCCCAGAGTGATGGGCCCGTCGACCGCGCTGACGATGTTGGCGAGCGTGATGCGGGACGGCTCGCGGGCGAGGACGTAGCCACCGCCCACGCCGCGCTTGGAGCGGACCAGGCCGGCGCCCTTCAGCGCCAGCAGGATCTGCTCGAGGTAGGGCTGGGGCAGCCCGGTGCGCTCGGCGATGTCGCGCACGGAGGTCGGCCCCGACTCGTCCGCGTGAAGCGCGAGCGAGAGCAGGGCACGGCTGGCGTAGTCCCCCCGCGTCGACACCTTCATGCCGAAAGCCTAGTGGCGCCCTCGGTAATGGGCGCGTTCACGGATGTCACGCCAGACTGGGGCCGATGCCCGACGACGCCCCGTTGCTCCCGGATTACGGCGGCGCCTGCGTCGCCAACCTCCTCCCGGCGTTGCTCGAGCCCACGGAGTACCCCGCGCCCTGGTTGCCGGACGCGGCGCTCGACGCCCAGCAGGTCGTCCTCCTGGTGCTCGACGGGATGGGGTGGGACCAGGTCCAGTCCCGTCGCTCGCTGGTACCGACGCTGTCGGCGATGGCCGGCGGGCCGATCACCACGGTCCTCCCGTCGACGACGTCCACGGCGCTGACCTCGATCACGACCGGCTGCGGTCCGGGCGAGCACGGCATCGTCGGCTACCGCATGGCGGTCCACGGCGAGGTGCTCAACGTGCTGCGCTGGGCGACCGGGTCCGGCGACGCCCGCCAGAGCCTGCCGCCGGCGAAGATGCAGGTGGCCACGCCATTCCTCGGCGAGCGCCCGCCGGTCGTCACCCGGGCCGAGTACGAGCGGTCCGGCTTCACGGCCGTCCACCTCGACCCCGGGCGCTTCGTCGGCTACCGGACGATGGCGACGATGTCCGCCGAGGTCGAGCGCCTCCTGCGGTCCTCCGAACCGTTCGTCTACGCCTACTACGACGGCCTCGACAAGGTCGCCCACGAGTACGGCCTCGGCGAGCACTACGACAGCGAGCTGAGCTGGCTCGACATCCTGGTCGACCGCATCCTGTCCCGGCTGCCCCGGCACGCCGCCCTGGTGGTGACCGCCGACCACGGGCAGGTCGAGGTGCTGGCGCCGGCGATCCCGCTGGCGGCCGACGTGATGGCCAACACCTCGATGCAGTCGGGGGAGGGCCGGTTCCGCTGGTTGCACGCCCGGCCGGGCCGGGGACGGGCGCTGCACGAGGCCTGCCGGGCCCACCACGGCGACGACGCCTGGGTGCTCACCCGGGACGAGATGGTGGCGCAGGGCTGGTTCGGGCCGTTCGTGACGGAGTCCGCCCGCGCCAGGCTCGGCGACGTGGCCCTCGTGGCCCGGCGCGACGTGGCGTTCCACGACCCGCAGGACACCGGCCCCTACTCGCTGATCGGCCGCCACGGCTCCGCGACACGGGCCGAGATGCTCGTCCCGCTGCTCGTCGCCGGCCGCTGAGGCGCTCCCGCCGGGGCGCGCTCCGGGCGCGCGCCGGCGCGCACTGCGCCGCGGCACGTCCGGACGTCGGCGTTTGGGCCCCGGTATCCCGTGGCAGGATGAGCGCCATGTCCACCAGCGACCAGGACAACGGCAGCAGCACCACGACGGCGGCGCCCGCGGAATCGGCGGTCCCGGTGGAACACGCCGAGGTGGTGTCCCCCGACGAGGCCGGCGACGCGCAGGGCGAGGCCGTCGAGCAGCCCGCCAAGGTCATGCGGATCGGCTCGATGATCAAGCTCCTCCTCGAGGAGGTGCGGCAGTCCGAACTCGACGAGGCCAGCCGCGAGCGGCTCCGGGAGATCTACGAGACCTCGGTCACCGAGCTCGCCGGCGCCCTGTCGCCCGACCTGCGCGAGGAGCTGGGCCGCCTCGCCCACCCGTTCGCCGACACCGGCACGCCGAGCGAGGCCGAGCTGCGGGTGGCCAAGGCCCAGCTCGTGGGTTGGCTCGAGGGCCTGTTCCACGGTATCCAGGCCACGCTGTTCGCCCAGCAGATGGCTGCCCGCCAGCAGCTCGAGGACATGCGCCGGCGGCTGCCCGCGGGCGCCCCGCAGATGCCCGACGGCGACAACCGGCCCGGCACCTATCTCTGACACGCCGCGTGGTCGGCGGTCCATCCACCGCGGCGGTTGACCCACCGCGTACCCTCTTCGGCCCCGAGCCGTAGTCTGGACCCGATGGCGGAGACGCTGACCCAGAGGATCGGCCGGATGGGCGCGGGTACCGCGCACGCCGTGGCCCTCGGCGGCGTCGCTGTCGTCGTGCTCCTCGTCGCCGGCGTCCTCGCCGTCCTCGGCGTCGACACCGTCGAGGTGGTGGCGACGCTGCTGGTCATCCCGGTCTTCGGGGTCGCCCTGTACCTCGGGCGACAGCCGGGCTACATCGCCGCCGGGGTGGCCACGGCCCTCTACATGGTGCTGCGCCAGCCCGACGTCGAGTCCGCCGGCGTCGCCAACCTCGGGCTGCTCGTGATCACCCGCGCGGTGGCCTACGTGATCGTCGTCTACGCCGGCTCCCGGGCCCGCCAGACGGTCGGCGAGGCCACGCCGGGCGGCGGTGGCGTCCCGGCCGACGAACGCGGACTGCGTCAGGCGCCGACCGCGGCCCGGTCGCCGGTCTTCGTGTTCGACGAGGACGGCGTGGCCGAGCCGGTGCCCGCCGGGGCCCCCGGCCCGTTCGGCGGTCCGCCCGCCGGCCCCGGCCCGGCACCAGGGTTCCACGCCGGCGGCGGCCAGCAGCCCGCCCCCTACGCCGCCGTTGGCCCCGGCGGCCCGAACGACGGCCGGGGCGGCCCCGCCGACGAGGACGAGTGGGTGGACCAACCGCATCCGTCCGACTGGCTGGTCGGCCCGGCCGCCCTGCCGCCGGACGACCCCGAGTCCGGGCCGTGGACCGGCCCCGTGCCGCTCCCGGGCGACGACCCCGCCGTCACCGGCGGATGGGGTGCCCCCGCCGCGGGCGCGGGAGCGCCGTCCGCGCCCGGCCCCGGTGTGCCCTGGGGCCCGCCCGGCGCCCCCGACGACCGTGCCGGCTGGGCGGCGGCCGCCCCGGCCGGCCCGCTCGACCTCCCCGGACCGCCGGCGCACGCCGATGCGGGTCCCGGTGCCCCCGACGACCCCTGGAGCCCGCCCGGCCGCAGCACCTGGGGGCCCACCGCCGCAGTCCCCGGAGGGCCGGGGGAGTGGCCGGCACCCGCCGGCGGCGCCGGTGGCCCCCGCAACGGCACGCCCTACGCCGACGACGGCTACGTCTCCGGCGACGCCTACGCCGATGCCCCGGACGGCTACGCCGGCGACGGCTACGACGACGGGTGCGCCCCCGGGTACGACGACGGGCGCGCCGACGACGCCTACGGCGCCCCGCAGGGGCCCCCGACGGGCGGCTGGCCCCCCGCGCCGCCCGGCGGCCCCGCCTCGGCCGGCACCGGCGGCGACTGGCAGGCCGGCGTCCCGGTCGCCGGTCGTGGCGTGCCGGGCCCCGCCGCCGACCCCGGCTGGGCCGCCGAGCCCCCGGGCCCCGGCCTGACGCCGTCCGGCCGGTGGGACGCGGTCCCGCCCGACGGCGACCCCTGGGCCGCGGCGTCGCCCACCTCGGGCCCGGTCCCCGCCGTCGGCTACCCGGGCAAACCGCCCGCGGGCCCCGCCCGTGCCCCGGGCCCGTGGGACGAGATCGTCCCGCCGCCCAACGGTCGGGCCTCCGGCCTGGTGCCCAACAACGGCGCCGCGCGCGGCGCCCCCGCAGCCGCCGCCGCTGCCGGTGGCATCCCGGCGCCCGGCCCCGTGCTCCCGGCCATCCCGCCGATCGACCCCGAGACCCGGCTGTGGTCCGCCCGGTACCTGTGCGACCGCCTGGCCGACGCACAGAACCTCGCCGACGAGACCGGCGACGCGTTCTCCCTCGTACTGGTCCAGGTGCCCGACGGGCCGCTGGCGGCGCTGTCCTACCGGCGTCAGGTCACGCTGTTACGTGAGCTGGGGCACCAGTTCGTGGCCGGCGGTACGGTCGACCACCTGGTCCACGTGCCCGACCAGACACAGCACTGGTTCGCCGTCGTGCTGCCGGGCGCCGACAAGGGCGAGGCCCAGCGGTTCGAGCGGCGCCTGCGCGACGGCATCGGCGGGTACCTCCGCAGCCGGGGCCTCCTGCTCGGTGAACTCGACAGCGCCAGCCTCACGTCGCCCGACGACGACGAGGCGATGGGGGCGATCTGGGACGCGTTGATCGCCCGCGGCGACGCCGGGTCGAACCGCCAGCCGGCCGTCGGGGCCTGACCCGGTTACGCCGGGTCAATCCTTGCCCCCTGAGGGACACGGGGGGACGGCCCCGGGGCACTAGGATCGAGGAATCACACCGGTGTCGTTCGGCCGCCGGCGTGAGCCGACGATCGCCACCGAAGGGAGCCCCGGGTGTCGGGTCGAGGCAGCTTCACGCACCTCCACGTCCACACCGAGTACTCGATGCTCGACGGTGCGGCCCGCATCGGTGAGGTCGTCGGGGCGGCGGTGGCCGACGGCCAACCCGCGATCGGTATCACCGACCACGGGAACATGTACGGCATCCTCGACTTCTACAAGGGGTGCCGGAAGGCCGACATCAAGCCGATCCTCGGCACCGAGGCCTACATGGCCCACGACTCCCGCCACGAGCGGCCGGCGCGGCGGGGCCGGGTCGACGACTCGGGCGGCGATGCCGACGGTGGCAAGAAGCTCTACTACCACCTGCTGCTCTTCGCCGAGGACAACGTCGGCTACCGCAACCTCATCCAGCTCGCCAGCCGGGCGTTCATGGAGGGCTACTATTACAAGCCCCGCGTCGACTGGGAGACGCTGCAGGACCACAGCGAGGGGCTGATCGCCACCACGGGCTGCCTGGGCGGCCACGTGCTCCAGTCGCTGCTCCAGGGTGACATGGAGGGGGCGGTCGCCAAGGCCGCCCGCCTGCAGGACATCTTCGGGCGCGACAACCTCTTCGTCGAGCTGCAGGACCACGGCATCGCCGAGCAGCACAAGACCAACCCGCAGCTGCTCGAGATCGCCCGGCGCATCCAGGCGCCGCTGCTGGCCACGAACGACAGCCACTACGTCGCCCGGGAAGACGCCGTGGCCCACGACGCCCTCCTGTGCGTGCAGACGGGGTCGCAGATGAGCGACCCCAACCGCTTCAAGTTCCACGGCCAGGAGCACTACCTCAAGACCGCGGCCGAGATGCGGTCGCTGTTCGGCGAGGTCCCGTCGGCCTGCGACAACACGCTGTGGGTCGCCGAGCGCTGCAACGTCGACATCGCCTTCGGCGCGTCGCAGCTGCCGACCTTCCCGCTGCCCGAGGGCTTCGACGACGACACCGAGTACCTGCGGCACCTCACGTTCGAGGGCGCCCGCGACCGCTGGGGCGACGAGCTGCCCGACAAGGTCGTCGAGCGCCTGGCGTACGAGCTCAAGGTCATCGACGACATGGGCTTCAGCTCGTACTTCCTGATCGTGTGGGACCTGATCGACCACGCCCGCCGGTCGGGCATCCGGGTCGGACCGGGCCGCGGCTCGGCGGCCGGCTGCGCCGTGGCCTACACGCTGCGCATCACCGACCTCGACCCGATCGAGTACGACCTGCTGTTCGAGCGGTTCCTCAACCCGTCCCGCATCTCGATGCCCGACATCGACATGGACTTCGACTCCCGCTACCGGGACGAGATGATCCGTTACGCCGCCGAGCGCTACGGGCGCGACCACGTCGCCCAGATCGTCACCTTCTCGACGATCAAGGCGCGGGCCGCGGTGCGCGACGCGGCCCGCGTGCTGGGCCATCCCTACAGCGTGGGCGACCGGGTGGCGAAGGCCATGCCGCCCCTGATCATGGGCCGCGACACGCCGCTCTACGCCTGCCTCGAGCCCCACCCGAAGTACGACGACGGCTACAAGATGGCCGCCGAGCTGCGCGACATGTACGAGGCCGACCCCGACACCCGCCAGGTCGTCGACGTGGCCAAGGGGCTCGAGGGCCTGCGCCGGCAGGACGGCATCCACGCCGCGGCCGTGGTGATCACGAAGGACCCGCTCACCGAGTACCTCCCGATCCAGCGCAAGCCGGAGAACGGGCAGGCCATCGAGGAAGCGCCCGTCGTCACCCAGTACGAGATGCACGGCGTCGAGGAGCTGGGCCTCCTCAAGATGGACTTCCTGGGCCTGCGGAACCTCGACGTCATCACCGACACGCTCGAGATCATCCGTACGACCCGGGGTGTCGACGTCGACATCGACCGGGTCGCGCTCGACGACGGGCCCACCTACGAGCTGTTGCAGAAGGGTGAGACCATCGGGGTGTTCCAGTTCGAGGGCGGGGCCATGCGCGCCCTGATGCGCTCGCTGCGACCCACCGAATTCGAGGACGTCGCCGCCCTCGTGGCCCTCTATCGGCCCGGGCCGATGGCGGCCAACATGCACAACGACTACGCCGACCGGAAGAACCTGCGCAAGCCGGTCGAGTACCTCCATCCCGACGCGGAGGAGGTGCTGCGCGACACCTACGGGCTCATGATCTACCAGGAGTCGATGATGCGGATCGCCCAGCGATTCGCCAACTACTCCCTGGCGGAGGCCGACAACCTGCGCAAGGCCTGCGGCAAGAAGAACCGTGAGCTGATCGCCAAGGAGCGGGTCAAGTTCACCGAGGGTTGCGAGAACACCGGCTACGGCGCCGATCTCGGGACCAAGTGGTTCGACATCATCGAGCCGTTCGCCGACTACGCCTTCAACAAATCGCACGCCTACGGCTACGGCTTCGTGTCGTACCAGACGGCCTACCTCAAGGCGAACTACCCGTCCGAGTACCTGTCGGCGCTGTTGACCAGCGTGAAGTCCTCGCTGGAGAAGGCGGCCGTCTACCTCGCCGAGTGCCGCGCCATGGGCATCACGGTCGAGGTTCCCAACATCAACCGGTCGCAGTCCGATTTCGCGCCGTGGGTCGACCCCGACGAGACATCGCCCGACCGGCGCCCGATCGCCTTCGGCCTCTCCGCCGTGCGCAACGTGGGCGAGGGACTGGTCGCCCACATCATGGCGGAGCGCGACGCCAACGGTCCGTACAAGGACTTCCACGATTTCGTCCAGCGGGTCGACTTGTCGGTCCTCAACAAGAGGACGGTCGAGTCGCTCATCAAGGCCGGGGCCTTCGACGAGTGCGGTCATCAGCGCAAGGGCTTACTCGCCGTCTTCGAGCAGATCGTCGACAACGCCATCGCCCGTCGGCGCGAGCGCGACATGGGCATCATGACCCTCTTCGGCGGGGGCGACGACGGCGCCGGCGGCGACGACTTCGAGCGCATCCCCATCCCCGACCTCGAGTTCTCCAAGCGCGATCGGCTCGCTTTCGAGAAGGAGATGCTGGGCCTCTACGTCTCCGACCACCCGCTGCTCGGGGCCGAGGCGGCACTGGCCCGGCGCACCGATTGCGCGCTCGACGAGCTGGGCGACATGGAGGACGGGTCGCTGCGCACGGTCGGCGGCGTCATCACCGGCCTGCAGCGCAAGTGGACCAAGAAGGGCGACCTCATGGCCGTCTTCACGCTTGAGGACCTGCGCACCACGGTCGAGGTCATGGTCTTCCCGCGCACGATGACCGAGCACGGCCACAAGCTGGCCGACGACTCGGTCGTGGTCCTCAGGGCGCGGCTCGACCGCCGCGACGACACCCCCAAGCTGATGGCCCAGTCGATCGAGGTGGTCGAGGTCGGCGAGGGCGACGCCGAGCCGCTGCGGGTCCGGGTGCCGCCGCAGTTGCTGTCCGAGAAGACGGTGGCCGACCTCAAGCAGGTCCTCACCGACCACCCGGGCGATTCACCGGTGTTCCTGCACCTGGGGAGCAGCCAGGTCCTCCGGCTGCCGAGCCAATGGAACGTCGACACGTCGAACGGACTCATCGGGCACCTGCGCGTGCTGCTCGGGCCGTCCGCGATCGTGGCCGGACCGTGACGGCATTCGCGCCCAGCGTTGTGAGGCTGACCCGCCAAGGGCTGTACAGGCAGCCCTCGCGCACCTGTACGGGGCGCCGATCCGACGCCATGGTCAGCGCTTTCGCGCACGCGTCTGAAATCACGAGTTGCACGTGGCGTGCGATTTGACTGGACTAGAGGTTCGTTGCCGCAAGCAGAACGGGGGCTACGACGGACATGTCGATCGATGTAGACACCAAGGACTGCACGGCGCTCAGCGACGCGGAGCTGGCCGAGATGGCCGACATGTGTGCCGGGCACACGTTGGCGTACGAGATCGGCACGCTCTCCAAGCAGGCCGAGGCGTGGGTGCTGGTCACACGCGCCCACGTCGACGGTGAGCTGCAGGGCTATTCCTTCTGCACGCTCGAGCGCATCGGCGGGACGCCGTGCATCCTCATCGGGCTGGCATCCTTCGCCCGCACCGACCAGCGCGGCGAGGTGCTCGCCGCCGTCGTGAAGGACCAGCTCCGCCGAGCTGTGCTGGCCTTCCCTGACGAGGACGTGTTGGTCTCCGCCCGACTGGCCCATCCCACGGGCTTCGAGGCCTACGCCGGCCTCCAGGGAGTCGTGCCCCAACCCGACCACAAGGCGAACGGCGAGGAGCGCGCCTGGGGCGGGCGCCTGGCCAAGCGGTACGGCATCGAGGCCTCCGCCTACGACAAGCGGGCGTTCCTCGCCCGCGGCGACGGCGGCGGCCCGGCCGAGGTGCTCGACCACGAGTCCGCCACGCCCGACGAGGTCGACCCCGAGCTCGCCGCGCTGTTCGCCGAGGTCCATGCCACCAAGGGCGACAGCCTCGTCGCCTTCGGCTGGGCCATGGAGGAGGACCTGCGGGCCCTCGGCTGAGCTGTTCCCTCCGCCCCTGCGGGGGCTTCCACCGACCTGGACTCGTCACACCGGCTCTCCGGCCGCCGGAGCGGCCGTCTTCCCCCGCCCGGGGCCGGTGACGACGTGACCGCAACCCCATGGAACTGAGCACGGCCGTGCGCCGGCGCCGCATGGTCCGGTCTTTCGACCGGACCCCCGTGGCACCGGCCGTCGTCGACGGCCTGCTCGACCTCGCCCGCCGGGTGCCCTCCGCCGGCAACAGCCAGGGCGTCGCCTTCGTGGTCCTGGAGGGCTCCGACACCGCCCGCCTGTGGGACGTCACGCTGCCGGCCGAGCGCCGCGCGACGTTCCGCTGGCGGCGGCTGTTGGACGCCCCCGTGGTCGTCGTCCCGCTGGTCGAGCCGGCCGCCTACCCGCGCCGCTACGCCGAGGCCGACAAGGCGGCGACGGGGCTGGGCGCCGGGATCGACGCCTGGCCGGTCCCGTACTGGTGGGTCGACGGCGGCATGGCCGTGCAGACCCTGCTGCTGGGCGCCGTCGACGCCGGCCTGGGGGCCCTGTTCTACGGCCTGTTCGAGCACGAGGACGCCGCCCTGGCCGCCCTCGGCGTGCCCCCCGGCTGGCGGGCGCTCGGATCGGTGGCGCTGGGGTACCCGGGCGAGGAGGACGACGCGCCGGGCCGCTCCGCCGGCCGGTCACGCCCGCCGCTGGCCTCCATCGTCCACCGGGGCGGTTGGTGACGCCCGCCTCGGGTCCCGCCCGGTCCGCTGCGGCGACGGCCCGTTCGACGCCCGGCCGGACCGGGTCCCCGCACATGGCTGACCAGCGGTCGGCTGACCGGTACGCGTCGTCCTGACGCCACTAGCCTGCCGGCGATGCCTCTCGACCGGCGGGTTCTCGCGCTGCTGTTGGTCCTGCTGATGGGCGCCGTGGCGGTCACCGGGCTCGTGATCGTGCCCCGGGTCCTCGGCGACGACGGCGCCGGTCCCGAGGACGACGCCGAGGCGTTCCTCGCCGCCTGGAGCGAGGGCGACCTCGACGAGATGGCCACCCGGGTGGTCGAGCCGCCGGCCACGTTCGCCGACGACTACACGGCGACCATGGAGGGCCTCCAGGTCGAGTCGGCCGAGTACCGGCTCACCGAGGTGCGCGAGGACGGCGGGGGCGACGCGGCCATCGCCGGTTTCCGGGCCACGCTCCGGCTCACCGGCCTGGGGGAGTGGGCCTACGACGGGTCCATGCGCCTGCAGCGGGGCGGGGGCGGCGACGACGCCCCGGACTGGCTCGTCGAGTGGTCGCCGGGCACGATCCACCCGTCCCTGGAGGACGACCAGCGCCTGATCCGCACCCGCACGTGGCCCGAGCGCGGCGCCATCAACGGCTCCGACGGCGAGCCGCTGGCGCCGTCGGTGCCGGGCAGGGTCGTCGGCGTCCAGCCCTCCCGGGTGCAGGACCTGCCCGCCGTCCAGCGAGTGCTCCAGGAGCAGCTCGGCGTCGACCCCGCCGCCGTCCAGGCCGCCATCGACGCGCCGGGCGTCCAGCCCGACCACTTCGTCCCGATCATCACGATCACCGAGGAGCGCTACCTCCAGGTCGAGCCGGTCGTCTACCCGATCCCCGGCACCGTGTTCCGCGACACGACCGTCCGGTCGGGGCCGACCGAGGGCTACGCCCAGCACATCCTCGGCCGCACCGAGGAGGCCACCGCGGAGCGCCTCGAGGAGCTGGGCGACCCCTACGTCGTCGGCGACGTCGTCGGCGTCACCGGGCTCGAGGCCCGCTTCGAGCAGGCCCTGGCCGGCACGCCGTCCGGCGAGATCCAGGCCGTCGACGCCGAGGACGAGGTCGTCGCCACCATCGACACGATCGAGGGCCGCGCGCCGGCGGCCGTGAACACGACGATCGACCGCACCGTCCAGACCGCGGTCGAGCGAACGCTGGGCACCGGGACCGCCCCCGCCGCCATCGTGGTGACCGACCCCGAGGGCAACGTCCGCGGGGCGGCCTCCCGGCCGCTCAGCGAGGACCTCAACCGGGCGTTCGGCGGGTCCTACCCGCCCGGCTCGACGTTCAAGATCGTGACCGCCGACGCCCTGCTCGGCGCCGGCATCACCCCCGAGTCACCGATCGAGTGCAGCGAGACGATCAACGCCGGCGGCCGCTCCTTCCGGAACTTCGAGGGCGGCGCGCTCGGGATCGTGCCGTTCGGGCAGGCGTTCGCGGAGTCGTGCAACACGGCGATGATCCGGGCGGCCGAGCCGGTCCAGAACCCGCAGCTGGTCGAGGCCGCCGAGCGCTTCGGCTTCAACGCCGAGTACAACGTCGGCCTCAACACCGAGGGCGGCAGCTACCCCGAGCCGGCCGACGCCACCGAGAAGGCGGCCCAGGCCATCGGCCAGGGCCGGATCGTGGCGAGCCCGCTCCACATGGCGACGGTGGCCGGGACGGTCATCGACGGCTCGTGGGAGCCGCCGACGCTGCTCGTCGACCCGCCGGAGCTGCCCGCCGCCGACGGCGCCGAGGGCGCCAACGCCACCACGGGCGCCGACGCCACGGCGACCACGGCCGTCGGCGACGCCACGGCCACGACGGGCGCCACCACGGCGACCACGACCCCGCCCGACGGCGCCGCCACCGCCCAGCCCACGACGATCGACGGGGGCCACCGCGAGACGCTGTCCGGGCTGATGCAGCGCGTCGTGACCGAGGGCAGCGGCACGGCGGCGGCGGTCCCCGGGCGGACGGTGGCCGGCAAGACCGGCACCGCCGAGTTCGGCGAGGGCGACCCGCTCCCCACGCACGCCTGGTTCGTGGGCTTCAGCGGGAACCTGGCCGCCTCGGTGTTCCTGGAGAACGGCGGAGTCGGCGGCCGCGACGCCGCCCCGATCGCCGGCACCCTGTTCGCCGCCCTCCCGGCGTAGGCCCAGCGCCCCGCCCCCCAGCGATTCCGGGCGGGCCGCCGCACGCGTCGCACAGGTGGGCTCCCGGGCGGGCGTCGCGCCTCGGCCCCGGGTGGGTTCCCGGGGCGGGCGTCGCGCCTCGGCCCCGGCGGGCGTCGCCTCGCCTGGGGGTCCCCCGGCAGGGTCGCCCGCGGTCCTCGGGTGGGGGTCCCGGGCGGCCGTCGTCAGGGGTGGCTGGGGCGGGCTCAGGCGGTCCCGAGCTGGGCGAGGAGCGCGGGCTCGTCCGTGGCCGGGAGCTGGCAGGCGTAGTTGCGGCACACGTAGGCCCGGCCGTCCTCCCTGCCCTCCCACAGCGGCGAGTCGTAGCGCTCGCCCCACGCCAGCACGGCACTCGGGAGGTAACGGGCCTGCACCACGCGGACGAGGTCCGGCCGGTCGCCGGCCACGACCACCTCGGTGGTGCCGCGGGCGGCGAGGTCGACCGCGGCCAGCAGGTGGCCGAACGCCGTCGGGTGCTGGGCGGCGAGCGGCCCGGTGAGGCGCAGGACGGCGTCGGCCCGGTCCCGGTAGTCCTGGTCGCCGGTCAGGGCGGCCAGGCGCAGCAGGCCGACGGCGGCGAGGCTGTTGGCGCCCGGGAGGGCGTTATCCATGAGGTCCTTGTCGCGGGTGACCAGGCGCTCGGCGTCGGAGCCGGTCGTGAAGACCCCGCCGCGCTCGTCGTCCCAGAACAACGCCACGAGGGCGTCGGCGGCGCTGCGGGCCTCGGCCACCCAGCGGGCCTCGCCGGTGGCCTCGGCCAGCCGGACGAACGCGTCCACCAGGGCGGCGTGGTCGGCGGCGTAGGCCAGGTGCCGGGCGCCGCCGTCCGCCTGCCAGGACCGCAGCCAGCGGCCGTCGCCGGCCCGGCGCAGCGAGCGGACCAGGAAGTCGCCGGCGGCGACGGCGGCGTCCCGCCAGTCATGCCGGCCCGTGGCGGCGGCCGCCTCGGCCAGGGCGGACAGCATCAGCCCGTTCCACTCGGTCAGGACCTTGTCGTCGAGTCCCGGCCGCACGCGCCGCTCCCGGGCGGCGAACAGGCGCCGGCGCGCCTCCTCGATGCGCTCGGGCCGGGCGAGCTCGCCGCGGGCGTGCATCCGGTTGAGGATCGTGGCGCCCTCGAAGTTGCCCCCGGGCGTGACGCCGTACCAGGCGCTCACCTCGGCGGCCCAGGCCTCGTCGCCGTCGAGGGCGTCGAGCACCTGGTCGGGCGTCCACACGTAGAACTTGCCCTCGACGCCCTCGCTGTCGGCGTCCTCGGAGGAGAAGAACCCGCCGTCGGCGTGGCGCAGGTCGCGCAAGACGTACCCGATCGTCTCCTCGACCACCTGGAGGTAGCGCTCGTGGCCCGTGACCTGCCAGGCGTGCAGGTACGCGCGGGTGAGCAGGGCCTGGTCGTAGAGCATCTTCTCGAAGTGGGGTACGAGCCAGCGGTCGTCCACCGAGTAACGGGCGAAGCCGCCGCCGACGTGGTCGTAGATCCCACCGGACGCCATGGCGTCGAGCGACGTCTCCACCGCCAGGCGGGCGTCCTCGTCACCCTTGCCGTCGCTGCCGTCGCCGGTCCCCTCGGCGCGGGCCATCACGGTGATCAGCAGGTCGAGGCTCATCGCCTGGGGGAACTTGGGGGCGCCGCCGAAGCCGCCCCAGCGGTCGTCGTGGGCCCGGACGAGCTGGTCACGGGCGCCGGCGATCGCCTCGGCCCCGGGGACGGCCGAGCCCGGCTCGAGCAGCGCCGAGCGGCCCAGGGCCGCGGTGATCTGGCCGGCCTGCTCCTCGAGGTCGGCCCGGCGGGTCTGCCACACCTCGTCGATGCGCTCGAGCAGCTCGGGGAACGAGATCATCCCGCCCCGGCGGGTGCGGGGGAAGTAGGTGCCGGCGAAGAACGGCCGCCCGTCCGGGGCGAGGAACACGGTCATCGGCCAGCCGCCCTGGCCGGTCAGCGCCTGGGTGGCCTCCATGTAGACGGCGTCGACGTCGGGCCGCTCCTCCCGGTCGACCTTGACGTTGACGAACCGCTCGTTCATGAGCGCCGCCACCTCCGGGTCCTCGAAGGACTCGTGCGCCATCACGTGGCACCAGTGGCAGGAGGCGTACCCGACCGACAGCAGCACCGGCCGGTCGGCCGCCCGGGCGGCGGCGAACGCCTCGTCCCCCCACGGGTACCAGTCCACGGGGTTGTCGGCGTGTTGGCGCAGGTAGGGACTCGTCTCGTTGGCGAGGCGGTTCATGACACCACCCTACGGGCGGTACCGTCGGGACCCAGGTGTGCCGGGAAGGCTGGTCGGCGGCTCGTTCGTCGACCCCCCGGAGGCGCCCCGTCGTGTCGTCCACGACCAGTCCCACCCCGACGCCAGGCACGCCCTCCTCGGCGCGTGCCGCCATGGGTTTCCGGCCGCTGCCCAAGGCCGTGCGCCACTTCCTCGACACCGAGGCCGCCGGCGGCGTCGTGCTCGTCGTGGCCGCCGTCGTGGCGCTGGCCTGGGCGAACTCGCCCTGGCACACCGCCTACGAGGACCTGTGGGACGCCTCGGCGTCGCTCCGCATCGGCAGCGTCGGGTTCGAGGACGACCTGCACCACCTCGTGAACGACGGGCTGATGGCCCTGTTCTTCCTGGTCGTGGGCCTGGAGGTGAAGCGCGAGCTGGTGGCGGGCGACCTGCGCGACCCCCGCGTGGCTGCCCTGCCCGTCCTCGGCGCGCTCGGCGGCATGGTGGTCCCCGCAGGGATCTATCTGGCGTTCAACGCCGGCGCCGAGGGCAGTTCCGGCTGGGGCATCCCGATGGCGACCGACATCGCCTTCGCCCTCGGCGTGCTCGCGCTGCTCGGCCCGCGCATCCCGTCGGCGCTCAAGCTGTTCCTCCTCACCTTGGCGATCGTGGACGACATCGGCGCCATCGTGGTCATCGCCGTCGCGTACAGCGACGGGGTCGACCTGGTGGCCCTGGGGGTGGCCGCGGGCGCCGTGGCCGCGGCGATGGCGTGCCTGCGGCTCCGGCTGTGGACACCGGTGACCTACGTGGTCCTCGGCGTCGTGTGCTGGCTGGCCACGTACGAGTCCGGCGTCCATGCGACGCTCGCCGGCGTGGCGTTCGGCCTGCTGGCGCCGGCCCGCCCGCGGGCGCCGGGCGACGTCGTGCGCGAGTGGGCGGGTGACCTGTCCGACGAGCCCTCCGCCGACGAGATGCGCTCGCTGACCACCGTCGCCACCGAGAGCGTCTCGGTCGCCGAGCGGATGCAGCACACGCTCCACCCGGTGACGAGCTTCCTCGTGGTCCCGGTCTTCGCCCTGGCCAACGCCGGCATCCGTGTCACGGGCGACGAGCTGTCGGCGCCCGGCGCCGAGGCGGTCGCCGTCGGCGTCGTCGCCGGCCTGGTCGTGGGCAAGGCCGTCGGGGTGACGGCGGCAGCGGCGCTGGCCGTCCGGCTGCGCCTGGCGGTCCTGCCCGACGGCGTGCGGTGGCCCCAGATGCTCGCCGTGGGCGCCCTCGCCGGCATCGGGTTCACCGTGTCGCTGTTCATCGGCGGCCTCGCCTTCGACGACCCGACCCTCGACGCGGCCGCCCGGCTGGCCGTCCTGGCGGCGTCGGTGCTGGCGTCCGTCCTCGGCGCCGGCCTGCTGATCGCCACGACGGGCGGGCGAGGGGCCACGGAACGGCCGGCGGCGGCCGCGCACGGGGCGCCGGCCGAGGGCGACGACTCGCCGGCCCGCACGGGGCCCGCTTAGTTTGCCGTCCATGGAGATCAGCTTGGAGGGGAAGGTTGCCCTGGTCACCGGGGCGAGCCGGGGGATCGGCAAGGCGATCGCCACCACGTTGGCCGGCGTCGGCGCCGACGTGATGCTGTCGTCGCGCAAGCAGGACGCCCTCGAGGCCGCCGCCGCCGACATCGGCACGGGCGGCGGCAAGCTGGAGGTCTTCGCCGCCAACGCCGGGGAACCCGACCAGATCGCCGCCTGCGTCGCCGCCACCGTCGAGCGGCTGGGCCGGGTCGACATCCTGGTGAACAACGCCGCCACCAACCCCTACATGGGCCGTCCGGTCGACATCGACCTGCCCCGCTTCGACAAGACCTGGCAGGTCAACTTCCGCGGCCCGGTCGTCTGGATGCAGGAGGCCTGGACGGCCGGCATGCAGGAGCACGGCGGCAACGTCATCAACATCGCCTCCATCGGCGGCCTGTCGGTCGAGGTGTCGATCGGCCACTACAACGTGACCAAGGCCGCCCTCATGCACCTCACCCGCACGATGGCGATGGACCTGGCCCCACACGTGCGGGTCAACGCCATCGCCCCGGGCCTGGTGAAGACCGACATGGCGAAGGCGCTGTGGCAGCCGGCCGAAGAGGCCATCGCCGCCCACACGCCTCTGCACCGCCTGGGCGAGCCGCAGGACATCGCCAATGCCGCCCTGTTCCTCGCCAGCGACCTGTCGTCGTGGGTCACGGGCCAGACGATCGTCGTCGACGGGGGCGCTTTGCTGGGCGGCTTCACCTGAGGGCGGTCAGCGCCGCCCGGGCGACCTTGCCGAGGGCGGTGCGGGGGAGCGCCTCGGCGAGGATCAGCTCCCGCGGGGCGGCGTAGGCCGGCAGTTCGGCCTTGACCGCGTCCCGGAGGGCGTCGAGCGACGGAGGCGACGTGGGGTCGGACGGGACCACGACGGCCACGACGCGCTGGCCCCACTCCGGGTCGGGGCGGCCCACGACCGCCACCTCCGCGACGGCCGGATGGGCGCCGAGCACCCGCTCGACAGCCACCGGCCACACGTTCTCGCCGCCGGTGATGACCAGGTCGCCGGTCCGCCCGAACACCCGTAGGCGTCCGGCGGCAGGGTCCCAGGCGCCGGCGTCGCCGGTGGGGAGCCACCCGTCCGGGCGGCGGGGGTCGGTGCCGTCGCGGTACGCCCGCAGCAGCATGGGGCCGCGCAGCTCGATCGCCCCCTCGCCGCCCGGTGCGGTGACCGGCCCGCCGGCGCCGTCGACCGTGCGCACCTCCACCCCGTCCAGCGGGACACCGTCGTAGACGACCCCGCTGCCGGTCTCGGTCATGCCGTAGGTGGCGACCGCGTTTGGCGGCAGGTCGGGCGGCATGGCGGACCCGCCCAGCACCACCCGGCGGAACAGCCCGGGGTCGACCCGGCGCAGCGCCGTCGCCACGAGCGAGACCAGCGTGACCGGGGAGTCGGGGTCGGTGGCGGCCGCCTCGACGGCGGGGGCCGAGAAGCCGTCGTGGACCGCCAGCGGCGTGCCGGTCGCCAGCGCGCGGGTCACGACCGACAGGCCGCCCACGTGGGCGAGCGGGAGGCAGGCCAGCCAGCGGTCGCGGGCCGGGTCGACGCCCAGGCGGGCGCTCGCGGCGAGCGCCGAGGCCCGCACGGCGTCGTGGGTGAGCACCACGCACTTGGGGTCGCCGGTGGTGCCGCTGGTGGCCACCACCAGGGCGTCGCCGTCCTCGACGGGCGCATCCGGCCGGGCGGCGGCCAGGGCCCGCTCGCGCGCAGCGGCCGGGAGCCGGGGGTCGAGCGGGAACACGGCGTCGCCGGCGTCCCACGCGGCCCGCAGGCCGTCGAGGAACGCCGGGGTGCCGCGCGCCTCGAGGACCACGAGCCGGCGCACCGCGCCTACTCGGGCTCGGCGAGGCTCAGCACGTCGATCTGGACGCCGTCGATCACGAAGTCCTCCACGCAGCCCTTGAACTGGCGGCGGTTGGTCTGGTCCATGGAGGGGGCGAAGAGCGCCCGGAACTGCCCGTCGCCCTCGGTGCGCAGCGGCCCGACCATGTCGGACGTGACCTCCAGCCGGCACGTGAGCAGCTGGGCCTCGACCATCTCGTCCAGCGTCTGGTTGTCCTCGGCGTTGTGGCTGCGCGCCCGAACGATCACCTCGATCGTCGAGTCCGGGTCGATGGCCTGGTGGGTCGACAGCGTCGCCTCACGCAGCAGCGAGACCAGCACCAAGCCGACGCCCAGGCCGACGCCGCCGAGGACCAGCCGGCTCAGGATCTTGCCGACCTTGGTGGCGAGGAACCGCCTCACGCGTGTCCGGCGCGGCGCAGCAGCTTGCGGATCTGGGCGTCGTCGGCGCCGGGCACGTCCTGCGCCAGGACCGTGACGTCATCGACCACCAGGCCGCCCCGGGGGTAGCTGATCGAGCCGAGCTGGCGGGTGAGGCGCTGCTCGCCGACGGGCGTCGTGGTCTTGGACGCCACCCGGTCCATGACCCAGGCGACGCCCGACAAGATGATGCCGCCGCCCACCAGGAACGTGATGAACACGCTGGTGCGGTTGGACGCCTCGTGGAGCCAGGCGAAGCGGTCGGCCGACGGCGGCCGCGAGGCCCGCAGGATGTCGCGGAGCGCCGGGTCGGGTGGGTGTCGCTGGGAGTACTCGATGGCGCTGAGCTTGCGCAGCACCAGGCCCGTGGCCAGGGCGACCTCGGCGATGAGGACGATCATGGCGAAGAACAGGGCCCGGTTCCACTCCCACCGGTTCAGCGAGAGCACCATGTAGATGAGCCCGGCGAGCAGCGTGCCGATGCCGGCGAGCCAGGCGACGATCCTCACGTCGTTTCCTTCCCTTCCTCGATCGTGACGCGACCGGTCTCGCCGTCGACCTCGACCACGGCCCCCTGGGGCAGGTCGCTGGTGGCACCGGCGTAGCCGACCACGGTGGCGATGCCGGCCTCGCGGGCGAGGATCGCCAGGTGGGACAGGACCGAGCCGGTCTCGGACACGATGCCCGCCAGCCGGGGCAGCAGCGGGGCCAGCCCGGGCGTGAGCGTGGTCGTGACGAGGACGGACCCGGTCGCCGGGTCGGCGGCGTCGTAGGTGACCGGGCCGATGGCGATGCCGCCGCCGGCGCCGGTGCCGCCGCCCACCTCGTCGGTGTGCTGGGCCCGGATCGGCTTGCCCAGGTCGGACAGCTGGAACCAGGCCGGCAGCGGCTGGCCGAAGTCGTGCTCGTGGGTGGCGACCAGGCCGGGCAGCACGACCGCCCGCTTGGTGACGACGGCCTCGACGTGCTCGAGGCTCATGTGCCGGATCAGCGACGGCCGCGGCAGCCCGTCGGTGGCGGCCAGGCGCTCGCCGAGCGCCCAGGCGGCCCGGCCGGACAGCTCCTGGATCCACCGGACCCGCAGCCGTAACGCCTCGCGCAGGATGCCGTTGTCGTTCGAGTTGTCGGTGTCGCCGCCCAAGTTCATCGTGGTGGCCTCGGACGGCAGCTCGGCGGCCGGCGCCACCTTGGGGGCGCACAGCGCCAGGACGACCGGGCTGCGGCTGAGGATCGCCTTGTCGCTCAGGCCGTCCTGCCGGGCCTCGGCCAGCACCCGCAGTGCCACCGAGGCCCCGGTCATGCGGTTGCGCCCGGTGTCGGTCAGCATGCCCATGAGGATCTCGTGGGCGTGCAGGGCCCGCAGGATCACCCGGGACCGGTGCAGCAGGGCGATGAGCTGGCGGCTCGTCATGTCGCTGAGGGCCGGGACCCGCTCGAGGTCCTGGTCGACCTTGTCGCACAGGTGCTCGGCCAGGCCCGGCATCGCCGAGCGCAGGCGCCCGACCCGCCACGCCTGGCGTACCTTGCGGGCGCCGGGTATCGGGTTGATGCGTTGGCCCACCGTGCGGGGTGGGGTGATCTCGCCGGCCAGGCGCAGGTCGATCGCCACGTGCCCGCCGACGGACACGACGACGTCAGAGGCGGCGACCTCCTTCTCGGTGGCCATGCCCGCCAGCAGGACGGCCTCGCGGACGGCCTCGCGCAGGGGCGGGACCCACATGTCGCACTCGAGCTCGGAGAGCGGCTCGGGGAACGTCTCGGCCACCGGCCCCGGCCCGTACACCGGGCCCCGCGGCACGCCCCGGACCTCGGTGGTGACCGGCCGGGATTGCAGGAGCCACAGCTGGCCGTCCTTGCCGATGGCCCACTCGTTGTCCTGCGGGCCAGCGAAGACCCGTTTGCAGTCCTCGGAGAGGGTGGCCAGCGCCCGCAGGTGTGACCGCTCGAGCGTCGGGCCGTCGTTGGCGTCGTACTCGAGCACCGTGCCGTCGGGCTCGAGCAGGTAACGCGCGCCGTCGACCTCGCCGCTCACCAGCGGCTCGGGCCCGCCGCTCACCACGCTCACGACCCGCCGGTCGGTGCGGCCGGTCACGGGGTCGACGCCGAACATGATGCCGCCGTAGGCGGGCTCGATCAGCGGCTGGACCAGCACGGCGATCGGCTGGTCGGCGGCACCGGCCCGCTCGCGGGAGGCCAGGACCTTCTCGACCGCCATGGTGAAGGCGTCGAAGCCGGTGATGCCGATGACGGAGTCGAACTGGCCGGCCATCGACGACTCGGCCGCGTCCTCCACCACCGACGAGCTGCGGGCGACGAGGTCGCGCTCGTCGCCCCGGGCCCGGTCGAACGCCTCGCGCACGGCCGGGTGCGAGGCGACGTCGGCCCCCTCGTCGACGGCGTCGGAGAACGTCGTGGTCAGCACGACGCCGCCAAGCGTCGCGAGCCCGCCGGCCTCGGCCTTCGCCAGCGCCGCCGACTTGCCACCGGTCAGGCTCACATCCTGCGCGGCTTCGTCGGTCAGGTCGACGACGTATGGTCGCATGGCGCTCCAGCGCATGGTCGGGGCCGGCCCGCCTCGCCGGCGAGCACGGCGTTACTGCTGATCTGCTTACAGTACGCACGTCGCGATGGGCGTTCGCTGCATGTTTCACCGGCGGGGCCGCGGCGGGCCCGAGCGGCGCATGGGTGACCGTGGCCCGGGCCACCGGGCCCGAGGCGCTGGGGGAACGACCGGTGGAGGTGGGCGGTCAGGTCCTCGGCGGTTCGGGCGGGCACGGCGACGAGCGTGCCACGCCGGCCGCGGCGGCCGGGGCCACCGGCCCGGCGGCGTGGACGGGCGCCCGGCGCCCGTCGCTAACCTGCCCGGCCGATGACCGGCTGGCGACTCTGGTGGGCGGGTGCCCGTCCCCGCACCCTGCCGGTGGCGGTCGTCCCGGTCCTGGTGGGGACCGCCTGCGCCGCCGGGCGCACCGACGTGGTCGCCTGGCGGGCCGTGGCGGCCCTGGTCGTGGCGCTCGCCCTCCAGGTGGCGACGAACTTCGCCAACGACTACAGCGACGGTGTCCGGGGGACCGACAGCGACGAGCGCCGGGTCGGCCCCGTCCGGCTCGTCGGCTCGGGCCTGGCCTCACCGAGGGCGGTGAGGCGGGCCGCACTGCTGGCCTTCGCCGTGGCGGGGGTCGCGGGCCTCGCCCTGACCGCCGCCGTGGGCTGGGAGCTGCTCGTCGTCGGCGTGTTCGCCATCGCCGCCGGCTGGTTCTACACCGGCGGCCCCTCGCCCTACGGCTACATGGGGCTGGGTGAGGTGTTCGTGTTCACCTTCTTCGGCGTGGTGGCCACGGCCGGCTCGGCCTACGTCCAGGAGGAGGCACTGTCCGGCCTGGCCCTCGCGGCCAGCGTGCCGGTGGGCTTCCTGGCCACGGCCCTGCTCGTCGTCAACAACCTGCGGGACATCCCGGGCGACACCGTGTCGGGCAAGCGCACGCTGGCGGTCCGGCTGGGCGACGCCCGCACCCGCTGGTTCTACGTCGCCCTGCTGGTCGGGGCCATGGTGATGGTCCCGCTGGTGGCCGGGCTGGGGGAGCGGCCCGCCGCCGTGCTGGCGCTCGCCGCCACGGTCCCGGCCCGCCGGCCGGTGCTGGCGGTGCTGCGGGGCGACCGCGGGCCGGACCTCATCCCCGTCCTGGTGGACACCGGCCGCATCCAGCTGCTCTACGGCGCCCTCTTCGCCCTGGGCCTCTGGCTCTCGGCCTGAGCGGGCCCTGCCGAGCCCTCAGACCACCGAGGGGCCGGGGAGCGGGCCACCCTCGTGGAGGGCGCGCACGTAGGCCAGGGCGTCGCCGAGGTGGTACTCCTCGCCGTAGACGGCACCGGGCCGGCGGGGGGCCTCCAGCGGGCCGGACTCGGCCAGCGGGCCGATGCGGGCCGGCACGAACCCGGCGTCGTCGATGAGCCGCTCGGCCACCGCCACCGTGTCCTCGACGTCGTCGCAGGCGTGGAACATCACGACCCGGTCGGGCCCGACCCGGCCGGCGGCGGACGCCTGGAAGCCGGCCGTCAGCGTGTTGAAGGCCTTGACCACGCGCCCGTCGGGGATCCGCTTGGCGTTGAACTGCGCCGAGGTCAGGCCGTGTGGCGGCTCGACCCAGCCGGACGGGCCGAACGGGTTGTTGGCGTCGATGACCACCCGATTGTCGAGCGGCCCGGCGACCTCGATGGCGTCGTGCAGCGCGCCCCACGGCACGGCGAAGAACACGACCTCGCCGAAGGCCACTGCCTGGGGCGCGGTGCCGGTCGGGGTGTCGGGGCCGACGGCGTCCGCGGCCGCGGCCAGCGAGGCCGGACTGCGGGTGTGGCTCAGGAAGACCTCGTGGCCGGCGGCGGCCAGGAGGCGAGCTGCGTTGGTGCCGATCCTCCCGGCGCCGACGAAGCCGATTTTCATGTCGTCGTCTCTCTGTGGCGTCGTGTCCGCGCACCTCGGCAGGGGGACATCATGACCGGTGTTGCCCGTGGAGCCAGCCCCGGAGCAGGGCCGTGAACGCCGCCGGGCGCTCCAGGTGGGCGGCGTGGCCGGCGCCCGGGATCGTCCGCGCGACGGCGCTCGGGCCGATGCGCCGCGCCACCCGCTCGGCGACGGCCGAGTACTTCACGTCCTCGGCCCCGGCCACGGCGAGGACCGGGATCGGCCGTGGGCCGCCGGCCAGTCCCGGGAGGCGGTCCCACAGCGGGGCCTGCGCGCCGGTTCCAGTCAGCTCGAGGCTGGCGGCGAGGCCCTCGGCCGTGTTGCGGCGGCGCTCGTCGTCGAACCGGGCCCAGCTCGGCAGGCCGGCGAACAGCGGGAGGGCCAGCCAGCGGTCGAGGAAAGCGTCCACGCCGTCCCGGCGGAGATCGTCGGCGAGCCGCGCGTCGGACGCCCGGCGCTCGGCCCGCTCGGCGGCGTCCTCGATCCCCGGATGGGCGCCGATCAGGACCAGCCCGCCCACCACGTCCGGGTGGTCCAGCGCCACGTGCAGCGCCACCCGCCCGCCCATCGAGTAGCCGACCCAGACCGGCGGGCCCCCGTGGACGGCTCCCACCTCGGGGCCGCCGGCCCCCGGTCCGCGCTCGGGCTGCGGCTCGGCGAGCGCCTCCCGGATCGCCTCGGCCGCCAGGCGGGCGGTCGCCGGCAGGTCGGCCCGGACGTCCGCCGACCCGCCGTGCCCGGGGGCGTCCGGCGCCAGGACCAGGTGGTCGCGGGCCAGGTCGTCGCCCACCGGCCCCCAGCAACGCCCGGTCTGCGTGAAGCCGTGCAGCAGGACGATCGCGGGCCCGCCGCCCCGTCGTTCCACGTGCAGGCCGGTCATGGCCGGATGCTGCCACGCTCCGTCGCCGGGGAGCCCGTCGGCCCCGCCGGAGGGAAGCAGGTGCGGTGGAGGGGCGTCGGCCGGGCACGATGGGTGGCGATGACCGCCGCCGACTCGCCCGAGCCCCCCGGCCCGCCCGCTCGCCCGCAGGACGTCCAGGCCACGTCCGCCGCCACGCTGGTCGACGAGTGGGCGCGGGCCGGGGTGACCGAGGCCGTCGTGTGCCCGGGCTCCCGGTCCACGCCGCTGGCGCTGGCGATCGCCGCGGGCGACCTGGCCATGCACGTCCACCAGGACGAGCGCTCGGCGGCGTTCCTGGCCCTCGGCCTCGGCCTGGCCACGGGCCGCCCGGCGGTGGTGGTGGTCACGAGCGGGACCGCGGCGACCGAGCTCCACCCCGCCGTGGTCGAGGCGCACCAGGCGGGCGTGCCGATGATCGTGTGCACGGCCGACCGCCCCCCGGAGCTGCAGGACGTCGGCGGCCCGCAAGTCATCGACCAGGTCCACCTCTACGGCCGGGCGGTCCGCTGGTTCGCGGAGCCGGGCGTGCCGTCGGCGGACAGCGCCGCCCGGTGGCGCCCGCTGGCGGCCCGGGCCGTGGCGGAGGCGACCGGCACCCACCCCGGCCCGGTCCACCTCAACCTCGCCTTCCGCGAGCCCCTGGTGGGCGAGGCCGGCCCGCTGCCGTTGCCCCGCCCGGGCGGCGGGGCCTGGACCGTCGTCGCGACCGCGGCGGAAGGCGGGTCGATCGGCCCGGCGTCGGTCCTGTCGGAGCTGGCCGGGCGCCGGGGCGTGATCGTGGCCGGGGCGGGGAGCGGCGACGGCGACGCCGTCCACGCCCTGGCGGAGTCGCTGGGCTGGCCGGTCCTGGCCGAGCCCCGCGCCCCGGCGTGGCGCCCGGCCCCGGCGACGGTGGCGCACCTCGACGCCGTGCTGCGCTCGGACCGGGCCCGGGCGCAATTGCGCCCCGAGGTGGTCCTCCGGCTGGGGCCGCCGCCGGCCTCCCGGGTCGTGAACGAGTGGCTGGCCGCCTCCGGGGCGGAGGAGGTCGTCGTGGCCGGAGCGTCCTGGTCCGACCCGCCGGCCACCGCCACCACGATCGTCCGGGCCCCCGCGCCCGGGGCGGTGTCCGCCTGGGCGGCGTCGCTGGCGGCCGTGGCCTCGGCCGAGTCCGCGGACGACGGTGGCCTCCGGCCGGCCCCGCCGGCGTGGCGGGCGGCGTGGCGGGCGGCGTCCGACGCCGCCGAGGCCACGGTGGCGGCCCACCTCGCCGCCGGCGCGGCCGGGCCCGACGAGCCCGCCGGGCCGAGCGAGCCCGCCGTCGCCCGTGAGCTAGTGGCGGCGCTGCCGGACGGTGCCACCCTCGTCGTCTCGTCGTCGATGCCGGTGCGGGACGTCGAGCGCTACGCCGCCCCCCGCACGGGCCTGCGGGTCGTCGCCAACCGGGGCGCCAACGGGATCGACGGCGTGGTGTCAACGGCCGTCGGCGTGGCGATCGGCAGCGCGGCCCCCACGGCGCTCCTGATCGGGGACATCGCCTTCCTGCACGACAGCAACGGCCTGCTCGGCGCCCTGGGCCGGCCGATCGACCTCGTGTGCGTGGTCGTGGACAACGACGGTGGCGGCATCTTCTCGTTCCTGCCGCAGGCCACGATCGTCGAGCCGACCCGCTTCGAGGCCCTGTTCGGCACGCCCCACGGCCTCGACCTGACCGCCCTGGCGGCCGCCTACGGCGCCGAGGCCCGCCGCCTGCCACCGGACGCCGACGTCGCGACCGAGGCCCGGGGGGCCCTGGCCAAGGGCGGCCTCCACGTCCTCGTGATCCCCACCGACCGCGCCGCCAACGTCACGATGCACGCCACCCTCGACCGGGCCGTCGCCGACGCGGTCGACCGGGCGCTGGCGTAGGCCCGGCCGCGTGACGGTGGAGGTCCGGCCCGGGCGGCCCGAGGACGGCGAGGCGCTGCGGGCCATCGAGCGGGCGGCCGGCGAGCGATTCAGGACGGTGGGGCTGGGCTGGGTGGCCGACGACGAGCCGACGTCCGTCGCCGCGCTGGCCGCCTACGCCGCCGACGGGCGGTCGTGGGTGGCGGTCGACGCCGCCGGCACGCCGGTCGGCTACCTGATCGCCGAGGTCGTGGACGGCTGCGCCCACGTCGAGCAGGTCAGCGTGGCGCCGTCGGCCCAGGGCACCGGCGTCGGGCGGGCGCTGCTCGACGCCGTCGGCGGCTGGGCCGCGGCGGCGGGGCGCCCGGCCGTCACCCTGACCACGTTCGCGGACGTCCCGTGGAACCGGCCGCTGTACGAGCACCTCGGCTTCCGGGTCGTCGCCGAGGAGGAGATCGGGCCGGGGCTGGCCGCCGTACGCGCGGCCGAGGCGGCCCACGGCCTGGACCCCGCCACCCGCGCGTGCATGCGCCTCGACCTGGCCTGACGTCGCCGCCGCCGTCAGGGGCGGACGAGCGCGGTGAGGAGGGCCTCGAACTTCGCGTTGGTCTCCGCCAGCTCGGCAGCCGGGTCGCTGTCGGGCACGACCCCGTTGCCGGCCACCACCCGGGCCGACCCGCCGGACAGCTCGGCCGCCCGCAGCGTGACCGCCCAGGCGCCGTTGCCGGCCGCGTCGACCCAGCCGCACGTGCCGGCGTAACGGCCGCGGTCGAACCCCTCGTGGTCGAGGATCCAGGCGATGGCGTCGTCCCGCGGCGAGCCCGCGACGGCCGGCGTCGGGTGCAGCGCCGCGACCAGCTCGAGCACCGAGGGCGCCGGGCGGGACAGTCGCCCCTGGACCAGCGTGGCCAGGTGCTGGACGTTGGCCACGGCGACCACCGATGGCTCGGCCTCGTAGTCGAGGTACGAGCACCACGGCAGCAGCGTGTCGTGGACCATGTCGATCGTGACCTGGTGCTCCTGGCGGTCCTTGGCGGACGCCAGCAGCGAGGCCGCCAGCCGCTGGTCGGTCGTGGGGTCGCCGCCACGGGGCGCGGTCCCTGCCATCGGGTGGGAGCGGACCACGTCGCCGGCCCGGGACACCAGCAGCTCGGGCGAGGCGGCGAGCAGGCCGTCCATGGACACCACGTGGCAGCCGGGGAAGCGCCGGCGCAGGTACGTCAGCACGGCGAACGGGTCGAACGGCCGGTCGGCGGTGAGGGCCAGCTCGCGGGCGAGGACCACCTTGTCCATGGCGCCGCCGTCCAGCTCCTTCGTGGCCCGCTCGACGAGCGCGCACCAGTCCTCGGGGTCCAGGGCGGACGCCACGGTCACCTGCCGGGGTCGCGGCAGGGCAGCCGGCGGGGCGGCGCCGACCACCGTGGCGGCCAGCCCGTCGTGGGCAGCGTCGCCGCCGGACGACGCGGCGACCGTCGTGACCCAGCACGTGCCGTCCTCGGACCGGCCGACCACCACGGACGGGACCACCAGACGGGCCGCCGCCGTCGGCTCGAACGGCCGGGCGCCGAACGCCACCGGCCCGCAGCCGGGACCGGTGAGCCCCTCCTCGACCGCGCACGGGATCGCTGCCAGCGCCGACGCCACCGTCGCTGCGGCGGCGGCCGGGTCGCCGGCCGGCCAGTCGAGGGCCAGGGCCGCACCACGGCCCGCCACGCCGACCCGGTCGCGCTCGAACAGCCATCCGTCCCGCCCGGCCACGACCAGCAGGTCGGCGTCGGAGTCGAGCCGCCTGGTGCGGGCCACGAGCCCGTCCGCCGCGCTCACGACGCCCTCGTGGCCGTCAGGAGCTGGGCGATGCCGACCGAGAAGACCGTCCGCTCGACGTCGACGAAGCCGGCGGCCCGGATCATCGCCAGCAGGTCGTCCGGCTCGGGGAGGTAGGCGACCGAGCGCGGGAGGTAGCGGTAGGCGCCGCCGTCGGACAGCAGCCCGCCGATCAGCGGCACCACCTTGCCGAAGTAGACGGCGTGGCCGGCGCGCAGGACCGGGTTGGGCGGCGTGGCCACCTCCAGCAGGGCGATGCGGCCGCCGGGGCGGACGGCCCGGGCGATCGAAGCCAGGAACGGCTCGAGCGCCACGAAGTTCCGCAGGGCGAAGCCGCACGTCACGCCGTCGAGGCCGCCGTCGCGTACGGGCAGCGACAGGGCGTCGCCCTGGACCAGCGGCACCCGCGTCCGGGCGTTGGCCAGCATCCCGAAGGACAGGTCGACGCCGATCGGCGACAGGCCCGAGTCCTTCAGCTCGTCGCACAGGTCGCCGGTCCCGCAGGCCAGGTCGGCGACCACGGAGCCCGCGGACAAGCCCAGCGCCCGCACCGTCTTGCGGCGCCAGCCCACGTCCATCCGGAAGGTCATGACCCGGTTCACGAGGTCGTAGCGCGGGGCGATGGCGTCGAACATCGCCCGCACCGCCTTCACCTTCTCCTCCCCCTGGGGCAGCGGTTCGGTGGCGGCGGGCGAGGTGGGGGGCATCCCCGTCATGCTACGGAGCCGTCGCTCGCCCGGCCGACAACCCCTGGTCGGGGGCCGCACCGTGTCCGGACCGCGTACGCTGCGCCCGTGAACTCGCGAGCGCACTTCCGGATCTTCGGCGTCCCGGTGCGGGTCGAACCGTTCTTCGTCATCGTCGCCGTGCTGTTCGGCATGCAGCTCGAGCCGCTCTGGCTCGTGTTCGCCTGGGTGCTGATCACGTTCCTGGCGATCCTGATCCACGAGTTGGGCCACGCCTTCACCTTCCGTGCCTTCGGGCAGCGCTCGGCGGTGGTGCTCCACGGGTTCGGCGGCTTCACGGTCCCGACGGGCGCGCGGGTGCGCCTGTCCCGCGGCAAGTCGATCGTCGTCAGCCTGTCCGGGGCGATCGTCCAGCTGCTGGTGGTGTGGCTGCCCGCCCGCTTCGCGTCGCAGACCGACTGGGCTCAGGCCGAGGGGCGCGCCTGGGCCTTCTCCGACGACTTCAGCTGGTGGCCGATCCTCGAGATCCTGCAGTTCGTGGGCCTGTGGTGGGCGGTGTTCAACCTGCTGCCGATCCGTCCGCTCGACGGCGGCCACGTCTCCGAGGAGCTGATCGGCTTCGAGAACGCCTGCCGGCTGTCGATCGCCGCCGCCGCAGTGGCCGCCTTCGTCGCCTACCGCGAGTTCACGTTCTTCGGCCTCTTGTTCTTCGCCCTGCTCGGGTTCCTGAACTTCCGGGACCTGCGCGAGGGCCGGCACGCCACCGCCTTCGACATCGAGGCGCCCCAGGCCGCCGGCGGCGGCCCACCGGGCAAGGCGGGGAAGGCGAACCCCCGCAACCCCCTCCGCAAGCCGTCGCGCCGTCGCGGCGGCGCCAACCTGCAGGTCGTGCGCCCGCCGGGTGGGGGGCCCGTGCCCGACCTCACGCCGCGGCCCCGCAGCGGCGAATCCGAGTCGCTGGCCTGGAACGCCCTGCGCAGCGGCGACGGCGCGAAGGCCTCGTCGATCATCGAGCGGGCCGGCGGCGGGGTGAACCCCTTCCTCCGCGCCAGCGCCGCGCTGCTGGTCGGCCCGGCCGAGATGGCTGACGACCTGTTCGAGTCGGCCTACCGCACCGAGCCGGGCGGCCCGCCCAACCTGGTCCCGGCCACGCTCCTGGCCGACCAGGGCCGGGCGGTCGCGGTGGCGTCGCGCCTCGTCGAGGCCAAGCCGGAGGGCCTCGAGGCGGCCGGCGGGCTCCAGACCCACCTGCACTACGCCGAGCGCTTCCGCGCCGCCGCCGAGGTGGGCGAGAAGGTGTTCGAGGCCGGGCCGCGCAGCAAGGCGCAGACGGCGTTCGAGGTCGCGTGCTCGTGGGCACGGGCCGGGAACGCCGACGTCGCCCTGCGCTGGGTGGGCATCGCCGTCGACGCCGGGTTCCGGGCGCCGGGCCTGCTCGACAGCGAGCCCGACCTGGCGCCCGTCCGCTCGCTGCCCGGGTGGGCCGCGGTCCGGTCGCGCCTCTCGGCCTAGGGCGGGCCCGGCGGTGTCCAGCGCACTGTCAGGCGTAGTAGCGGTAGACGACGTCGGCGACGCAGCTCGGCTTGGTGGCGTCCTCGGTCTCGAGGGTGGCGCGCACCGTCAGCTGGACGCCGCCCGTCACCTCCTCGAGCCCGACCAGCTCGCCGCTCATGCGCAGCTTGGCCCCGACCGGGACCGGCGACGGGAAGCGGACCTTCTCGCAGCCGTAGTTCACGCCCATCGAGATCCCGTGCACGACGAGGATCTGCGGCAGCAGGACGGGGATCAGCGACAGCGTCAGGTAGCCGTGGGCGATCGGCCCGCCGAACGGGCTCTCCCGCCGGGCGCGCTCGGGGTCGACGTGGATCCACTGGTGGTCGCCGGTGGCCTCGGCGAAGAGGTTCACCCGCTCCTGGGTGACCTCCGTGTAGTCGGTGCTCCCCAGCTGCGTGCCGACCAGGTCCCGCAGGCCGTCGATGCCGTTCACCGTCGTCGTCATGTGGGCGATCTTGCCAAAGCTCACCATGACTGACCCGGTGCGATGACCGTCGACCGGGACGGGCTCTGCGGCGTCGCCCTGGCCGCCGGCGCCGGGCTGCGGCTCCGCCCGCTGACCCGGCTGCGGCCCAAGCCGCTGTGCCCGGTCGGCGGCGTGCCGCTGCTCGACCTGGCGCTGGGCCGGCTCCGCTCGGTCACCCCGGCCGTGGCGGTCAACGTCCACCACGACCGCGAGGCGATCGAGGACCACGTGGCGGCGTCCGCCGCGGCGGACGGGCCGGTCCACCTGTCGGTCGAGGAGCCCGAGGCCCTCGGGACCGCCGGCGCCCTCGGCCACCTCCGGGCCTGGGCCGACGGCCGGGCCGTGGTGGTGGTCAACGCCGACACGTGGGCCCCCGGCACGCTCGGGCCGCTGGTCGCCGGCTGGGACGGCGAGCGGATGCGCCTGGCCCTCGCCGGCGACGACGGGCTGCGGCCGACGAGCCGCGTGGCGGCGGCCGTCATGCCGTGGTCCGAGGTGGCGCCGCTGGCCGCCGAGCCCAGCGGCCTGTACGAGATGTCGTGGCGGCGGGCGGCGGCCGAGGGCCGGCTCGACGTGGTCCCGTGGGACGGCCCGGTCCTCGACTGCGGTACTCCGGCCCGCTACCTCCACGCCAACCTCACCGCCACCGGCGGGGGGCCGGCGATCGACCCGGAGGCCGACGTGGCGGACACGGCGGTCGTGACCCGCAGCGTCGTGTGGGCCGGCGCCGAGGTGGCGCCGGGCGAGACGCTCATCGACGCCATCCGGGCCGCCCGGCTGACCGTGCTCGTCCGCGAGAGCCGCTGAGCCGCCGCCCGGGGCAGCCCGCCTACGCCCGCTCGAACACGAGGAGGGGGTAGGCGATGCGGCGCCGGCGGGGACGGTCCGGCTCGGGCAGGGCGTGCAGGGCCGCCGTGGCCCGGGCGATGGCGTCGTCGCCCTCCGCCTTGCCCAGGCCCCAAAGGCCGGCGAGGTCGCGTCCCTCGAGGCCGCGGGCGGCGTCGGACGGCGACTGGTCGACCTCCAGCACCCACGACGAGCGGGACACCAGCCGGAGGCCCTGGGACGCGTTGCGCAGCGCCACGTCGGCCGGTCGTTCGTTCCACGGGTGGAGGGCGGCCAGCCGGCGCTCGATGGCCCCCACCTCGTCGCCGGCGGCGGCCTCGTGCGGGCCCGTGACCAGCACGAGGCGCCCGCCCCGGCGCAGCACGCGGGCGACCTCGGCGGTGACCTGCCGGTCGGGCACGAGCTGCAGCCAGACCAGGTAGGCGGCGTCGAACACGCCGGCCGGGAAGGGGAGCGCCTGGGCGTCCGCCCGGGCGGCGGCCCCCATCAGCCGGCGCGACGCCCGCCGCAGCCGGACCGGCGACAGGTCGACCCCGGCGACCCACCGCCCGTCGGACTGCACGGCGCTGGCCACGACCCCGGCGCCCACGCCGACCTCCAGCGTGCGCTGGTCGACCCGGGCCGGCCCGAGGTGGCGCCACAGCGTCTCGGCCAGCGCCAGGCCGCGGCGTTCGCCGCCGCGCAGGATCTCGAACAGGTCGTCCGTGGTGTCGACGGCGACCGGTCGGTCGGTCATCCGGCCGTCGCGTCCGCCCGCCCGGCGGTGCCGGCGTCCCGCCGGCCGATCGTGACCGGGGCCGGCCCGGCCCCGCGCCCGGCGGGCGCGGTGGAGCCGCCGCGGCGGTGCCGATCCCGCCGGCCGTTCGCCGGCCCCCCGCCGGCCGCGCCCAGGTCGGCCGCCCGGGCCGCCAGCTGGCCGCAGGCGGCGTCGATGGCCGTGCCCCGGTTGCGGCGGACCGTGGCGTTCACGCCCAGGGCGTCCAGCCACTCCCGGAACGCCGCCACGCCGGCCGCCGGCGTGCCCTGCGTGGGGTAGCCCGGCGTCCGGTTGAGTGGGATGAGGTTCACGTGGGCCGGCAGCGGCAGGCCCCGGGCCAGCTCGGCCAGGCGGCGGGCGTCCTCGCGGCGGTCGTTGACGCCGTCGATCATCGCCCACTCGAACGACAGCCGGCGGCCCTTGGCCCGCAGGTACTCGGCGCAGGCGCTCATCAGCACGGCGAGCGGGTAGCGCTTGTTGATCGGGACCAGCTGGCTGCGCAGCTGGTCGTCGGCGGCGTGGAGCGAGACGGCCAGGTTGACCGGCAGCTCCTCGGCGGCGAGCCGCCGGATGCCCGGCACCAGCCCGACCGTCGACAGCGTGAGGTGGCGGGCGGACAGCCCGAGGTCCTCGTGGAGGCGCACCACGGCGGGCCACACCCGGTCGTAGTTGGCGAGCGGCTCGCCCATGCCCATGAAGACGACGTTGCCGAGCCGCCGGTCCTCGTCGCGGGCGCGGCGCGCGGCGGCGACGACCTGCTCGACGACCTCGCCGGTGGTCAGGTGGCGGGTGAAGCCGGCCTGGCCCGTGGCGCAGAAACCGCACCCCATGGCGCAGCCGGCCTGCGTGGACACACACACGGTGGTGCGGTCGCGGTAGTGCATGAGCACCGTCTCGACCCGGGCGCCGCCGTCCAGCTCGAACAGCCACTTCACGGTCGCCCCGCCGTCGCCGACGGACTCGGCGACCGGCGTCAGCGCCGGCGGCAGCTCCTCGTCGAGCCGGGCGCGCAGCCCCTTGGGCAGCGTGGTCAGCTCGGACGGGCCGGCGAGCTGGCGGTAGAGCCCGTCCCAGACCTGGTCGGTGCGGTAGCGGGGCTCACCGGCGAGTAGGGCGGCGAGCCCGGCACGATCGGGCTCGTAGCGCGTGGGCACGTCCGTCAACGCTAGCGACAGCCGGGGCCGGGCGGGCCCGTGTGCGGCCGGCCATCCGGTGTGGCGGCCGGACGGTGGGTAGCGTCCGTGTCGTGAGCGCGGACGCCTCCGAGGACGCCGCCGGGCACCGTCACGTGGACGGGCACCGGCCCCCGGCCGGGCGAGAGGACCGCCTCGTCCACCCCGAGCACCACCACAGGGACGTGCAGGGCGGCTCGGCCCGCGCCGCCGTGTTCGGGGTGAGCGACGGGCTGGTGTCCAACATGGGGCTGATCCTGGGAGTTGCCGGGGCCGACCCGGCGCCGGCCGTCGTCCGCCTGGCGGGGATGGCCGGCCTCGTGGCCGGGGCGATCTCGATGGCGGCCGGCGAATTCAACTCCATGCAGGTCCAGACCGAGCTGCTGCGCCGCGAGCTGTCCATCGAGGCCGCCGAGCTCGACCGCCGTCCCCAGCACGAGACGGACGAGCTGGCCCGCGTGTACGAGGCCCGCGGCCTGCCGCCCGGCCAGGCCCACGACGTGGCCGAGGCCCTGATGCGCGACCCGGACGCCGCCCTCCAGGCCCACGCCCGCGAGGAGCTGGGCATCGACCCCGAGCGGCTCGGCTCGCCGTGGGGCGCGGCCACGTCGTCGTTCGTGGCGTTCGGGATCGGGGCGCTCGTGCCGCTGCTGCCGTGGTTCGTGGCGGGCGGGCGGGCGGCGACGGTGGCGTCGCTGATCCTCGGCGTGATCGCCGCCGTGCTGGTGGGCGCCCTGATCGCCGGCTCGACCGGGCGCCCGCCGAGCCGGGCCATCGTCCGGCAGGTTCTGTTTACGGTCGTGCCGGCGGCGGTGACGTACGTGATCGGCATGGTCCTGGGCGTCGGCGTCACCTGACCCGGGCCCGGGCCGTCCACGCGTCCCCGACCGAGCCTTTCAGGCTGGGGAGACCTCGCCGGCGAACGCCCTGTCGACGTGGTGGAGCGTGAAGCCGAGCCGCTCGTAGAGGCGCACGGCGGGCTCGTTCGTGGCGTCCACGTAGAGCATCCCGACGGTGAGCCCCTGCTTGGCCAGGTAGTCGAGGCCCGCCAGCGTGAGCTTGCGGCCGAGGCCCAGCCCGGCGGCGGTCGGGTCCACGGCGATGACGTAGATCTCGCCGAGGGGCGGCTCGCGGTCGGCGTGGACCTTGGTCCAGCAGAAGCCCGCCAGCCGCCCATGCCACTCGTGGAGGAGGAAACCCTCCGGGTCGAACCAGTCCTCGGCCTCGTGCCGGCGGACCTCCTCGACCGTCCACCCGCTCTGCTCGGGGTGCCAGGCGAACGCCTTGTTGTTCACCCGGACCCAGGCCTCCTCGTCCTCGCCGGGCCGGAACGGGCGGGTCTCGATCTCGAACGGCTCGCCGACCGGCAGCGGCCGTCGCATCTGCCACAGGTCGCGGCTGAACTCGAGCCCGACGGCCTCGGCGAGCTTGCCGTGGGCGTCGGTGGCGAACAGGGCCCACAGGTGGACCGGCCCGCCGCCCTGCCGCGCCACCTCGGCGAACGCCGCCGTCAGCAGTTCGGTGCCGAGGGGCACGAGGTCGCCACGGGCGGACGGCGCCACGACCAGCTCGGCCTCCCACCGCCGGTCGGCGCGGACGACCTGGGCGTAGGCCGCCAGCCGGGCGCCGTCGCCGGCCGCCTCGGCGGCCTCGCCGCTCGTCCCGCCGGCCTGGGCCAGGACCGCCACCGTGCCGGGATGCCCCGCGGTGGGCGTCTCGGAGCGGCCGGCCGCCACCTGGGCGAGCCGGTGGGCGTCGATGCCGTCCTGGCCGTCGTCGGCGGTGGCCGCCTCGGCCACGAGCGCCCGCACCGCGGCCAGCTCCGCCGCGTCCAACCCGTTCCCTGTCCTCACCCGATGCACCCCGGCAGGCTACGACCGCGGAGCGCCCCACCGGCGCATCCCGGGCCACGCTCGGTGGGGGCGCCAGCCCGTCAGGCGGCGATCGGCGTGAGGCCCGCCTCGGCCGCCCCGCGGGAGGTGACGACGCCGGCGGTGCGGTCCCGGGCGAGCTCCAGCCGGGCGCGCAGGTCCGGCGGCGTCGCCGGGTCGGCCAGCGCCCGGGCCACGTCGACCAGGCGGGTCGGCGTCCGGTCGCGGACCATGAGCAGCGGGGCGTACTCGGCCGCCGAGACCCGCCAGCCGCCGTCGCGCCCGCCCTCCTGGGTGAACGTGAACCGGACGAGCAAACCCTCGTGGTTGGCCGCCCCCGGCGTCGAGTGGGTGGCGACGAGGTTGCCCATGCCGTAGGCGACCCACTCGCCGCCGACGTGTTCCAGCGGCTGGACGACGTGGGCGTGGTGGCCGAGCAGCAGGTCGACGTCGGGGGACCCGATGAGCCGCGGGGCCAGGTCCACCTGCTGGGGCGTCGGCTCGTGGACGTACTCGTTGCCCCAGTGCAGCGCCACGACCACCACGTCGGCGCCCGCCTCCCGCGCCCGCCGGGCGTCGGCCAGGATGCGGGCCTCGTCGATGGGGTTCGACCGCCACGTCTCGCCGTTCGGCGCCGTGTAGCCGTTGAAGCCGAAGGTGTAGGAGAGCAGGGCGACCTGCGCCGGGCCGGCATCGGCGAGCGTGATGCGCCCGGCCTCCTCCGGCGTGCGGGCCGAGCCGGCGTGGGCGATCCCGGCGGCGTCGAGGTCGGCGAGCGTGCGGTCGATGCCGGCCGCTCCCTGGTCGTAGGTGTGGTTGGAGGCCGTGGTGCAGGCGTCGTAGCCCGTGTCGGCCAGCGCCGGGACCACCTCGGGCGGGACCGAGAAGGACGGGTAGCCGGCGAACGGGCCCTCCGGCGGGGCGACCGGTGTCTCAAGGTGGCAGACGGCCAGGTCGGCGCCCTCCACCAGCGGCCGGATGCTGGCGATCAGCGGGCGGAAGTCCCGGCCGGGTTGCGCCGCGGCGGCGGCGTCGGCCTCGGCCTGCTGCCACAGGGGCGAGTGCAGGAGGACGTCCCCGGTCGCCACGAGCGTGAACCGGCGGGGCCGGCTGCGGCCGGGCCGCGAGCCCTCGGACGGGAAGGCCCGGGGCTCGCCGGAGTCGTCCGAGTCGGCGATGGCGGCCGAGTCGGCGGTCGCGGCGATGGCATCGGCGTCGTCGGGTGCCGGCCCGTCGGCGCCTGCCGTCGTCGCCGGGGCGCCGGTCGCGACGTCCTCCACGGCGGTGGCGGGCGCCGGCTCGGGGGCGCGATCGGACGCCGTGGCGACGAGGACGAGCAACGCCCCGAGCGCCACGACCGTCCATCCGCGTTCCGCCGCCGGCCACCCCCGTCGAACCATGCGGGGGTATTACCACCGCCCGGTAGTGTCCGCGGCGATGGCCACCCCCCGATCGCAGCGGGGCCGGGCGCGGGTCACGTTCGATCGCCTCGCCGTGGAGTACCCCGGCACCGCGAAGCAGCTGTGCGCGCTGCGGCACGAGGACCCGTTCCAGCTGCTCACGGCGACGATCCTGTCGGCGCAGACCACCGACGAGCGGGTGAACATGGTGACGCCCGCCCTGTTCGCCAAGTACCCGACGCCCGCGGACCTGGCCGTCGCCGACCCGGCCGACGTCGAGGAGCTCATCCGCACGACCGGGTTCTTCCGGGCGAAGACCAAGAGCATCATCGGCATGGCGACCGCACTGGTCGAGCGCTTCGGCGGGGAGGTCCCCTCCAGGTTGTCCGACCTCGACAGCCTCCCCGGGGTCGGGCGGAAGACCGGGAACGTCGTCCGGTCGGTGGCCATGGGCCTGCCCGGCCTGCCCGTGGACACGCACGTCCTCCGCCTCTCCAAGCGCCTCGGCCTCACGACGCTCGACGACCCGGTGAAGGTCGAGTTCGAGCTCAACCCGATGGTCCGCCAGGAGGAACGGGGCGCGTTCTCGCTCCGGCTGATCCTCCACGGCCGTGCCGTGTGCAAGGCCCGGAGGCCGAATTGTGGGGGCTGTGTCCTCGCCGACTTCTGCCCCTCGGCGTTCCGGGTGTGACCGTCACACGACGCCGAACTGCCTGGCTCAATTCCGATGGCATGATTCGGCCGGAACCCTTCCAAAGTTTTTGCTAGTCAGGGGCCTTACGAAGGACTAAGGAAAGAAAATTTCTCGGAAATGCGTCCAGGCGTCGCAGACCGGCGTTTCAATGGGGCTAAGTTTGTCGAAGACCAGGTTCCCGCCACCTGGTTCCACGCGACGTCGGGATCCGCCGCCTGGCGTCGCCCGCAACGGCCTCCCTCACGGGAGGCCGTTGCCCGTTTTCGAGCCGTTGTCCGATGTCGACGAGGCCTCACCGCATGGCGCGCAGGGCCCGGTCGAGCTGACGCGAGGCCGAGGCGAGCGCGCGCTCGACCTCGTCCAGGCCGTCGGCGACGTCGGCGCGTGTGGTGTCGCGGTAGCGGTCGGCCAGCGCCGTGATGCGGGTGGTGATGTCCTCGAGGCTGCTGGCCAGCGCGGAGAGTTCGGAGCGGTCGGCGTCCATCGGGCGACAAGTGTGCCCGCCTGTCCACTTCGGAGCTGTCACGGGGTCCGGGTACCGTCGTGACGTGCTCCGACGCCTGGACCTCCGAGGGACCGACACCGCCGACGCCCGCGCGTTGCGGCACCACCTGCCCCGTCCCGAGGTCCATGCCGAGCCGCCGGTCGAGCAGGTGCGGGCGGTGCTCGACGAGGTCCGCACCGACGGCGACGCCGCCCTCCGGCGCCTGACCGAGCGGTTCGACGGCGCCCGGATCGACGCCCTGCGGGTGCCGCCCGACGCGGTGGCCGCCGCCGTCGACGCGATCCCGGCCGACCTCCGGGCCGCCCTCGAGGCGGCGCACGCCAACGTGTGGGCGTACCACGCCACGCAGGTCCAGCCCGAGGTGACGCACCGCAACGGCGGGGTGACCGTGCGCGAGATGGTTCGCCCCGTCGACCGGGCCGGCTGCTACGTGCCCACGGCGGCGGCGCCGCTCGTTTCGAGCGTGATCATGACGGCAGTACCGGCCAAGGTCGCCGGCGTGCCCGAGGTCGTGCTCTGCACGTCGCCCGGGCCCGACGGCCAGGTCGTGCCTGGCGTGCTGGCCGCCGCGGCCATCGCCGGCGTCGGCGAGGTCTACCGGGTCGGAGGCCCCGCTGCGATCGGCGCCATGGCCTACGGCACCGAGTCGATCCGGCCGGTCGACGTCATCGTCGGGCCGGGCAGCACCCGGGTCGCCCAGGCCAAGCGCGAGGTCGCCGGCCAGGGCCTCGTGGGCGTGCCGTCCGCCTTCGCCGGGCCGTCCGAGGTCGTCGTGATCGCTGACCGCACGGTGCCCGCCGAGCACGTGGCCGTCGACGTCATCCTCCAGGCCGAGCACGGGCCCGAGGGCCTGGCCTGGCTCGTCACGTGGGACGAGGCGGTGGCCGACGCCGTCACCGAGGCGGTCGCCCGGCTCGTGCCGGCGTCGCCGCGGCGCGAGCACCTCGAGCGCACGCTGTCCGAGGCCGGGTGGGTGGTCCTGACCGACGGGCCGGCGCAGGCCATGGCGGTCTCCGACGCCATCGCGCCCGAGCACCTCGAGCTGCTCGTCGACGACCCCGAGGCGCTGCTGCCGCTGGTCCACCACGCCGGGGCGGTGTTCTGCGGGGCGCTCACGCCGGCGTCGATCGGCGACTACGTGGCCGGCCCCAACCACGTCCTGCCCACCTCGGGCTCGGCCCGGTTCTCGGGAGCACTGCGGGTCGACGACTTCCGCAAGCACGTCCACGTCGTGACCGTCGACCGCCAGGGGCTCGACGAGGTCGCCGACCACGTGGTCGCGCTCGCCACCTACGAGGGCCTGCCGGCGCACGCCGACGCCGTCCGCCTGCGGCGCCAGCAGGTGCCGACGCCGTGAGCACGCCGAACGACGACGCCCCGGGCGCGCCGGTCGCGCCGCGCGACGACGTGGCGCTCATGGAGGGGTACCACTCGCCCCAGGTCGACGTGGCCGTCCGCCTCAACACCAACGAGGCCCCCGAGCCGCCGCCCGCCGCCTTCACCGCCCGGCTGGGCGCGGCGCTGGCCGACGTGGCGTGGCACCGCTACCCCGACCGGGGCTACACGGCCCTGCGGGCGGCGATCGCCGAACTGCACGGCGTCGAGCCCGACCAGGTCTTCGCCGCCAACGGGTCCAACGAGGTGCTGCAGACGCTGTGCCTCACCTACGGCGGCGCCGGACGCCGGGTGGCCGTGTTCGAGCCCACGTACGCCCTGCACAGCCACATCGCCCGCATCACGGGCACGGGCGTGGCGGTGGGCCAGCGCACGGCCGACCACGCCCTCGACCTCGACGAGGTCGCCCGGGTGCTCGACGAGGCGGCGCCGGCCATCACGTTCCTGTGCTCGCCCAACAACCCGACCGGCATGGTCGAGCCCGAGGCGGTCGTGCGCCGGGTGGCCGACGCCGCGCCCGGGCTCGTGGTCGTCGACGAGGCCTACGGCCAGTTCGCCCCGTGGAGCGCCCTCGACCTGTTGGGCGACGACCGCCCCCTGGCCGTGACCCGCACGTTCTCCAAGACCTGGTCGATGGCCGCCGCTCGCCTCGGCTACCTGGTCGGGCCGCGCTGGCTGGTGGCCGAGCTCGACAAGGTCGTGCTGCCGTACCACCTCGACGTGGTCAAGCAGGTGGCGGGCACCCTGGCGCTCGACTTCCGGGCCGAGATGGAGGCCCGGGTCAAGGCCCTCGTCGGCGAGCGCGCGAGGCTCGTCGCCGCCCTGGGCGAGCTGCCGGTCGACCAGTGGCCGTCCGGGGCCAACTTCGTGCTGTTCCGGCCGCGCGGGCGCGACGGCGGTGCGGTGTGGAAGGGCCTGCTCGACCGTTCGGTCCTGGTACGCAACTGCGCCTCGTGGCCCCGCCTCGACGGCTGCCTGCGCGTCACGGTGGGTACGCCCGCCGAGGACGACGCCTTCCTGTCCGCCCTCGCCGAGGTTCTGTCGTGACCCGATCCGCCGCCCGCACCCGCACCACCAAGGAGACGTCGGTCGCGGTCCGCGTCGACCTCGACGGCCCCGAGGGCAAGGTGCACGCCGCCACCGGCCTGCCCTTCTTCGACCACATGCTCGACCAGCTGGGCCGCCACGGTGGGTTCGACCTCACGGTCGAGGCCGCCGGCGACCTCCACGTCGACGGCCACCACACGGTGGAGGACGTGGCGATCGTGCTCGGCGAGGCGTTCCGCGAGGCGCTGGGGGACAAGGCGGGCGTCCGGCGCTTCGCCAGCGGCGCCTTCCCGCTCGACGAGGCGCTCGTCGAGGTGGCGCTCGACCTGTCGGGCCGGCCGTTCGTGGCCTACGACGTGCCGTTCGGCACGGTCCTCCCGCTCGGCGACCCGCCCTTCAACCCCGAGATGGCCGAGCACTTCTGGCAGTCGTTCGCCACGGCGGCGGCGATCACGTTGCACGTGACCCGCCGGGCCGGCCGCAACACGCACCACGTGATCGAGGCCAGCTTCAAGGGCGTCGCCCGCTGCCTGCGCGACGCCGTGCGCGTCGAGGGCGGCGGCGTCCCCTCCACCAAGGGTGCGCTCTAGCAGCGCGCCGTGTCGCTCGTGGCCCGGGTGGGGACCGCGCGCCTCGGCGGCGCATGACGCCGCCGACCTCAACCAGACGTAGTGAGCAACGGTGACGGAACGAGGTGATCTGGTGGGTCACGAGGCGGACGGCAACCGGCCCCAGCTGTGGCTCGGGCGGCACGGCGAGACCGAGTGGAGCGCCACCGGCCGCCACACGAGCCGCACCGACGTGGCGCTCACGCCGGCGGGGGAGGAGCAGGCCGACCGCCTCGCCGCCCGGCTGCAGGGGGTCCACTTCGACCTGGTGCTGACCAGCCCCATGCAGCGGGCGCGGGTCACCGCGACCCTGGTCGGCTTCGCGGACGCCGAGGTCGAGCCGGCCGCCCAGGAGTGGGCCTACGGCGAGTACGAGGGCCTCACGACGGGAACCATCCGCGAGTCCGCCCCGGGCTGGACGATCTGGCACGGGGCCGTCCCCGGCGGCGAGACGGCCGCCGAGGTGGCGGCCCGCGCCGACCGCATCGTGGCCCGCGTCCGCGCCGAGGCGCCGGAGCGGGCCGTGCTGTTCTCGCACGGCCACTTCCTGCGGGTGCTCGCCGCCCGGTGGCTCGGCCTGCCGCCGGAGTGGGGCGAGCACCTCAAGCTGGGCACGGCGACGCTGTCGGTCCTCGGGTGGGAACGGCTGGCCCCGGCCGTCGAGCAGTGGAACGTACGGCCGTGACAGCCCCGACGCGCCCGCCGGCCCGCCGGTCACTCGTGGAGGGCGACGCGGGCACAACTCGTAGGATCGAGGGCCGATGCCGCTGATCGCCGTCCTCGACTACGGCATCGGCAACCTCCACTCGGCGCAGAAGGCGCTCGAGCGGGTCGGTGCCGATGCCCGCCTCACCGCCGACCGGGGCCTGATCCGCGACGCCGACGGCGTGGTCCTCCCGGGTGTCGGCAACTTCGGCCGCTGCATGGAGGCGCTGGAGGAGTCGGGTCTCGACGACATCGCCATCGAGGCCGCCTGCTCGGGCAAGCCGTTCCTCGGCGTGTGCGTCGGCATGCAGATGCTCTACGAGGGCTCCGAGGAGGTACCGGAGGTGCCCGGCCTCGGCGTGCTCCCCGGCACGATCCGGATGCTTCCGCCGACCGTGAAGCGTCCGCAGATCCAGTGGAACGTGCTCGAGGCGCGGCGCGACAGCGCCCTCCTCGCCGGCCTGCCCGACCCGACCTGGGTCTACTTCGTCCACTCCTACGCCGCCCCCGACGACGAGAACGTGGTCGCCACCTGCGACTACGGCGGCCCGGTCACCGCCGTCGTCGAACGCGGCGCCCTCGCCGCCACCCAGTTCCACCCCGAGAAGTCGGGGGCGGTGGGCCTCGGCCTGCTGGCCAACTTCGTGTCCCTGGTCACCCAGGCCCGGGCCGCGGCCTGAGCGTCCGTCACGAGAAGCGACCCGCATGGACCTGTTCCCCGCCATCGACCTGCGCGACGGCCGTTGCGTCCGCCTCTACCAGGGCGACTACGGCCGCGAGACCGTGTACGGCGACGACCCGGTGGCCCAGGCCCGGGCGTTCGCGGCGGGGGGCGCCTCCTGGGTGCACGTGGTCGACCTCGACGCCGCCCGCACCGGCGAGCCACGCAACCGGCCGGTGGTGGCAGCGGTCGCCGCCGCCCTTGCCGAGACCGGCACGCCGCTGCAGGTCGGCGGTGGCGTGCGCGACGACGAGGCCGCCGACGCCCTGTTCGCCGCCGGCGTGCGGCGCGTGGTCGTGGGGACGGCGGCGCTGGAGCGGCCCGAGTGGGTCCGCACGCTGGCCGCCCGCCACCTCGGCGGCGTGGCCGTCGGGCTGGACGCCCGGGGCCGTGACGTGGCGGTCCGGGGCTGGGTCGAGGGGTCCGGGGAGGACCTGGTCGACGTGGCCCGCCGTTTCGCCGATGCCGGCGTCGCCGCCCTGGTCGTGACCGAGATCGGCGTCGACGGCACCCTCGCCGGCCCCGCGTTCGACCAGCTCGCCTCCGTGCTGGCGGCCACCGAGGTCGACGTGGTCGCGTCCGGCGGGGTGGGCACGCTCGACGACCTGCGGGCGCTCGACGATCTCGAGGTCGGGGGGCGCCGGCTCGCCGGGGCCATCGTCGGCCGGGCGCTGTACGAGGGCGCCTTCGCCCTCCCCGACGCCGTGGCGGCGACGGCCGGGCGGGGGGCGGCGTGAAGAGCATCCGCATCATCCCGTGCCTCGACGTCGACGCCGGCCGGGTCGTGAAGGGCGTCAACTTCGTCGGCCTGCGCGATGCCGGCGACCCCGTCGAGCTGGCCGCCCGCTACGACCAGGAGGGGGCCGACGAGCTGGTGTTCCTCGACATCACGGCCAGCTCCGACGCCCGCGACACGATCGTCGACGTCGCCCGGCGGACCGCCGACCAGGTGTTCATCCCGTTCACGATCGGCGGCGGGGTCCGCTCGGTCGAGGACGCCCGGCGCCTCCTACGGGCGGGCGCCGACAAGGTCTCGGTCAACACGGCCGCCGTCCAGCGCCCCGAGCTGCTGCGCGAGCTGTCCGACGTGTTCGGCGCCCAGTGCGTGGTCATCGCCATCGACGCCCGGCGGGCCCCCGGCGCCAACCCGGGCGAGCCGCCCCCGATGACCGCGGGCCTGCCGAGCGGGTTCGAGGTGTTCGTCAACGGCGGGCGGACCCCCACCGGCATCGACGCCGTGGCCTGGGCGGTCGAGGCCGAGCGACTCGGGGCGGGTGAGGTCCTGCTCACGTCGATGGACCGCGACGGCACCAAGGTCGGCTTCGACCTCGCCCTGACCCGGGCGGTGTCCGACGCCGTGGGCGTGCCGGTGATCGCCAGCGGGGGCGTGGGAAACCTGCGCCACCTCGTCGAGGGCGTGGTCCACGGCGGCGCCGACGCCGTCCTCGCGGCGTCCATCTTCCACTTCGGCGAGCACACGATCGCCGAGGCCAAGGCCGAGCTCGCCGCCGCGGGCCTCTCGGTCCGCCCGGCCTGACGCCCGCCGGCCCGCCCGGGCCCACCGAGGCCCACCCGAGGCCCACCCGAGGCCCGGTCCGCTCGTGGCCCGCGGCCCGGGAGACGGAGCGTGCGCCCGAGCCGGTACCGTCTACCGGCGTGCCCGACGCCGCCGACGACAAGTTGCCCATCAAGATGCTGAACGACCGGGTGCTCGTCCGCCTGGGCGAGGCGGAGGGCGAGCGGCGGTCGTCGGGGGGCATCCTCATCCCGGCCACGGCGCAGAGCGCCAAGCGGCTGGCGTGGGCCGAGGTCGTGGCCGTCGGCCCGAACGTCCGGGCCATGGAGATCGGCGACCAGGTCCTCTTCAACCCGGAGGACCGCTACGAGGTCGAGGTCCGCGGCGACGACTACGTGATCCTGCGCGAACGCGACGTCCACGCCGTGGCCGCCCACCGCCTGGGCGAGGCCTCCACCGGCCTCTATCTCTGATCAGCGCCTGCGCTGATCAGCGCCGCAGCGACTCGGTGATGTCGAAGGCGGCGCGGGCGGCGTCGTTGCCCCACCGGGTGGGGTAGCCGTCGACCACCCGCCAGCCGGTCCGCCGCAGCGCCCGGTGGCGGGCGACGTGGGCCTCGGGCCCGTCGGGGTGGACGCCCGCCTCGACCGCCACGGCGTCGCCGTCCTTGCCGGCGCACAGGTCGACCACCCAGCGGCCGACGGGGTAGTTGGCCTGGGCCGCCGCCCCGTGGGCGCGCAGCTCGTCGACCAGCTCGACCACCCAGTCGGGCGTCGTGACGCCGCTCGCGGCGGGCGGCACCGGCGACCGCCCGGCGTAGGCCAGGAAGGCGTCGACCAGGCCGGCCGGGGCGCTGACCGTGGGCTCGTCGAGCGCGGTGACCACGACCAGCCGCCGCCGGGCGCGGGTCACCATGACCGTGAACTGGTCGGGCGCCTCCACGACGTGCCGGTCGGCCGGCGGGCTCGACGGCACGAGTCCGAGCACGACCACGACGTGGTCGGCGGGCGTGGCCCGGAAGTCGTCGACCGTGCCGACCCGCAGACCGAGCCGCTCGACGTCGTCGAGGTCGTAGCGCTGCATGACGGCGGCGGCCAGCCCGGCTGCCACGTGCGGGAACGGCGACATCAGGGCGATGTCGGTGGCCCCCAGGACGGACAGGTGCTCCACCCTGTTGATGGCCGAGGCGACCTCGCGGGCGATCGGGTCGCCGATGCCCGGCACGACCGTGACGTACTCGACGTCGACGGCCCCGGCGTCGTCGGTGGAGGGGTGCCGCGTGGCGACCGCCAGGCGTCCCTCGTAGAAGCGCTGGGCCGCGAACCCCACGAGGTGGGGGACCGAGGCGAAGTGCTCGTCGAGCCACAGCGCCGGCACGGCCCCGGCGGCCACGTCGAGCAGGCTGCCGTGGCGGACGTCGAGCCGGCTGGCCTGGGCCTCGAGCCCGTGCTCGGCCACCGCGGCGTGCAGCTCGGCCTCGTCGACGTCGGCCACCCGGCGGACCTGGCGCGGGTCGCCCACGATGACGGCCCGCTTGCCCCGCAGCAGGGCACCGGCGCCGTCGAGCTGGTCGACGTGGCTGGCGTCGTCGACGACCACCAGGTCGAACATGCCGGCGACGTGGGGGAGCAGGTCGTCGACCTCGTCGGCCGTGCCCAGCCAGAGCGGCAGGGTCGCCACGAGGGAGCCGGCGTCGACCGACGCCAGCAGCTGGCGCCGCCGGTGCGGGGCGGCCGCGAGCAGGTCGGCCAGCCGTTCGGCGACGCTTCGGCCCCGGCGGCGGCGCAGCTCGCTGTCGGCCCGGGCCGCGGCCAGCTGGGCCACGGCGGCCCGCACGTCGTCGTCGGCGGCGGCCAGGTCGGCCCACGCCCGGGCCAGGGTGGTGCCGCCGGCGGCGACCAGCTCGGCCGCGGCGTGGCGGTCCTGCGCCGCCCGCACGGCCAGCGCCACCTCGGACAGTGGGACGGTGGCGTCGGCCCGGACCAGCGTCCTCAGCCGAGCCTCGGCGAAGCCCGCCCGCCATCGGTTGGCCTCGTCGGTGTCGTCGGACCCTTGCGCCCGCCGCAGCAGCGCAGCCAGCCGGGCCGGGTCGGGCCCGTCGAGCGCCCGGGGCGCCACCTCCTCCAGGTGGTCGAGGACCGTGTCCCACCGGGACGCCGCCCGGGCGCGCACCTCGCGCTCCAGCCGCTGGACGATCGACCGCTCGATGAGCGCCTGGTGCGCCCGGGCCTCGGCCAGGGCGTGCTCGGCCGCCCGTACCTCGGCGCTCGACACGCCGTCGGCAGTGGCCCGCGCCACGGTTGCGCTGTCGGCGGCCCGCCCCACGCGCAGCGGCGAGGGGCCGGGCTCGGTGGCCAGCACGGCGGCGAGGCGGTCGGCGCTCGTGGCCGACCCGGTCACCAGCAGGACGGACCCGCCCCGGCTGACGGCGTCGACGGCCACGGCGGCGGCGGTCGTGGTCTTGCCGCTGCCCGGCGGGCCGGTGACGACGGTCAGCGTGTCCTTGCGGGCGTGGGCCACCGCGGCCTGCTGGCCGGGCGAGAGGGCGAACGGCGTGTCGAGCGGGTCGGCGCTCGGCGGGAGGAGCCCCGGCGGCGGCCCGAGGCCGTAGGCGGCGGGGAACGCCGTGGCGGCGATGCCCCGCGTCCCCGCCCACGCGCGCAGGGACGCGGCCCGCCGCTCGGGCGGGACGACCTCGTCGTCGGGCTCGGCCAGGTACAGCACGGCGCCCACCCAGGCCACGAGCCGGCTGCCGGACCGCTGCGCCAGCGGGTCGCCGGTCGGCGGGAGCAGCTCGGCCACCGGCGGCAGGCCCGCCGCCGCCACCACGTCGCGGACCCAGGACTGCAGGCGGGGCAGCCGGGCAAGGTCGCGGCTGGTCACCGTGCCGGCGGTGTCGAGGCGGCTGCCGCCGAACTGGATGTTCTCCTCGAGCGGCGCGGCCCGGGCGGTGTCGGTGACCAGCGGTGTCAGCTCGAGGTCGCCGACCGGCCGGATCGTCAGGTTGGGACGCCGAGCCAGGTCGCGCTCGATGACCACCCGCTGGCTGACCAGCGGCGCGCACACCTCGACCTCGCTCCCGCCCATCCGGGGCCGGCCGGTGACGACGACCCAGCCGAGCCGCAGCGCGGGGGCCGGGCGCAGGGCGTCGACCGTGGCCAGGCGGCGCACCTCGTCGGCGCGCGGGAGCGACGGCTGCACCGCCGCCTCCGGGTCGAGCGGCAGCCGGACGGCGGTGCCGAGCCAGGCCGGCGCCTCGGGCGAGCGCGTCAGGTCGACGGCGGCGGCGGGCAGTCCCCCGAACGGGCCGTCGTCCTCCTCCGCCTCGTCGTCGTCCTGCCCGGAGGCCCAGCCCTCCGACCGGACCAGGCCGAGGCGGGCGCCGCCGCGGGCCGATTCCCGGCCGCGGCCGACGGGCTCCCCGCGGTGGGCGGCGACCGAGTCGAGGACCGGATGGCCGGCGGTGGCCCAGCGGGTGGGGCGGGCCGCCTCGTCGGGCGGCTCGAACTCGCCGTCGCCCAGCGTCGGGACGGGAGCGACCGAGGCCGCACCCCTCTCCGCCAGGTCGGCGAAGCACCGGAGGATGGCACCGGGTTCCACAGGAAACCTCGACGGTAGCGGACTTACTGGACGCGCGTATCGACGAGGTGACGTTTCGTGGTTGCGCCGCAGCGTTCCGGAGGCGCCGAACGATGTCGTTTCGGCGCTCGCGGGCGGCCACCGTACGATGACCCGGTGCCCGTGGTCGCCCCCATCGACGCCACCGACGAACAGCTGGCGCAGGTCCGCTACGACGAGAACGGGCTGGTGCCCGCCATCGTGCAGGACGCGACGACCGGCCAGGTCCTGATGATGGCGTACATGAACGCCGAGACGCTCGGCCTCACGCTGGCCGAGGGGCGCACGGTGTTCTGGAGCCGCTCCCGCAGAGAGGTGTGGCGCAAGGGCGAGACCTCGGGTGAGGTGCAGACCGTGCGCAGCGCCCACTACGACTGCGACGGCGACACCCTCCTCTTCGTGGTCGACCAGGCCGGCAACGGCGCCTGCCACACCGGCGCCGTGAGCTGCTTCTTCCGATCGTTCGGCGCCGACGGCGACGTCGATGCCCCCCGCCCGGGCCTCGCCGGCGAGCCGCCGGTGCCCGAAGCGGCTCCGTCCGCCGACGACTGAGGGCCTCCCCACGCCGTGACCTCCAGCCGAGAGGACTTCCGGGCCCTCGCCCGCGAGTACACCGTCATCCCCGTCTGGCGCGAGCTGCTCGCCGACCTGACCACGCCGGTCGCCGCGTTCTGCCGGCTGGTGGCCGCCGACGAGCCCGGCTTCCTGCTCGAGTCGGTCGAGCACGGCGAGGCGCGTTGGAGCCGCTGGTCGTTCGTCGGCCGCAACCCGCTCGCCACGCTCACCGCCCGGGGCCGCCACGTCGACGTCGTGGGCACGGTCCCGCCCGGCGTGCCGCGTGACCAGGGCATACTCGTCGCCCTGGACGCCCTTCTCGGCGCCTGGCGGGGGCCGTCCCTCCCCGAGCTGCCGCCCCTGCACGGTGGGGTCATGGGCTACCTCGGCTACGACGTCGTGCGCGAGGTCGAGCACCTGCCCGACGTCCCGCCCGACGACCTGGGCCACGCCGACGCCGTCATGTCGGTGATCGGCCAGCTCGTGGCGTACGACCACTGGCGCCAGCGGGCCGTGCTGGTGGAGAACGTGGTGATCCCGCCCGGGGCCACCGACGCCGAGCTCGACGACCTGTACGACGCGGCCCTGGTCCGGCTCGACGAGGTCATGGCGGCCGGCGCCCGCCCGCTCGACGAGCCCGTGGTCGAGCCGCCCCGCGCCGACGAACCGCTGCCCGACGTCCGCTCGACGCTCGGCTCCGACATGTACGGCCGGGCCGTCGAGGCCGCCCGCGAGCACATCCTCGCCGGGGACATCTTCCAGGTCGTCCTGTCGCAGCGCTTCGACTTCGACCTGGGCGCCGAGCCGTTCGACGTCTACCGGGTCCTCCGCCAGGTGAACCCGAGCCCGTACATGTACTTCGTGCGCCAGCCCGGCCTGTCGCTGGTCGGCGCCTCGCCGGAGCCGATGGTGCGGGTCACCGACGGCAAGGTGATCTCGCGGCCCATCGCCGGCACCCGGCGCCGGGGCGCCACCGACGAGGAGGACGCCCGCCTCGCCGGCGAGCTGCGCGAGCACCCCAAGGAGCTCGCCGAGCACGTGATGCTCGTCGACCTGGCCCGCAACGACGTGGGGCGGGTGGTCCGCTTCGGCACCGAGAAGGTCGACGAGTACCTCACGCTCGAGCGCTACAGCCACGTCATGCACCTGACGTCGCAGGTCTCGGGCACGCTGGTGGACGGGAAGTCCGCGATCGACGTGCTGCGGGCCACGCTGCCGGCCGGCACGGTGTCGGGCGCCCCCAAGGTGCGGGCCATGGAGATCATCGACGACCTCGAGCCCACCAAGCGCGGCCCGTACGCCGGGGTCGTGGGCTACGTCGACTTCTCGGGCAACGTCGACACCGCCATCGCGATCCGCACGATGGTGGTCGATGACGACGGCCGGGCCTCGGTCCAGGCCGGCGCCGGCATCGTGGCCGACTCCGTCCCCGAGCACGAGGACCTGGAGTGCCGCAACAAGGCCCGCGCCCTGCTCGCCGCCGTCCCCGCCGCCCGCCGGATGTCCTCCGCCCGCCGGGCCGTCCCCGGCCGGCGGTAGGCGCGGCGGGCGGGTCGACCGGCGGGTCAGACCCGGCGCAGCTGGCTGGAGACGTAGGCGCGGGCCCGGCGCTGGCCGCCCCGGCGGACGATGGCGGCCTGGAGGGACTCCAGCGCCCGCCGGACGCGGGGCCGGTCGGTGGGCCAGCCCCGGCGCTCGCACTCGTCCAGCCACTCGCCGGGGGTGCGGTGGCCGCGCTCGCGGTTGCAGCGGGCACAGGCGGCCAGCTCGTTCTCGACCCAGCTCGGCCCGCCCTTGACCCGCGGCACCAGGTGCTCGGTCGTCGCCCGGACCAGGCCCACGTCGATGTCCCGCCCGCACCAGACGCACGTGGCGCCGTCGCGGGCGAGGACCAGCGCCAGGCGGTCCCGGCGACCCAGCTGTTCGGCACTCGGCCGCTCCACGCTCGCCACGGGGACAGGATGCCGGGCGCCGACGGGACCTGCATGTGCACGCGGGCACGTGTCGTGACCGGTCGCAGTCCGCATCCCTGCTGACAGACTGGCCGGGTGAGCGCGCCGACCGTCGACCTCCGCACGAGCCTCCGGGCCGTCCCGATCGCCCGCGACGTCGTGCGGGTCGCCGGGCCCGAGGCCGCGACCTACCTGCAGGGCCAGGCCAGCCAGGACGTCGTCGCCCTGGCTGTCGGGGCCACGAGCTGGACCTTCATCCTCCAGCCCACCGGCAAGGTCGAGGTGTGGGCGCGGGTGACCCGCACTGCGGACGACGAGTTCCTCCTCGACACCGACCCGGGCGCCGGCGAGGTGGCCGTCGCCCGGTTGCGGCGTTTCCTCCTGCGGACGAAGGCGGACGTCGACCCGATCGACGGCTGGTCCGCCGTGGCGCTGCGCGGCCCGGGCGCCGACGCCGCCGCCCGGGACGCCGCCGCCGGTGCGGCCGACGCCGGCGTCCGCGCCCTGCCGGCCGGCTGGCCGGGCGTCGAGGGCGCCGACCTGCTCGGCCCCGCCGAGGCGGTCGCCGCCGCCGTCCCTGCGGGCGTCGCCGCGGCCACGTCGGACGACCTGGAGTCCCTGCGGCTGCTGTCCGGCGTGCCGGCGATGGGCGCCGAGCTCACCGAGCGGACGATCCCGGCCGAGGCCGGCAAGTGGGTCGTCGATGCCTCCGCCAGCTTCACCAAGGGCTGCTACACGGGCCAGGAGCTGGTCGCCCGCATCGACAGCCGGGGCGGGAACGTGCCCCGGCACCTGCGGGCGGTCCTGGCGGACGCCCCGTTCGCGGTGGGCGACAAGGTCCTGGTCGACGGCGCCGAAGTCGGCTCGGTCACGTCGGTCGCCGCCCGCCCCGGCGGCGGGACCGTCGGCCTGGCGTACGTGTCCCGGTCCGTGGGCCCGCCCGCCACGGGGGGCGTGATCGGCCCCGCCGACGCCGCCCCGGCCACCGTCGTCGCGGTGCCCGTCGACTCCCCGGCCCCGGGCCCGTCCGCCGCCGGCTGACGGCCGCACGGACGCCGACACGAACGCGCGGAACGCGACGACAGGCCGGGACGAGGGACGCCAGGTGGCGCAGACGTACTACGACGTGCTCGGCGTCGCCCGCACGGCGACGGCGGACCAGCTGCGTGCCGCCTACCGCTCCCGCGCCCGGGAGAACCACCCCGACGCCGGCGGCGACCCCGATCAGATGCGCCAACTCAACGCCGCCTGGCGGGTCCTGCGCGACCCCGCCCGCCGCGCCGCTTACGACCGCCACCTGGCCCATCCTCACCGCTACGGGTTCGAGCCGGCCCAGGGCACGGCCGCCGACGCCGGGGCGCCGGCCGCCGGGCCCACCGGCGGGCCGGACTGGTCGCCCGACGTCGACGGCCTCGACCTCACCGCCGAGGAGTGGGCCGAGCTCCTCGACACCGCCCCGATGGGCGAGACGATGGCGCTGCGGGGCTGGTGGGCGATCATGCCGCCGGGGACGCTCGTGGCCGCCTTCGTCGTCGGCGCCGCCGGCGTGTACTTCACCTCGCCACCCACGGTCGCCCTGGCCGTGGGGCTGTTCGTGCTCTCGCTGGGCCTGTTCGTCCTGGCCCCGCTGCGGGCCATGGCCCGCCGCCCGGACCCCGACGAGCGCGGCGGCCGGGACGCTCGCTAGGGCCGCCGGACGCCCTCCGCCGCCCTCGGTAGGGTGCCGGAGGTGGCGACGTACCTCGACCGCATCCTCGACGGGCACCGGGCCACGGCGGCCGCCGACACGCGCCGGACGTCCGACCTCGTGGCCGAGGCCCTGGCCCAGCCGCCCGCCCGGGGGTTCGCCGCCGCCCTGCGCCACGCCCGCGCCGACGAGCGCGGGCTGGGCGTGATCGCCGAGGTCAAGCGCAGGTCGCCTTCCAAGGGCGACCTGGCGCCCCACCTCGACCCCGGCGCCGTCGCCAAGGCCTACGAGGCCGGGGGCGCCGCCTGCCTGTCCGTCCTCACGGACGCCGAGTGGTTCGGCGGCTCGCCCGACGACCTGAGGGCGGCGCGGGCCGCGGTCGGACTCCCGGTCCTGCGCAAGGACTTCACGGTGGCGCCCGCCGACGTGTGCGACGCCCGGATCATGGGCGCGGACGCCGTCCTCCTCATCGCCGCCGCCCTCGACGACTCCGAGCTCGCCGACCTCCACGGCCTGGCCAGCCAGGTCGGCCTCGACGCCCTGGTGGAGGTGCACGACGAGCAGGAGGTCGACCGGGCGCTCGCCGCCGGCGCCACGCTCGTCGGCGTCAACCAGCGCGACCTGGTCACGTTCGCCGTCGACCACGAGCGGGCCGTCCGGGTGGCGCGGGCCATGCCCAGCTCGGTCGTCCGGGTGGCCGAGTCCGGCATCCGGGGGCCCGAGGACGCCCGGGCCCTCGCCGCCGCCGGGTTCGACGCCGTCCTCGTGGGCGAGTCGCTGGTGACGTCCGCCGACCCGGCGGCGGCCGTCGCCGGCCTCCTCGCCGGCGCCTGACCCGGGCCCGGGGCCGGGCGACGGCGGCTCACGCGGCCGGAAAGACGCGGGTCGCGGGCCCTGCGCTCGCTAGCCTGCCTGCGTGTTCGTCAAGGTCTGCGGCATCACGAGCGAGGAGGACGCCCTGCTGGCCGTTGCGATGGGCGCCGATGCCGTGGGCTTCGTGTTCGCCCCCTCGCCCCGCCAGATCGCCCCGCAGAAGGCGGCCGACATCGCCAAGCGCCTACCCACCGAGATCGTGACGGTGGGCGTGTTCCGCGACGAGGAGCGCCAACGCGTCGTCGACCTCATGCACCAGGCCGGCCTGCGGGCCGCCCAGCTGCACGGCTTCGAGACGCCGGCGACGACCCGCTGGGTCCGCAGCCGCGTGCCGCTGGTGTTCAGGGCGTTCGCCGCCGGCGACCCCCACCTCGACGAGGCCGACAGCTACGGCGCCGACGCCATCCTCATCGACTCCAAGTCGCCCGGGTCGGGCGAGGTGTTCGACTGGTCGCTGGCCGAGGGCGCGCCCTCCAACCGCAAGATCCTCCTGGCCGGGGGCCTGAACCCCGACAACGTGGCCGACGCCATCCGCCAGGTCCGCCCGTGGGGCGTCGACGTGTCCACCGGCATCGAGTCGTCGCCGGGGCGGAAGGACGCCCGCAAGGTGCGCGCCTTCATCCACGCCGCCCGGCTGGCCGAGCTGGAGGAGGCGCCGCTCGACGTGGTAGCCGGCATGTCCGCCGAGCGGGCCCGCGCCGAGGCGAGCGGGCTCCGTCCCTTCGACTGGATGAGCGACGACCCCACATGACCGGCACCACCACCTCCCCGGCCTCCCTCATGGCGGACCCGGGCAGCACCGGGCGCTTCGGCCAGTTCGGCGGGCTGTACCTGCCGGAGACGCTGGTCCCCGCCTGCCGCGAGCTCGAGGCCGCGTTCCGCCAGGCGTGGTCCGACCCCGCCTTCCGGGCTGAGTACGAGCGCCTCCTGCGCGACTACGCCGGCCGGCCGTCGCTGCTGACCGAGTGCGCCAACCTCTCGGACGAGCTGGGCTGCCGCATCCTGCTCAAGCGCGAGGACCTGAACCACACCGGCTCCCACAAGATCAACAACGTGCTGGGCCAGGCGCTCCTGGCCAAGCGGATGGGCAAGGAGCGCGTCGTCGCCGAGACCGGCGCCGGCCAGCACGGCGTGGCCGCCGCCACCGCCGCCGCCCTCATGGGGCTGGAGTGCCGGGTGTACATGGGCGAGGTCGACATGGCCCGCCAGGCGCTCAACGTCTTCCGCATGCGGCTGTTGGGGGCCGAGGTCCTGCCGGCCAGCACGGGCAGCCGCACGCTGAAGGACGCGGTCAACGAGGCCCTGCGCGACTGGGTCGCCACGGTGGAGTCGACGCATTACCTGCTGGGCTCGGCGATGGGCCCACACCCGTACCCGTACATGGTCCGCGAGCTGCACCGGGTCATCGGCGACGAGGCGCGCGAGCAGTGCCGGGCGCTGACCGGCGGTGACCCCGACGTGGTCGTGGCGTGCGTGGGCGGCGGGTCGAACGCCATCGGCATCTTCTCCGGCTTCGTGGACCTGCCCGACGTCGAACTGGTCGGCGCCGAACCGTCCGGCGGTGCCGCCGTCGGCCGGGGCGTGCCCGGCGTCGTCCACGGGTCGAAGTCGTTCCTCATGCAGGACGAGTGGGGCCAGGTGCTGGAGGCCGAGTCGGTGTCCGCCGGGCTCGACTACCCGGGTGTCGGCCCGGAGCACGCCCACCTCGCCGAGCTGCACCGCGCCCGCTATGAGCCGGTGAGCGACGCCGAGGTGCTCGACGCCTTCGCCCTGCTGGCCCGCACGGAGGGCATCATCCCGGCGCTCGAGTCGGCGCATGCGCTGGCCTGGGTGTCCCGGTCCCGGGCCGAGTTGGCGGGGCGGACCGTGCTGGTCAACCTGTCGGGGCGCGGCGACAAGGACGTGGCCCAGGTGGCGCAGCTCATGGGCGCCGACCTGTCGGGGACCGGCCTCGAGGCCGACGGCACCGCCGGTGTCGAGCACTCGGCCGGCGTCGGGGGACCCTCGTGAGCGGTCCCGGCGACGGCGGCGGCCTGGAGAAGGCGCTCCGCGCCGCCCGGGACGACGGCCGCAAGCTGCTCGTCCCCTACGTGACCGGCGGTCTGCCGGGGTGGGAGCGGGCCGTCGAGGCCGTGGCCGCCGCGGGGGCGGACGCCGTCGAGGTGGGCATCCCGTTCTCCGACCCGGTGATCGACGGGCCGACGATCCAGCTCGCCTCCGAGAAGGCGCTGGCAGCCGGGGCCACGCCGCAGGCCGTCGTGTCGGGGGCCGGCCGGCTCGACACCGGCGGCGTCCCGCTGGTCGTCATGACCTACTACAACATCGTCCACCTGGCCGGTCACGACCGCTTCGCCCGGTCGCTCGCCGAGTCGGGCATCGCCGGCGCCATCGTCCCCGACCTGCCGCTCGACGAGGTCGGCGAGTGGGCGGCCGCCGCCGACGAGGCCGGCGTCGCCACCGTCCTGCTGGCCGCCCCGACCGCCACCGACGAGCGCCTGGCCGCCATCTGCGAGCGGTCGCGGGGCTGGGTGTACGGCGTCGGGCTGCTGGGCGTGACGGGCGAGCGGTCGGCGCTGGCCCGCAGCGCCCTCGACATCGCCGCGCGGCTCAAGCGCCTCACCGACCTGCCGGTCCTGGTCGGCATCGGCGTGTCGACCCCCGACCAGGCCGCCGAGGTGGCGGCGGTGGCCGACGGGGTGATCGTGGGCTCGGCGGTGGTCCGTCGGCTGCTCGACGACGGCCCCGAGGCGGCCGGTGCCTTCGTCGCCCGCCTCCGCGCTGGATTGGACGCCGTCCAGGGCTACGGTCCCTGAGCGTCGGGCAGCGACGAGGCGGCCCCAGCGGCTCGAGGAGGATCGATGGGGCGCGAGCGCGTCGCATCCGCCGGCGGGACGGCGCTCATCCTCGTCATGGTGGTCGTGGCGGTGGTGTCCGTCGCCACGGAGGTGGCCGAAGCCGGCCCCAACCTTGGCGTGGTCGAGGTCGTGTCCCGCGACGGCGACGGCGACGGCGACGGCGACGGCGATAGCGGCGAAGACGACGACGAGACGGGTGGCGGCCACGCCGCCGTCGACACGACCGGTGGCGCCGGCGCAGCCGGGCTCGACTGGCCCGAGCGCGTCGGGGAGCTGGCCACGTTCGTGGAGGAGGAGCGGGGCCTGCAGTTCCTCCGCCCGGTGGCGATCGAGTTCCTCACCCCCGTCGACTACGCCACCGAGGTGAGCGGCGGCCTCGACGAGGAGGAGGACGTCGGGGACTACGTCGCCGACGCCCAGTTCGGGTACCTGCGGGCCTTCGGCCTGCTGGTGAACGATGCGGACCCGGTCGGCGCCGGCGCCGACCTCACCGGCGAGGCCACGGGCGGCGTGTACCAGCTCGGCGAGGACCGGATCGTCGTCAACGGGGACGGTCCCCTGACCATGCTCCAGCGCCGGACGCTGGTCCACGAGCTGACACACGCCGTCACCGACCAGCACCTCGGCACGCTCGAGGCGTTCCGGGCCGTCGAGACCGCGGAGGAGGACATCGCGCTGCAGGCCCTCATCGAGGGGGACGCCGAGCGAGTGAGCATGCGGTGGCTGGAGTCGCTCCCCCAGGACGAGCTCGCCGCCATCGAAAACGACCAGGCGGCGATCGACGCCGAGCTGGCGGCCGACGTGGTGGCAGCGCCCTCTGCTCTGGTCGCCTCGCTGGTCCTGCCCTACGCCGTGGGGCCGGCGTTCGTTGAGGCGGTTCTGGCCGACGGCGGCCCGGCCGCCCTCGACGCCGCCTACTCCGCCCCACCGGTCACGCTGGAGCAGGTCATGGACCCGATCGCCTACCTGGAGGGCGACGAGCCGGACCACGTCCCCGCCCCGGAGCTGCCGGAGGGCGCATCGGTCAGGGGCCAGCCGTGGACCTGGGGCGCCTACGGCGTCTACACCCTCCTGGCCTCCCGGCTGTCGCCGCAGCAGGCGCTGGTGGCGGCCCAGGGGTGGGCCGGCGACACGGTCGTGGACTGGGAGCGGGACGGGCACGCGTGCGCGGCGCTGGCCGTGCGGGGCGAGACGCCGTCCGACGACGCCGAGCTGGCCGAGGCCATGCGGGCGTGGGCCGAGGCGGCGCCCGGGGCGTCCGGGAACGGCCCGCTGGCGGGTGGAGGATGGTTCGTCACCGGGTGCGCCCCCGGGGCCGCCGACGCCGTCGTCCACCCGGCGCTCGACACGACGTCGTTCCTGGCGCTGCGCTCCACGCTCCTGGCGGATGCGGTGCGTTTCGAGGCGTTCGACCTCGACGTCGCCTCCGCCGTGGCGGACTGCACCATGGCCGCGCTCGACTACGAGGCCCTCGTCGCCCCGGGCGCCGACCCCCAGGCGAACCGGCGGGCCGTCATCGATGCCTGGACGGGCTGCGCCGATGTGGCCGGGGAGTTCCCGGTGGAGAGCTGAGCCCGACCCCCGGCGTCAGCCCGGAGCCATGAACGGGTCGAGGCGCTCGTGGAAGAACGCCAGCGTCCGCTCCCAGGCCAGCTCGGCGGCGGCCGGGTCGTAGGCGGCGCGGTCGGACTCGAAGAACCAGTGCTCGGTCCCCGGGTAACGGTGGAACGTCACGTCCTTCTCGAGCAGCCGCAGGTCGGCCTCGAGGAGGACCAGCTCGTCGTCGTCGACGAAGCTGTCCTTCTCGGCGAAGTGGCCGAGGAACGCCGAGGTGGCCGGCGCCATGTCGACGCTCTGGGACCCGTAGAAGACCGCCGTCGCCGCCACGAAGTCGGGCATCCGGCTGGCCAGGTAGAGCGCCCAGGAGGCGCCCATCGAGAACCCGAGCGTGCCGACCGGGGCGTCCGGCGTCGCCGGCATGTTCCGCAGCGCCCCCAGGCTCGCCCGGACCAGGCCCAGGGCGGCGTTCATGTCGGCGTCGGCCAGTATGGCCTGCGCCTGCTCGGGGTCGTCGGTGGTGCGGCCGCCGTACAGGTCGGGCGCCAGCGCCACGAAGCCCGCCTCGGCCAGCCGGTCGCACACGTGCTTGAAGAAGGGCGTGAGCCCCCACCAGGCGTGGAGCACGAGGACCCCGGGGCCCCGCCCCGAGTCGGGGACGGTGACGTAGCCCGTACCGTCGAGGTGGCGCGCCATGCGGGGGACGGTACGCCAACCCGTGGGCCGTCCCAACCACCCTCCCGGGCGAGGAGCCGCCGTCTCGGCCCGGGGCGCCGGTACGCTCGCACGGCGTGCCGACCGGGTCGAAACACGACAACTGCCTGCTGTGTGCCGCCGAGCGGATCACACGCTGGTACCACGAGGACGACCTGTGCTGGATCGCCGACTGCACGATCTGCGTCACCCCGATGGTCGTGTGGCGGTGGCACGGCGTCGACCCCTCCGACGACGACCGGGCCCGCATGCTGACCCGGCTGGCCACGGTCGCCGACGGCATCTTCTCCGGCCACTACTTCGACGACCACATGCGCAACATCCCGGACCACTTCCACGTCCACGCCCGGCCCGAGGGCGGGTTCTTCGGGCACGGCCACCGCAAGGACGGACGATGAGCGACGGCGTCGAGGACATCCGCGGCCCGACCGTGTACCAGCTCGTCGGCGGCCAGCCGTTCTTCGACGACCTGGTGGCCCGCTTCTACGGCGGCGTCGCCGGCGACGCGACCCTGCGGCCGCTGTACCCCGAGGAGGACCTGTCCGGCGCCGAGCACCGCCTCGCCCTCTTCCTCGGCCAGTACTGGGGCGGGCCGACCACGTACTCCGACGAGCGGGGCCATCCGCGCCTGCGAATGCGGCACCTGCCGTTCGTGGTGGGCGAGCGCGAGCGGGACGCCTGGCTCGCCCACATGACCGCCGCGCTCGACGGCGCGGCCACGGCCCACGGGGTCGCCGCCGAGGTGCGGGACCGCATGGCGCAGTACTTCGCCATGGCCGCCGACGCCATGGTCAACGCCCGGTGAGTCGAGGCCCTCGCGGTGGCGGCCGGTGACCCGTCGCATCGCCTCGGGGGTGCTGCCCCCGGCCGGCCCCGTGGGGTGAGGTGGGTGGGGCCGACCGGCGAGCACAGCGCGTGGACAGGGTGTCTCGGCGCTCCGTCACCCTAACCCGAACCCGGATTCAGGTCCAGGAAAATGTGCGGTTGGAGGCTGTTCGCGTGTCGGCGGGGGCTAGGTTGACGCCGTGGCAGCGGGCAGCGAGGTGTCGAGAACGGCGTCGACGGCCTCGACGCCCGTCGTGCGTCCGTCCTCCCCACCACCGGCGCCGCCCGACGGCGGCGAGCACCTCGCACCCGACCGGCCGCTGACGCGCCGGGGGCGCAACACCTACGACCGGCTGGTGGCGGCGGCGACCGAGGTGTTCAACGCCAAGCCGTACACCGACGCCCGCATCACCGAGATCACGGCCCTGGCCGGGGTGGCCACGGGCAGCTTCTACACCTACTTCGAGTCGAAGGAGGCGCTGTTCCGGATCGTGGCCCGCGCCGCCCTCGACGACATGCTCCACGCCCCGCGGGTCGACCCCGACAACCCCGACGGCAACCCGGTGCGCGACATCGCCCACGCGAGCCGCGAATACTTCCTGGCCTGCCACCGGCACCGGCTCATCGCCCAGTCGATCGAGCAGCTCACGGTGGGCGACCCCGACGTCCGGGGCAGCCGGCGCGACACGCTCCTGCAGGGCGCCAAGCGGGCCGAGCGGTGGATCCGTCGCCTGCAGGACGCCGGGCTCTGCGACGCCTCGCTCGACCCGTGGTTCACGGGCCTGGCGCTGCAGGCGATGAACGTGAGCCTGGCCTACGACCAGCTGGTCCACAAGAACACCGAGGCCAACGTCGAGGTCCAGATCGACGCCCTCGTCGCCGCCGTCACCCCCATCTGGGCCCGCGCCGTCGGCTTGGACGCCTGGCTCTGACCCCCCGTCCGCGCGGCGCTGCCCGGGAGCCGGCCGGGCCGTGGGCTCCGCCCGCGGTGCGTGGCCGGTAGGTTCCCGCTCCGTGACGGACACACCGGGTGGAGCGCCATCGCCATCGCCGTCCTCGAGGCGACCGGGAGCGGGCCCGACCGGCGGCGCGACTCCTGCGGCGGCGAACGGCTCGGGCGGCCGGACCGAACCCTCGCTGGCGTCGCACGTGGCGACCGCGGGCGTGATTGGCGCCGCGGCCGGACTGGCCCTGGCGGCCGGAAGGCCCCGGGCGGGAAGGCCCGCGCGCTCGGGTGACCGCGGCTCGTCGCGTCGCCGCCGGCTGACGGGGGCGGCCGCCGGCGTCGGCGTGATGGCGGCGTCCGAGGCCGTGGCCCGCCGGCGACAGCGGCCGAACGAGATCCCGCCGCTGTGGTCCCGCATCCTGGCGAGCGGGGCGATGGCGGCGCCGGCCGGCTGGTTGGGCGGACGGCTCACCGGTGCGGGCCCGCTCGCCGTCGGGACGGCGGCCGGAACCGTTGCCGGCACCCTGGGCCTGCGGCCGCAGAAGGTCGCCGCCGGGCCGATCCTGGGGGCGCTGGCCGGCCGGGCGTTCCAGGCGGCCGCCGGTCGTGACGCCTCGCCGGCGCTCGTGGCCGCCACGACGGTCGTCGGCTTCCGGGTCGCCTCGGCGCTCGCCTTCCGCGACCCGCGGGTGACGCTGCTCGCCGAGCGCGCCCGGGCGGAGGACCTGCCGTTCGTCGTGCCGCTGGAGTCCCGCGAGCGGCGGGTCGGCACGGCCTACGTCCGCACGCTGGCCGACGTCGTCGGCGGCACCTACACGCCCGACGCCCGCGGCGTCGGCATCGTCGGCTCCCTCGACGAGCTGGCCGGACCGGACTTCGACCCGGCGACCGTCGACCCGCGGGTCCGCCGCTTCTACGAGCGGACGACGGACTACAAGCTCGACGTCGTGCCGGTGTGGCGGACGTGGGTGCGGCCCGGCTACCTGCTCTACCGGACGTTCCTGGCCCGGCCGCTGGGCCAGGCCAACGTGCCGATGAACCAGCGCGAGGCGCAGCGAGGCGTGCGCAGCCGCATCGACACGATCGACGTCGACGGCGACGGACGGCCCGACATCCGCGGGTGGATCCGCTCGTTCGCCGACACCGACGACCCGATCTACGTGGGTATCTACACGACCTACCGTCACGACGAGCGGGGCTACGTGCGCGTCGGGTTCCCGGTCCCGCAGGGCAATTTCACGGCCACGCTGGCGCCCCGGGCCCGCCCGGGCGGCGGGCTCACGCTCACCACGCGCACGGACGTCCCGCACGCCGGCCACTACCTCACCTACGTCGACCCGGACACCCGCGACCTCACCACCCTGGGGGTCCCGGGCTTCGCCGAGGAGCTCGACGTCCACGTCGAGGACGCCGAGCTCCACGCCGAACAACGCTTCTGGGTCTTCGGCATCCCGTTCCTCACCCTCGAGTACACGATCCACCCGGCCTGACCTCGGCCGGCGGGGGCGAGGAAGCGAGACCTCAGCCGCCGAGGGTGGCGGTGAGCTGGATGTCGGTGGCGGCCAGGGCCTTGGAGATCGGGCAGTTGGTCTTGGCGGTCTCGGCCTGCTCCTGGAAGGTCGCGTCGTCGATGCCGGGGACCACGGCCGTCGTCGTGAGGACGATCTTGCCGATGGCGAAGCCGGCGTCGGCCTTCTCCAGGTGGACCTTGGCCGACGTCTCGACCGACTCGGGGGAGTAGCCGGCGGCCTCGAGCCCGGCCGTGAGCGCCATAGAGAAGCAACCGGCGTGCGAGGCGCCGAGCAGCTCCTCCGGGTTGGTGCCGGCCCCCTCCTCGAAGCGGGACTGGAACGAGTACTGCCCCTCGAACGCCCCACTGCCGAGCGCCATGGTTCCTTGGCCGTCTCGCAGGCCCTTCTCCCACTTCGCCGTCGCCGTACGTGCAGGCATCGTCGCCTCCTGGTCGAGGTACTGGATGGGCCGGCTCACCCTAGGGCGAGGTCGCCGCCAACTCGCGTACCTGCTCCGGCCATCCCGTGACGAGGAGCCAGTCGACCCCCAACTCGTCGTACGCATCCCGCAGGGGATCGGCCGGCGGGCCGGCGCTCACGACCGCCAGGGCGAAGCCGTCGAGCCCGCCCCGGCGGCGCGCCACCTCGTCGCGCGTCGCCCGGACGTCGTCGGGCGCGACCGGGTCGATGCCGCCGGCCCCGGTCATCGCCGCCAGGATCACGCCGTCCCACCGGGCCGCCCGGGCGAGCGGGCCGGCGCCGGGCGGCACGGGCGCGAGGCACGCCACCCACACCGGCGGCCGCGGCCGCTGGACCGGCGCCGGAAGGAACTGCGCCTTCTCCACCGTCTCGTGCGGCCCGTCGTAGGAGAACGGGTCGCCGGACCACAGGCCGGCCAGGACCGTCAACCCGTCGTCGAGCCGGGACGCCAGCTCGGCGGGCGCGGCGGACGCCCCGAACGCCGTGTACTCCTGCGGCGGGTTGCCCAGCCCGACACCGAGGACGGCCCGCCCGCCGGACAGGTGGTCGAGCGTCGCCACCTCGCGGGCCAGCTTCGACGGCCGCCGGCGCGGGACCGGGGTCACGGCCGTTCCCAGGCGCACCCGCGACGTCGCCATCGCCAGGGCGCCGAGCGTCACCCACGGGTCGGCCACCGGCATCGCGAGATCGGGCCCGCCGTACACGTGGTCCCACAGCAGGACCCCGTCCCACCCGGACCGTTCGGCGGCCACGCCCAGCTCGGCCAGGTCGGCGGGCGCGGCGAAGTTGGGTACGTGCAGTCCGTGTCGCATCACCCATTCCGTACCCCCGAGCCGTGACACGGCCCGCACGGCGCGGCCGAGAGCGTCACAGCCCGCCGGTAGGGTCGGCGGCATGGTCTCCGCAGGCGACGACGCCCCCGACTTCACCCTCTCCGACCAGGAGGGCAACGACGTCGGCCTGTCCGGCTTAGCGGGCCGTAAGGTGCTCGTCTACTTCTACCCGAGAGGCTGAACGAGGACCGATCGGTACGGGGCCGCGAGGCGAGTCAGGTCGGCCTCGTCGCCGGTGAGAGCGATGCCGCCGCCGGCCTCGACCGCAGCTGCCACCACATGGGCGTCGACGATGTGGGCGGATCCCAGGCCGGCGCCATGGAGGACAGCGCCGGCGAAGCGTGCCAGGTCGCGGTCGGTGTCGCGTAGTTCGATGGCGTGCTCGTTCCGGGCGAGCAGCGCGTCGATGAGTTGGGACCGGCCGACGCCTCGGTAGAGCTCGGCCAACACCAGTGTCGGGACGACGACGTCGCGCTTCGTGCGTGCGGCTGCTTCGAGTGCCCGCCGAACCCTCCGTTTGCTCGAGGTGTCGGGCCCGGCGAGGGCGCTGACCGCCTCGGCATCCAGCGCGACGATCATCGGCCGGAGCTCAGCGCCTGCTCGAAGCGTTGGATCTCGCCTTCGTCGTCGGCGGTGAGGGCCCCGTCCTCCTGGGCGAGCCGATCGAGCAGCGCTCGCAGTGCGCGCTGCCGGCGTCGGCGTTCGACCTCGGCGCGCAGCACGACGTTGACCTGGGACGACAGGCCCTCGTCCGCGTCGTGCTCGAGCTCGTCGACGAGATCGGCGTCGAGCGACAGCGAGACCTTACGCTTGGCCGGCATCGCCTGATCGTACCATCCTCGTACCACGGTGCGAAGTAACGCGACGCTTGCGGGCCTGCGTCCCCGGGTCATCAGCTGTCGAGGCCCTGGCTTCTCCAGCGGTGCGCCGCCTTGCGGGCGTGCTTGGCCGTCTTCTTGTCGGGGTGGTGGCGGCCCACTAGCTCGAGCAGCTCGCCCGTCCTGGGGTGGTTCGTCGCGACGAGGGTGTCGATGAAGGCGGAGTGCTCGCCGGCGGGGACGTTGCAGAGGAACATCTCGACGACGTCGGCGGGAGAGCCCAGGTCGGCGGTGGCGACGAAGAGATCGACGCCGGTCCGGGCGAGGACGTCCGGGGGCACGTCTTCGGGGTCGGCGGCGCCCTGATCGACGAGGAACAGCCAGGCGTGGCCGGCGAGGGGGCCTTCGGTCAACCTGCGGACCGCGTCTGTTGCGTCAGGCCCGAGATGCTGGAGGACGGAGAAGCCAACCATCACCCGGGCCGGATCGGGCCGTGTCGAGAGCTCGCCGACGAGCGCCCCGGACGCTCGGCCCTCGACCGGGCCGTCGGCCCAGAGCTGCGCCGCCGCGGCGACGTCGTCGCCGTCGCGCTCGATGAGGACGTCGATCAGCCCGGCGGCGTCGAGCTTGGCTACCTCGTCGGGCAGCAGGACCCCGAACCCCGCCTCGCGGAGGGTGGGTGCCGCCAGCGTGGCGCCGGCTTCAGTGAGGGCGACGCGATCATCGCCGTCGGTGACCACGACTCCTGCCTCGCCGAGGGTCGCCAGGACGTCGTCGATGCGATCGCGGCACACGGAACGCGTGTGATCGCGCCGGACGAGGGCGCCGAACGGGGTGTCGAGGTCGGCGGCCTCGCCGATCATGTCGACGAATGCGTCGATGCGGACCGGCTCGCCCGCGAGCCACAGCATGGCGAGCAGGTGGATGGTCATCTGGTCCGCCAGCTCCGCCAGCTGGATCGGCATCGGGACCGAGGCGCCGAAGGCCAATGTGGCTGCGCCCGCCTCGATGGCGGCGTCGACGACGCGCTGCCAGCGGATGGCGACGGGCTCATTCACCCACGCCTCGACGGGCCGCAAGCGGTTGCCCGCGACTTCGACGGCGCCTGCGCGCTGGGCGACCTGCCCGACCGCGAACAGCTCGGGCATCGCGGTCGTCGAGCGGATCCCCTCGACCCTGTCGCCGACCCCCGTGGCCGTGGCCAGGCGCCGGCCGTCGGCGATGGTGAGGTTTCCGGCCTTGGTCAACAACTCGCCCGACGGATCGAGCGCCCCCGTGAAGGCGTCGACCTTGCGCAGCAGCGGGACGTCGCCGGCCAGGGAGTCGATGACAGCCGGCGGCGGCATGGCCTGCAGCGGCAGCCGCGGCAGCTCCAGATCGCCCGCCTCGGTGGGGTCTGGGCCGTCGAACCCCAGGACCTCGCCGCGCTGGTCGAACGGCAGGTCGTTGAACCGGGCGATGGCCGCATCCAGTGCAGCCTGATCGGGTAGGTCTTTGCCGTCGATGCCGAGCGAGCTGAACAGCCTCTTGGCCATCCCGAAGCTCGCCGGATCGTCCATCGCATCGAGGAACGCCCGCTGCTGGGCCAGCGCGCGGCCGGCGACCGCGTCCGCCGGGTCGCTATCGGCGTCGAGCAGGCCCCGGTCATCGAGAAAGCGCACGAGCGCCGCGAGCGACGACGGGATCGACGCCGCCGCGTCGGGTGGGGCGCTCAGCTTCTGCGGCAGGTGGTCGAGCAGCACCTCGTCGACGTCGGCACGGGTCCACAGCCCGTAGTCGCCGTCGCCGTAGCCCCACTTCCAGCCAAGCAGCAGATCCACGTCCCACGGCTCGGCCCCCTCGAGCTCGGAGCGCCCGGGGTTGGCGTCGAGCCACCGCTTGAACTCGGCCACCATCTCTTCGCGAGCCGCCTCTGCGGCCTCTTCGTCCCCCGGCACGTTCACGTCGAAGCGCATGCGCATCAACCCAGCCTCGCGCTGCCTTGACCCGCGCCTGCGCCATAGGCGGCCAGCCCTTTGTTGCAGGCGAGGCTGTCTGGCCCTCCAGTGGCCGTACAAGATGTGGCTGGGGGAGGGGGGCCGATGCCTGTGACCGAGATTCGCCGGCGTAGCCGTCGCTTTGGCGCTTCGCACCACGCCGCACGGCCGAGAAATGATCGACCGTGCCGTGGACTGGGGCGAAGTGGACGGCGTTGCAACGCCCCCGCCCGAAGCCGGCCGAGATCCGAGAGACAAGGACCTCCACGACCTCGTGGGAGAGCTGTCCACCCGAAGCGACGACTCCGGGCCCGGTGGGGAGCGCACGACGTCCGCCACCACGGGACAGGCACCAAGCGGTTCCGCCATGCCATCGTGGGCGACCTCGAACTCGCCTACGAAGGACTCCAGCTCGTCGCCGAACCAGGTCTCACCCTGACCATCTACACCGCCGAACCCGGCTCCCCGTGCCACGACCCACTTCGCCTTCTTGCGTCGTGGGCGGCATCCGAAGCGTCGGAGCAACCCGACCCCGAGGCACAGCGCACAGAGCACCGTTGACCGTGACCGGCGGCCCTCGGGCCGATCGCCGCCGGTAGGGTCGGCGCATGCTCAAGCAAGGAGACCTTGCGCCCGACTTCACGCTGCTGGATCAGAACGGCGAGCCGTTCCACCTCGCCGAGCGTGTGGAGGCCGGCAAGGGGTGGCACTTGATCTACTTCTACCCCCGGGCCGACACGCCCGGCTGCACGACGCAGGCCTGCGGCCTACGTGACGTGCTGGGCGACATCGGCGACACGGCGGTGGTCGGCATCAGCCCCGACACGCCGGCCAAGCAGAAGAAGTTCGACACGAAGTACTCGCTGGGCTTCCCGCTCCTCGCGGATAAGGACCATGCGGTCGCCGATGCCTACGGCTCCTGGGGCGAGCGGTCGATGTACGGCAAGAAGTACATGGGCATCATCCGCTCGGCCTACCTGGTCGACGAGAACGGCAAGGTCGAGCAGGCCTGGCCCAAGATCAGCCCGAAGGACACGCCGACCAAGCTCCTCGCCGCCCTGAAGGGCTGAGGGACCACGGTCGAGGCAACGACGTCAGGGTGGGGTGACCCGTCCGATGTCCATCAGGTGATGCCTGGCCTCGTGGGCGTTGCGGCGGATGACGTCGGCCGCCGTCATCATCCCGTCGGCCTCGTGCTCGATGGCGGCGTCGGGGGGCACGCCTCGGGCGGCCACCATCCAGGTCGCCGCTGCGTCCCGCAGGGCGCGGCCGGCGACCACCGGGGAGAGCGCGTCGTAGCCGCGAGCGACGGCGAGCGCGTTCTCGTCCCAGCAGCCGAGGGGGCGGGTGGGGTCGAGGGCGACGTGCCACAGCCGCTCGGCGCCGATGCGCAGCACGTCGACGAGGTGCCAGGCGTAGGCGTTCGCCGACCAGGTGCCCGGCTCCGGCGACTTGGTGGCGGTGGGCCCGGCCCGGTCGAGCGCCGTGGAGACCTGGGCCGGGGCGTCCGTCACGAGGTCGATGGCCGGGCCGACCGGCATGCGCCAGTCGAAACCGCACTCACCGCACGTCCCCTCGCTGGGCTGCCAGCGCACGCTGCCGACCCTACGCCCGGGTTGGTCAACTTTGCGTCCGAAAGCTCACGCTTCCGTCACCCCGGGCGTTGGTACGCGCGGTGAGCCTCCCGCCCTTCCAGTCGCTGCTCGATGAGCACGCCGCCGACGTCCACCGCTACGTGGTGGCGGCCATGGGCGCGCACGACGGCGCCGACTGCTTCCAGGAGACGGTGGTCGCGGCGCTGCGCGCCTACCCCGGCCTGCAGACCGGCGAGAACCTGCGGGGCTGGCTGTTCACCATCGCCCATCGCAAGGTGATCGACCGGGCGCGCCAGCGGTCGCGCCACGCCGTCCCGGTCGCCGACGCGCCGGAAGTGGTGGCCCCGCCGCCGCGTGACTCCTCCGGCGACGACGAGCTGTGGGGCGCCGTCCGCGAGCTGTCGCCCAAGCAGCGCTCGGCCGTCGTCCAGCGGTTCGTGCTCGACCGGCCGTACGCCGAGATCGCCGTCACGCTGGGCTGCAGCGAACCGGCCGCCCGCCAGAACGTGCGGGCCGGCCTCCAGAGGTTGCGCAAGGAGGTGACCCCGTGAGCGACTCCCTCGACCCGGTCGACGCCCTCGTCCTCGACGGCGCCGTCACCGACGACGACACCGTCGACCCCGTTCTTCGCCAGCGCCTGCAGGAGGCGACGATGCGTGCCATGACCGACGACGTGGGCCGGCTCGTGGCCCGCGCCCTCGCCTCCGCCGACGAGGATGGACTGGTCGACGTCGCCTGGGCGGTGGCCGACACGCCCATCGGCCCGCTCACCGTGGCGGCGACGCCGGTCGGCCTCGTGCGGGTCGGCTTCGGGGACGCCGAGGCCGTCGCCGGCGAGCTGGCCGCTGCCGTCTCGCCCCGGGTGGTCCGCCTGCCCGGCCGGCTCGACGATGTGCGCCGCCAGCTGGACGAGTACTTCGCCGGCGCCCGCCGTGACTTCGACGTGCCGATCGACCGCCGGCTGTCGCACGGATACCGCCTCAAGGTGCTCGAGGCGCTGTCGCGGGTGCCCTACGGCGTGATCGTGACCTACAAGGACCTGGCGGTCGCCACCGAGAACCCCGGCGCCGTCCGGGCGGTGGGCACGGCCATGGCCACGAACCCCATCCCGATCGTCGTCCCCTGCCACCGGGTCGTCCGCAGCGGCGGCTCCCTCGGCAACTACGGCGGCGGCCCCGAGACCAAGGCCTGGCTCCTCCGCCACGAGGGCGCCCCTCTCCTCACCTGAAGGGGAGGGTCTCGCGGCTCGGTCCGCGGCGACGCGCTGGTAATATCTGGCAGCTACGCGGGCGTAGCCCAATCGGCAGAGGCACGGTGCTCAAACCACCGCGAGTGTGGGTTCGAGTCCCACCGTCCGCACGGCTCACGATTTCGGCCCCACGAACGTGTCGAGCCGGGCGACCGCTTCCCGCCGGGCGACCGAGACGTTGATGCGGTTCGCCGGCCGGGCGGCGACGCCGAGCACCTCTTCAGCGTTGCAGGGCGGTGGTGAGGCGGCGGAGGAGGGGGTGGGTCAGGGCGTCCTCCAGCGGGGCCGGGAGGGTGTGTGACCAGTTCGGGCGCTCCGACGTGGTGCCAGGCAGGTTGGGGCGCTGCTCGACGGCCAGGCCGTCCTCCAGGGTGGCCGACACCAGCGCGCACGGGGTGACCGCCAGGCGGTGGTGGATGCCCACGATGACGTCGTCGACGGCCGCGTGCAGTCCGAGGCCGGTGAGCTCCTGCAACCGCCGGCGACGGTCCGCCGAGCCCTCGGGGTCGGCGTCGACGCCGGCGGCCTTCTGGTCCTCGTCGTCGCTGCCCGACCATGTGCCGGCCACGGTGGGCAGGTCGTGGGTCGTGACCGCGGCCATGGCCTGCTCCGGGTAACGCTCGGGCGGCTCGTCCTCGAACCACACGAGCCGGTAGGACAGCACGCCGGCGGCGGCGAGCGCCGTCCGGACCGACGGCTCGACCGTGCCCAGGTCCTCGCCCACGACGACCGCCCCGGCCCGGACCGACTCGACGGCCAGGACCGCGAGCATCTCCTCGGCGTCGTAGCGCACGTAGGCGCCGTCGGCGGCGGTGCCGGACGGCGGGATCCAGAAGAGGCGGAACAGGCCCATGGCGTGGTCGATGCGCAGCCCGCCGGCACCGACCAGCACCGCCCGCCACAGCCGGGCGAGCGGCTGGTAGCCGACCGAGCGGAGCTTCCACGGGACGAACGGCGGCAGGCCCCAGTCCTGACCCTGACGGGCGAGGGCGTCCGGCGGGGCGCCGACGCGGACGCCGTGAGCCAGCAGGTCCTGGAGCATCCAGGCGTCGGCGCCGTCGGGGTCGACGCCGATGGCCAGGTCGGTGAGCAGGGGGAGCGCCTCGCCCGCCCGGTGGACCTGGCCCTCCAGCAGGTACTGCAACCACGCCCAGAACCCGACCCGGTCGGCCTTGGCGGCGGCGAAGGACGCCACCTGCGGCGACGAGGGGTGCCGGTACTCGGCCGGCCACCCGGACCAGCCCGACCCGTGGTGCTCGGCCAGGGCACAGAACGTGGCGTAGTCCTCGATGTCGCGCCCGTTGGCGGCGCGCCAGGCGGCGAAGCCGGCGTCGCCGCCGGTCAAGGCCCACAGCCGCTCGAGCGCCCGCTCCTTGAGCGCCCACGACCGGTCACGGTCCACGACCGGCAGCGCGTTCAGGGCACGGGCCTCGGCCCCCAGCCGGGCCACCTCGGGGTCGCCCTGCGCCGCGGGGACGTCCTCGATGCGGATGTACAGCGGGCTCTTCCACCGCCGGCTCGACGGGTAGTACGGGCTCGGCTCGACGTGGTCGAGCGGCAGCGGCGCGTGCAGCGGGTTGATCGCGACGAGGCCGGCGCCCCGCTCGCGGGCCCAGGCGCCGAGCGTGGCCAGGTCGGCCGCATCGCCCACACCCCAGCTGGCGCGGGACCGGCACGACGGCAACTGCGCCGTCAGGACCCACTCCAGCAAGCCGTCGGGCAGGTGGCAGCGGCCCGGCGTGACGATCAGGCGGGTCGTCGGCCCGCCGTCGCCGGGGTGCAACTCGTGGTAGCCGATCGGCAGGTCCGGCGGCAGGACGTCGTGGGCAGCCAGCTCGGAGCCGTCCTCCAGCGTGAGCCGGGCCGGCGAGGACAGGCGCTCGGGCGACCCCGCCCGCACCACCCGGATCGGCGGGACCGGCTGCGGCCCCGCCTGGCCCGGCTCGGCGCCCATGGCCCGGTGCAACTCCTCCGCGACCTCGGGCGACGTGCGGTGCCAGTGCCCGTAGATGTCGTCGTAGCCGTCGTCGAGGCCCCAGGCGTCCGCACCCATCGGGGCAACGTACCCGGCTCGGGAGGAGGCACACGGGCCTTCCTCCGGACGATTCGGTGAACGCCCTACGACGGCCCGGCGTCGAGCGCCGAGCCCACCCCCGCGGGGGTGGCGCCCGGCCGATCGCCGGCCACCGGCTCCGGGCGTTTCCGGTTCACGGCGGCGACGCCGAGGATCGTGATCGCCCCGCCGACGACGAGCCGCCACTCGAACGCCTCGTCGAGCACGAGCACGCCCACGAGCACGGCCACGACCGGGATCAGGTACGTCACCAGGGAGGCCGCCGTGGCGCCCAGGTCCGCGACCACCCGGTAGCTGAGGACGTAGGCCACGCCGGTGCCCACGGCACCGAGCATCAGGAGCGAGCCGACCCGGGTGGGCGTGAGCGACACGCCGCCGACCAGCGAGGACACCAGCGCCGCCGGCCAGAACAGGGCGGCGCCGATCGCGAGCTGAGCGGTCGCGGCCGCCACCGGCGGGATGCCGGTCAGGTGCCGGCGGACGTGGACGAACGTGAGCCCGTAGCCAGCCCCGGCGAGGGCGGCGGCCAGCGTCGCCAGCAGCGAGGCGCCCCGCACGTCGCCGGCCCCGACCCCGCCCGCCACGGCCACGCCGACGAGGCCCAGCCCGAGGCCCACGACCTGTACGGCCCGCAGCCGCTCGGAGAGGAAGATGGCGGCGAACAGGGCCGTGAAGAGGGGCGTCGTGGCGTTGAGGACCCCGGCGACGGCCGAGTCGATGTGCTCCTCGGCGTAAGCCAGCATCGTGAACGGGAGGATGTTGCCGGCCACCGCCGTGACGAGGAAGTGGGGGAGCGTCGCCCGGTCGATCGGCAGGCGTCCGCCCTGGTGGCGCAGGAACGCCCAGAGCGTCAGGGCGCCCAGTGCGATGCGGCCCCAGGCGACCGTGAACGGCGTGAGGCCCTCGCCGGCGACCTTGATGAACAGGAACGACCAGCCCCAGATGAAGGCGAGCAACACCAGTCGGCGCATCGGGGCAGTCAACCGGTCGCGCGGTGACACCGGCAGTGATTTTCCGACATCCGTTCGCGAAACCGACCCCGGAGCCGGGGTGTCCGCCGATGGTCGGCGGCGGCGCACCTACAATTGACGGTATGCCCAAGTCATCGGTCGAGCGGCGGCTGCGCCAGGTCGCCCGGCGGCTGGTGCAGTTGCGCGAGGAGCTCGGGGTCTCGGCCGAGCAGCTCGCCCACCTGACCGACGCCGCGGACGACGCCCGTCTGCGCGCGCTGGTCTCCGAGACGCCGGTGTCGTCTCGCGACCACACCGACGCGGAGCGACACGCCGAGGCCATGCGCAGGCACCATGCCGACGTGGCCGAGGAGATCGCTCGGCTCGAGACCGAACAGGACGAACTGCTCGACCGCCTTCTGGCAGAGTCGCGCTAGCTCGACGACGTGAGGGCCGACCACCCGTGCCTGCCCGCCTCGTCAACGACGACGATCGAAAGGAACGCTCTTGGCCACCCGCGTCGTGATCGCCGAGGACGAAGCCATCATCCGCCTCGACCTCAAGGAGACCCTCCAGGAGGAGGGCTACGAGGTCGTCGGCGAGACGGGCCGCGGCGACGAAGCCGTCGAGCTGGTGCGCGAGCACGAGCCCGACATCGCCATCCTCGACATCAAGATGCCCGGCCTCGACGGCCTGGCCGCCGCCCGCGAGATCGCCGGCGAGCGCCGCGCGGCCGTGCTGATCCTGACGGCGTTCAGCCAGCGCGACCTGATCGAGCAGGCCCGCGACGCCGGCGCCCTCGCCTACCTGGTGAAGCCCTTCGAGAAGAACGAGCTGATCCCGGCCGTCGAGGTGGCCCTGGGCCGCTTCAACGAGATGAAGGCCCTCGCCGCCCAGACCGCCAGCCTCGAGGAGCAGCTCGAGACCCGCAAGGTCGTCGACCGCGCCAAGGGCATCCTGATGGACAAGCACGGCATGGCCGAGGCCGAGGCGTTCTCGTTTATCCAGAAGCGGGCCATGGGCGAGCGCATCACGATGCGGGTCGTGGCCGAGCGGGTCATCGCCGGGGACATCCGACCGGGCAGTTAGCCTGGACGGTCTCGTATGGCCGGCCACCCGCTGCTGCTGATCGACGGGAACTCGCTCACCTACCGCGCCTTCTTCGCCCTGCCGTCCGACATGTCGACGGCGAGCGGCCAGGTCACGAACGCCGTGTTCGGGTTCACGTCGATGCTGATCAACCTCATGCGCGACCACGGCTCCGGCCGCGTCGCCGTGGCCTTCGACCGGCCGGAGCCGACGTTCCGGCACGAGCGGGTCGACACCTACAAGGCCAACCGCGAGTCGGCGCCCGACATCCTGCGCCAGCAGATGGGCCTGGTCCGCCAGGTGGTGGGCACGCTCGGCATCCCGATCGTCGAACTGCCCGGCTTCGAGGCCGACGACGTCATCGCCACGCTGGCCACCGAGGCCCGCGACGCCGGGCTCGACGTCCTCGTCGTCACCGGCGACCGCGACACCTACCAGCTGGTGGAGGACCCGCACGTCAAGGTGCTCTACAACCGGCGGGGCGTGAGCGACTACGTGCTCTACGACGAGGCCGGCATCGCCGAGCGGACGGGCGTGCCGCCCCGGCTCTACGTGCCCTACGCGGCGCTGCGCGGCGACCCCTCCGACAACCTGCCCGGCGTGCCCGGCGTCGGCGAGAAGACGGCCGCCCGGCTCATCACCAAGTACGACGGCCTCGACGGGCTGTTCGAGCACGTCGACGAGCAGACGCCGAAGCTGCGGACCAACCTGGCCGACCACGAGGCCCAGGCCCGGCTGAACGCCGAGGTGATGGTGCTGGTGCGCGACGCGCCGGTCCCCGTGACGATCGACGACCTGGTGCGCCAGCCGCACGACCTCGACGAGCTGCAGCGGCTCTTCGACTTCCTCGAGTTCCACAGCCTGACCGACCGGCTCGGCGAGGCCCTGGGCGAGGACGGCGGCGACATCGTCGGCCCCGCCACCGAGGTCCTCGAGGCGGAGGTGGCCGAGATCACGTCGGTCGAGACCGCCGTCGCCCTGCTCGACGACCTCCGCACCGGCGCCGGCACGGCCGACACCGGCCCCGACGGCCGCCCGGTCCCGGTGGCGATCGCCGCCGCCTGGGAGGGCAGCGAGGGGCGCTCCCCCCTGGAGGGGCTGGCGTTCGTGGCCGACCCCGCGTCCGCGGAGGTGGCGTGGGTGCCGGCCGCGCTGCTCGACGAGTCCCCTGTCCGCCAGGCCCTGCGCGAGCTGCTGGACCCGGTCGACGCCGGTGGCCGGTCCGTGGCCACGCACCAGGCCAAGGCGCTCATGCGGTCCCTGCTGGAGCTGCCCGACGGCGTCGACGTGCAGTGCCTGGCGCTCGACACCGCGATCGCCGCCTACCTGCTCGACCCGGCCGAGTCCCGCTACCTGCTCGACGAGATCCTGCGGCGCTACGCGCAGGCCGAACTCCCGCAGGAGGGGGCGGCGGCCGAGGGCCAGCTCGACCTCGACGGCACCGGCGTCACGGCCTCCCTGCAGACGGCCCGGCACGCGCTGGCCGTGCACCGGCTGATCGCCCCGCTGTCGCAGGCGCTGCACGACCGTGCCCTGTCCGAGCTGTACGACACGATCGAGGTGCCGCTCGTTCGGGTGCTGGCCCGCATGGAGGCCGTGGGCGTCGGAGTCGACGCCGACGAGCTGCGGCGCCTCCGCGACCAGCTCAACAGCCAGGTCGAGTCGTACCGGGCGCAGATCTACGAGGACGCCGGCACCGAGTTCAACGTCAACTCGACCCCGCAGATGCGGGAGATCCTCTTCGACAAGCTGGGCCTGACCCCGCAGAAGAAGACGAAGACCGGCTACTCGACCGACGCCGCCTCCCTCGAGCGGCTGGCGGGCCAGCACCCGATCATCGAGCACCTGCTGGCGTACCGCGAGGTCGAGAAGCTGCGCTCGACCTACGGCGACGGGCTGCTGGCCGAGGTGGCCCCCGACGGGCGCATCCACGCCACGTTCAACCAGACAGTGGCGCGTACGGGGCGGCTATCGTCCGACCAGCCCAACCTGCACAACATCCCGGTCCGTTCCGAGCTCGGGCGCACGTTCCGCCGGGCGTTCGTGCCGGCTCCGGGCTGCGAGCTGCTGGTCGCCGACTACAACCAGATCGAGCTGCGCTGCATCGCCCACCTGGCGGAGGACCCGGGGCTGGTGGAGGCGTTCGTGTCGCGGCGCGACATCCACACCGAGACGGCGGCCCGGGTGTTCGGAGTCGAGCCGGCCGACGTCACGATCGACCAGCGGTCCAAGGCCAAAATGGTCAGCTACGGCCTCGCCTACGGCATGGAGGCCTACGGCCTGGGCACGCGGCTCAACATCCCGACCAGCGAGGCCGCCGTCATCCTCGACGCCTACTTCACGGCGTTCCCGGCGGTGAAGGACTACATGGACCGCACGGTCGCCGAGGCCCGCGAGCGCGGCTACACCGAGACGCTGTTCGGCCGCCGCCGGCAGATCCCAGAGCTGCAGTCCCCGAACGTGCGCATCCGGCAGGCGGGCGAGCGCCAAGCCATGAACGCCGGCATCCAGGGCCTGGCCGCCGACATCTTCAAGGTGGCGCTGGTCCGCATCGACCAGGCGCTCCAGGGTGCCGGTATGCAGAGCCGGCTCATCCTCCAGGTCCACGACGAGGTGCTGCTCGACGTGCCGCCGGCCGAGCGCGAGGCCGCGACGACGTTGGTGGTCGACGCCATGGGCCACGCGGCGGATCTCGTGGTGCCGTTGGACGTGAATTTGGCGTTCGGTCCTACGTGGGCGGACGCGAAGGGTTGATCGGCACGGTCGGCAGGTTCGCCGACGTCGCCTTCGGCGAGAAGGGCGCGTGGGCGGTCGCCGGGCGCGTGTCCGTCGCGAGGGGGGCGCTGCGCACCCCTGCCCGTCCCGTCGCACGCGGGCGAATCTCCTCACGACCCGCGTCGGCACGGCCGCACGCGGGCCGTACGACGTTCGCCGACTTCTCGCCGAAGGCGATCAGCCGCTACAGGCCCGCCAGTGCCTCGGCGATCGGCGTGTCCCCGGTGAACAACTCGAACATCTTGCCGGCCGCCAGGCCGTCCACCACGGTGGCCAGCAGCACGGCGGCCACGTCGTCGCGAGGCACCGCGGCCCGGCCGCCCATCTCCTCGCTCACGGTGACCAGGCCGGTGCCGGGGTCATCGGTCAGGCTGCCCGGGCGGACGATCGTCCAGGCCAGGCCGCTGGCCCGGAGCGCCTCGTCGGCCCCGGCCTTCGCCTGCAGGTACGGGCCCATGGA
>DATFOS010000144.1:0-2759 GCA_035265325.1 Acidimicrobiales bacterium
CAAGCCCGGCACCTGGGTGTGGCACTGCCACATCCTCGACCACGTCGAGCGCGACACCGGCATGTACGGCATGGTCACCGCCGTGGTCGTGAGCTGAAGCGCGCGCGCGCTGAAGACCCCGGCCGACACCGCGACAGGAGGAGCCACCGTGGAGACACCGTTCACCAACATCCTCGTCCCCCTCGACGGATCGCAGGCCGCCGAACGGGCCCTGGTCCCGGCGCTCGAGCTGGTCCGCCGTACCGGCGTGCCGCTGCGCGTGCTCAGCCGGGCGCGGACCCACAGCGCCCCGACCACCGCCAGGCCCGTGGCCGCCCCGGCTATGGCGTCCGGCGTGACCAGGGGCCCGAATCGAACGTCAAGCGGACTCAGGGCGAGGACCGCCGCCGCGCCCCCCGCCACCCACCAGCGCCGCGAGCCCATCCACCCGAGGGCCCCGGCCGCCACGACCGTGACGAGGCCGGGCAGCAGGCCGACCACCCAGCGGAGCCCGACCACCAGGTTGGGGCGCACCGCCTTCGAGTTCCCGGGGGTCTGGGTGGCGATCACCTCATGGTCGGTCGCGGTCAGGAAAGCCGCCGAGACGTCGTACATGACGGCCGGATAGATGAAGTTGCCCGGGTGGAGCGTGCCCTCCGCGACCATGTTCTCGACCCGGACGATGTTGGGAGGCTCGTCGGGGTGGTGCACGAACGGCAGCGCCGCCTCGGGCACTGGTGCCCGCACCAGCGCGGCCGCCACCACGGCGAGCAGGACGAGCAGCCGCGCCCGTCCCGCCTCGGTCAGCCGGCGCCGGTCGGGTGGCCGCCCGGAGAGATCGGGCGCGTCGGGCTCGCCGGGAAGGCCGCGCGCATGGGGCTCGTCGGCGGCCTGGCCAGGCGGAGCGGACGTCCCGGGGACCGCCGTCGCCATCGACCGCACTCCACCGCTCGTCATCTCGTGTTGTGACGCTCGAAGCCCCGGCCGGGGTGACACGCCCGACCCGCTAGCCCATTCGTCGCAGGTCGGTGGCCGGGCCCGGTGACAGGAGTGCGACTCTGACCCGGCAATCGACCGCGACGGCACCGGCCTCGGAGACGATGACGGGATTGAGATCGAGCTCGCCGATCTCGGCGACCCTTTCCGCCAGGTGGGCGACCCGTTGGAGGATCTGTTCGAGGGCGGCGACGGCGACGGGTGCGGAGCCGCGGTAGCCGAACAGCAGGGGCGAGGCCCGGAGGGAGCGGACCAGGTCGGCGGCGTCGAGGTCGGTGAGCGGAAGGATGCGGAAGGCGCGGTCGCCGAGCAGCTCGGTGGCCACGCCGCCGAGGCCGAACATCACGAGCGGCCCGAACAGCGGGTCCTGGACCACGCCCACGATCGTCTCGACGCCCGGCCGCGCCATCTGCTGGACGATGCCGCCGGTCATCCCTTCGCCGAGGCGTGACGCCATGTCGCGGTACGCATCCTCGACGTCCGCCTCCGAGCGCAGATCGAGACGCACGCCGCCGACGTCGCTCTTGTGGACGAGCTCCGGGCCCGCGGCCTTGAGCGCCACCGGTAGCCCCACCCGCGCTGCCGCCTGCCGGGCCTGCTCGGCGCTGGCCACGGCCATCGCCCGCAGGCGCGGTATGCCGGCGGCGTCGAGGAGGTCGTCGACTCGCGCGGCCGGCAGCCAGCCCCCGTCGGTGGTCTCGGTGAGGAAGGCCTCGACGACCGCACGGGCCGCCTCGGCGTCGAACTCGTCGAGGTCGGGGACCGCCCCCGGCGGCCGGCGCCGCCACTCGGCGTACGCCGCGGCGCGGGCCAGGGCACGGGCCGCCGGCTCGGGCGACGCGAAGCTGGGCACCTGCGCGCCGGTCCCGTCATCCCGCAGCAACGGCGAGATCTCGGGCGCGGCCACGAAGCATCCCACCAGCGGCTTGTCCTGGTCGGCGGCAAGACGCGCCAGCACGGCCGCGACGCCGGCGGGCGGTGCCGCGAACGTGGGCGTGCAGATGACCACGGCGGCGTCGACGCGCTCGTCGGCCAGGACGAGGCGGAGGGCCTGTTCGTAGACCTCGGGGGTCGCCGAGGCGACCAGGTCGATCGGGTTGACCACGGCCGCGTTGGGGTCGACCACCTGCCGCAGCGCAGATTGGGTGGCGGGGGTCAGCTCCGGGACGGCGAGCCCGGCGCCGTCGCAGGCGTCGGTGGCGAGGATCCCGGGCCCGCCCGAGTTGCCGACGATGGCGACGCCACGCCCTCTGGGCAGGGGCTGGGACCCGAGCAGCAGCGCCATGTCGAACAGCTCGTCCAGCGTGTCGACCCGGACCACGCCGGCCTGGCGGAACAGCGCGTCGACCGCGACGTCGGGACTGGCCATCGCCGCCGTGTGGGAGGAGGCGGCCCGCACGCCCGCCGTGGAGCGCCCGCTCTTGACCGCCACGATCGGCTTGCGGCGCGACACCCGCCGAGCGATGCGGCTGAACTTGCGAGGGTTGCCGAACGACTCCAGGTACAGCAGGACGACGTCGGTTCCGGGATCGTCCTCCCAGTACTGCAACAGGTCGTTGCCGCTGACGTCGGCCTTGTTGCCGACCGAGACGAAGCTCGACACCCCCAGCCCGATGCGCGCCGACCGTTCGAGCACGGCGATCCCCAGGGCGCCCGACTGCGACTGCATGGCGATGCGACCCGGTCGCGGCGCGTACGGCGAGAAGGTGGCGTTCAGACCGACCGCGGTGTTGGCGACGCCGATGCAGTTGGGGCCGACCAGCCGCATCCCGTGACTACGTGCC
>DATFOS010000145.1:0-10351 GCA_035265325.1 Acidimicrobiales bacterium
GACGTCTCCTGACGCCCTCAGGCGTGGTCACTCGGCCGCGCTCAAGCCGGGGCGGGTGTAGGTGGTGGCGTAGGGCGGGATGGGGGTGGTCGGGGGGTGGAGGGCATCGGGGATCGGCGGGCCCGGGATGGTCGTGAGCGGGACGACGCCCGCCCAGACCGGCAGGGACAGGTCGTCCTCCTCGTCGGCCGGGCCGCCGGCGCGGACCTTGACCGAGAACTCGTCCAGCGGCAGGGCGAGGACGAGCGTGCCCCGCAGCTCGCGCGCACTGGCGCGCCGGGCGTCCGCCGTGCGCCCGGGCACGAGGCCCTCGACGACGGCGTCGAGGGCCGCCGCCCGCTCGTCGAGGTCCTCCACCGACGTGGCCGTCCCCATCACCACGACCGACCGGTAGTTGACCGCGTGATGGAACGCCGAGCGCGCCAGGACGAGCCCGTCGAGCAGCGTCACGGTGACGCACACCTCCACGCCCGACCGGCCCGCCCGCATCAGCCGGCTGGCCGTCGACCCGTGGATCAGGAGCCGGTCGCCGTCGCGGACGTACACCATCGGGATCACCACCGGTCCCTCGTCGGCGGCGATGCCGACGTGGCACACGATTCCCTCGTCGAGGATCGCGTGGGCGGCGGCGCGGTCGTAGGCGCCCCGTTCGGGCAGCCGCCGGACGGTTGTCCGGCCGGAGGGCGGCGGCGGGTCGGGCGGGGCGAGCGGCGAGGGCATGCGCAGGACGGTAGGGCCCGACGCCGGCCGCCTCGCGGGCAATTCTCGGCTCGCGCCATGACCGGTCGGTGAGCGGTCACCGACCGGTCATGGCGCGGACATGAGTGGGACTGCCGCCACTCACCGTGGTGGATGGCCGGTGGGGCGGGGCCCGACCGCTACGAGGGGAGCGGGGTGTCCCGGCCGACCCAGGCCATGTCTGGCGTGCGCTCGCCCGCCGGCGTGAAGGCGTCGAGGCGAGCCGTCTCGTCGGCCGTCAGATCGAGGTCCAGGGCAGCCACGTTCTCCACGAGGTACGTGCGCCGCTTGGTCCCCGGGATCGGGACGACGTCGTCGCCCTGCGCCTGCACCCACGCCAGCGCGACCTGCCCCGGCGTCACGCCCCGGGCCTCGGCGACCTGCCGGATGACCGCCACCAGCGTGAGGTTCCCGGCGAGGTTCTCGCCCTGGAAGCGGGGGAGGGTCCGCCGGAAGTCGTTGGAGGACAGCTCGTCGAGCGACTGCACCGACCCCGTGAGGAGGCCGCGCCCCAGCGGGCTGTAGGGCACGAGGCCGATGCCCAGCTCGCGGCACGTGGGGACGATGTCCGCCTCGATGTCGCGCGAGAACAGCGACCACTCGCTCTGGAGGGCGGCGATGGGGTGGACGGCGGCGGCCCGGCGGATCGTCGCCGCCGACGCCTCCGACAGCCCGAGGTTGCGCACCTTCCCCGCCTTCACCAGGGACGCCATGGCACCGACCGTCTCCTCGATCGGGACGGAGGTGTCCGGGCGGTGCTGGTAGTAGAGGTCGATGTGGTCGAGGCCGAGTCGCTGGAGCGAGGCGTCGCAGGCCTGGCGGACGTAGTCGGCGTCGCCCCGGACGCCGCGGTCCGCCGGGTTGGCCGGGTCCATCACGATCCCGAACTTGGTGGCCAGCACGACCTCGTCGCGCCGGCCGGCGATGGCCTTGCCGACCAGCGTCTCGTTGGCGCCGAGCCCGTACATGTCGGCGGTGTCCAGGAAGTTGACGCCCAGGTCGAGCGCCCGGTGGATCGTGGCGGTGGCCTCGGCCTCGTCGGCCGGGCCGTAGGCGAAGCTCATGCCCATGCAGCCCAGTCCCTGGGCGGACACGGTGAGGCCGGAGCGCCCGAGGGCGCGCGTGGGGAGGGTCACGGCGGTGTGCTCCTAGCAGCCGGGGGTGGCGGCGTCGCGGTAGAGGGAGATCTTGTAGTCGACCGCCACCAGGGCCGACTGCAGCTCGTCGAGCCGGGCCATGACCTCGGCCCGGTGCCGTTCGAGGAGGGCGAGGCGCTGAGCCTCGTTGCCGTGCCCGGCGTCCACCAGGCGGAAGTAGGCCTGGATGTCCCGGATCGGCATGGCCGTCATGCGGAGGCGGGTGATGAACACGACCCGCCCGACCTCCTCGGGGCCGTAGCGCCGGCGCCCGGCGGCGTCGCGCGGGACCGTCACGAGGCCGATCCGCTCGTAGTAGCGCAGCGTGTGGGCCGTGACGCCGGTCTGCGCCGCCACGTCGGCGATGGCGAGGACGGGCCGCTCGGCGGCGGTGTCGGCGACCGGGGTGGCGACGATCGGGGTGGCGACGATCGGGTCGGTGGCGGTCACCTGCCCGACCGTACGCCTTCGAGCGCGCTCCAGGTCAAGGAGCGTTACATACCCACCGACGACCAGGGGCCCCAGATGGCGAACGTCAGGCCCCGGCTGGCCTGGATGTTCACGAACAGCGTGTGCTGGTCCGGGCTGAACGTGGCGCCGGCGAACTCGTCGCCGAAGCGGGGCGTGCCGGTGCTGCTCACCAGGCGGTTGAGGGCCAGGTTCCAGATGGCGCCCGTGGGCGACAGGCCGCGCAGGTAGTTGTCGCCGGAGCTGTCCTCGCACAGCACCAGCGCGCCGGACCGCCCGGTGGTGACGTTGTCGGGGAGGTCGAGCGCCTCGGGGCCGGGCGACTCGTAGACCAGCCGCAGGCGACGCTGCAGCGTGTCGTAGGCCCACACCTGGCCGCTGCCGTTGCCCCAGCCACCGACGGTGTCGCTGTCGCCGGGCTCGGGCGCGCCGCCGCCCTGCGTGGACGTGAAATAGACCGTCCCCCGGTCGTACACGGCGCCCTCGAGGCGCGAGAACCGGGCTGCACCCCGGACCCGGCCCTGGCTGCCGACGTGGTTGAGGGCCACGTCGTTCGGGGTGGGCGCCGGTTGGCCGGGCGTGTACGGGAACGTCGGGTCCGGGTCCTCGATGTCGACCCACCTGACCTGGTACCTGACCCCGGCCGGCTGCGAGGCGGCCAGGTCCGCCTGCGGGCGGCTCGCGACGGCGAGCATCTGGAGGCGGCCGCCGTCGACGATCCGCTGCGCCCGCAGCGAGCGGCCGCGGGGCGGCAGGTACCGGTAGAAGCCGGACGGGTAGCCGAAGTTGTCCTCGGTCATGTAGAGGACGCCGGTGGAGGGGTCGAGCGCCACCGCCTCGTGGGCGAAGCGCCCGGCGGCCCTGATCGGCTCGCGGTTCGACGTGCCCCCGGCGGGGACCTCGAAGATGTACCCGTGGGGCCGGGTCAGCGGCACGTTGGAGACGCCGGTGAAGTCGGGGCCCACGTCCGGGCCGTTCACCGTCTCCTCGCAGGTCACCCAGCTGCCCCAGGGCATGCGGCCGCCGGCGCAGTTCATCTGCGTGCCGTTGAGGCTGGTGTAGGCGTTGATCACCTCGCCGAAGAGCGTGACCTGGACCGTCGTCGTCCCCCCGCCGGCCATCGCGTCGTACGCGAGGGCGGCGTTGCCGAAGGCCGGCACGGGGTTGTTGACCTCGTGGTTGCGGACGAGCACCACCGTGCCACCAGGGCCCGGGAACGCCGCCATGCCGTCGTGGCGGCCGGGCAGCAGGGTGCCGTCGTTCAGCGTCACCGGCGTCTCGGTGTCGTGGAACGACCGGTACGAGAAGCCCGGCGGCAGGTGCAGCCGGACGATGCCGTCGCGGGCGTCGGGCACCGGGCCCAATACGGGCGCCGGTGGCGTCCCGCCCGGGCCGGGGCCGGCCCCGGCGGCGTTGGCGAAGCCGGCGAACGGGCCGGCCAGGCCGGCAGCGGCCGTGCCCGCCAGGGCACCGGCGACGAAACGACGACGGTCGAGGACGGGCATGTGCGTGTTCCCCCCAATGCGTCCCGGTGCGGCTCCGCGACGAGCCGCTGAGTCGCAACGTAGCAACGGAGCGCGGCCTTCGCGTGAACGAAAGGTGAACCAGCGCGCGGAGCGTGAGGGGACGCGGCCCGGTCAGGCCCGGACGCGAGCGATGACCGGAGCCAGTTCGTCGGCGTCGGGACCGAAGACCGTGACGCCGTCGACGCCCATCTCGGACGCCCGGGCCAGGTTCTCGACGATGGCGTCCTCGCTGCCGACCAGCAGGAACGGGCTGTCGAGGACCGTGTCGAGCGGGCCGGCGTCGGCGAAGTCGGCCACGGCCCCGTGGGGGTCGTCGGTGACCCGGGCCCGCTGGATGAGCAGGTCGAACCGCACCGATCGCCCCGCCTCCTCGGCGGCCGCCCGGGTGTGGGCGATGCGGTCGGCCAGGCCGTCCCACCCCCAGTGGGACAGGTTCGTGTGGATCGCCGTCTTCCCGGAGGTCACGCCGACCAGGCCCACCTCGTCGGCGAACCGGCCGCCGGCGGCCAGTACCTTGTCGCCGTTCCCTCCCACCAGCAGCCGTGGCGACGTGGCGGGCAGGCCGGTGGCGGCGCCGACCAGCCCCAGCGCCTCGTCGTCGACGGTCTCGCCCGCCAGGAGCCGCCGCAGGGCGGGGACCAGGGCGGCCAGGCGGGCCACGCGCTCGCCCGGCGGCGGGTAGCGCAGGCCCGCTTGGACGAACTCGGCCTCGTTGTGGCCGGCGCCCAGGCCCAGCGTCAGTCGGCCGTCGGTCATCAGCTCGACCGTGGCGGCCGTGCGGGCCAGCAGCAGCGGGTTCCAGAACTCGGCGTTGAGGACGTAGGTGCCGACCCGCAGGCCGGGGGCGGCGTCGGCGGCCGCCACCAGGGCCGGGAAGGGGTCGGGGTGGCCGACGTGGTCGGCGACCCACAGGGTCCGGTAGCCGGAGTCGGCGAAGCGGCGGGCGTTGTCGCGCCACTCCTTCCCGGCGACCTCCCCCTCCGTGAGCCTCCAGGCGCTGACACCGAAACGCATCATGGGCGACACGCTACCGTTCGGTTGCGCCTCCGGAGGCCGCGCCCGGGCCCACGCCGCCCGGCGCCGAGCCCGCCCACTCGTGCTCGAGGATGGAGAAGAGCAGGGAGTCGCGCCAGGCGCCGTTGGTGAAGACGTGGTCGCGCATGCGCCCCTCGTAGGTGAACCCCAGGCGCTCCAGCACCGCCCGGGAGGCGGCGTTGTCGGGCCCCGTGGCCGCCATGACCCGGTGCAGGCCCAGCGTGGAGAACGCCAGGTCGAGCAGCAGGCCGGCGGCCTCGACGGCGTAGCCCCGGCCCTGCCGGTCGCGCCGGATGGCGTAGCCGACCTCGCCGCCCCGGTGCCCACCGCCGCCCAGGCCGAGGCGGGCGAAGCCGACCAACTCGCCCGTGGCCACCACCTCGACGGCCAGGTAGTAGTCGGGCCGCGGCTCGGCGCGGGCCCGGACCACGTCGAGCGCCAGCCGGTCGGCCTGGTCGGCTCGGGTGCGGGTGTCGAAGCTGAGCCAACGGGTGACCGCGGGGTCGCCCACGATGGCCATGGTGGCGTCGAGGTCGTCGGGCACGAAGTCCCGCAGGCGGACCCGCGTGCCCTCGAGCGTCACCGGGTACACGCGAGGGCCCGTCGGTCGTCTGTCCGCCGGGCGGGTCGGCGAGGGCCCGCCCGGTGCGTCACCGGCTGAGTGCCGACGCCGAGACCTGGCAGAAGGCCTCGATCTCGTCGCGCAGGGCCGAGGCCAGCACCGAGTCGACGAAGCGAGGGTCGCGTAAGGCGTGGTGGACCCGCTCGGCGCTCGTGATGATGCCGCCGATGCGCAGCGTCGGGTCGAGGCCGAGCATGGGGGCGAGCGCCTCGCGGGCGCCCTCGATCTCGCCGACGTGGACCCGCGCCAGGGCCAGCTCGGCGCGCGCCCCGGCGATGTCGGAGAACGAGCGCTCGAGCGGGTCGGAGTCCTCGTAGAGCTCGAGGGCCGACACGGCCTCCCCGGCCGCCTCGTCGTCGCCGCCCTCGATGGAGACCAGGGCGCCGGCGGCGTAGTAGTGCTGCTTTGCCTGCGGGAATGTGAGCAGGCCGCCGATGCGGTCGAGCTCGTCGGGCATGACCGCCTCACGGCTGTTGTACGCCCGGCGCAGGGCCGACCGGGCCTCGGCCGTGTTGCCCAGCTGGGCGAGGGCGCGCGCCTCCAGCGACGGCAGCCAGGCCGCCACGGTGCCGCGGCCGCCCTCGAGGATCATCGTGCCGGCCTGGGCGTAGCGGACGGCCTCCTGCGGACGTCCCGCCCAGTAGGCGATCAGGCTCTGCAGCCCCCGCGCCCACACCCGCAGCCCGGGGTGGTCGGCGTTGTCGGCGCAGACGTACATCGTGCGGGCCTGGGTCATGGCGTCGTGCGCCTTGCCCAGGTCGTGGCTGGCCTTGGCGAGCAGGCCGGAGACCACGCCGGCGAGCATGTAGAGCTCGACGCGGTCGGCGGCGCGCTGGCGGCCTTCCAGCAGGCTGAAGACGGCGTCCTGCGCTTGGACGAGGTCGCCCATGATGTTGGCGATCGGCTCACGGATGTAGTCGGAGGCGAGGCCCCCGATCTCTTCTCCGAGTTGTGCGATCGCTTCCGGGCCGGCGTTGCGGGCCTCGGCGAAGGTCGTGAACCGCACGGCTCGCCGGGTCGACATGGCCACCTGCCTTTCGAGGGTGTGCTGACTGTCCTCGGGAGGAGCTGGAGGGTCGACATCGGCGTCGATTGCTCCGGGGGTCGTGACCCGGACGGGCTCGACCTCCGCTGACGCTGTACCCGTTCGCCGCTCGACTTGGACCGACGGGCTGCCGGACGGGGCCGGTGCCAGCAACTCGTCCATGGAGTGGCCCCAGTAGATGCGTGCGACGCGCCGCTGCGTCGGGCGCGGTTTCGTCCGCACGTCGCCCAACATCCAGCGACGGAGCGTGCGCAAGCTCAGGCTGGTGTCCTCGCCGTGGTCACGAGCGCATTGCTCGAAACCGGCGACGACCTCCTCCTGCGTGCGCTCGTCACGGGCGATGAGTGACGCGAGCAGCGTTGGTCGATCCTCACGCATCCCGACCACCTCTCGTGATTTCGGCCGTCACCGTAGGTGAACGCAAGTCAGGTGACTAGCGCCACGCCCTGGAAAAGCGAACAATGACCGCGTAACGGCAGCTTCATGACAGAATCATGACCGCCAACCGGCCGCACGACGCCCTGTACCCGGTAGGTCATCGCGTTTCACAATCTTTACAAAACAGAGCGGTCGGACAGGGTCGCACCCTGCGAAGGCCCCTCACGGGGCCGGCAGGGCGAGAGGAGGCGGTGCGTGAGCGACGTCAGCGTCAGGGTGAGGATCAGCGACTTCATCGGTGAGCGCCGCTACGCCATCTGCGTCGAACGCGCCGACACCACCGCATGGGTCGTCGACATCGAGACCGCCCGGAAGCTCCTCCACGACCTCAGCGAGGCCATCGACGCCGTCGAGCGGCTCGAGCCCTTCGAGATGGCCGGTGAGAGCTCGCGATGACCTGGCTCGTGGCCGACGCCTCCGCCGCACCCCCGTGCGCGCGTTGCGGGCGCCGCCACGGCTACGACCCGTGTCGCGCCGGTGACGCATCCGGGCGATCCCGCCGTCCGGGGCCGGACCGTACCGGCCGGCATGCCATCTACCAGACCACGGGGGGCCTTTCGCCGGTCGTCTCGGGTAACTATTCACCTGTGCACTGGACGGCGCAGCTCTCGGGCTGGTCGACCGGCGTGGCCCATCCGGGCCAGGTCGCCGGGACGCCGCACGAGCCCCCGGCCGAGCGTGACGCCCGCAGCGTGTTCGACACCACGTACGGCGTCGGTGGGGCGACCGATTGGGACCCGACGCCCGACGTCCTTTCCCACCCCGACGACCGGCGCCCGGCCCGGGCCGAGCAGTCCTGGCCGAGCGTGACGACCAACCCGCTCGGCCACGACGCCCTCGGCGTGGCCCGCCGGGCCGAGCGGCGGGAGCGCACCCGCACCGCGCAGTTCGGCTTCCCCCTGCAGACGCACACCCCCCGCCGGGCGCGGCGCCACACGGTCGAGTTCGCCCGGCGCTGGGGCCTCGACGACCTCGTCGAGGCCGCCGAGTTACTGGTGTCCGAGTTGATGACCAACGCCCTCGAGGCGTCCTACCTGAGCCTCGGGCGCCACGGCGCCTCCCGGATGGTGGCGCCGCTCGAGCTGCGGCTGTCCGCCGAACGGCGCCAGCTGCGCATCGAGGTGCGCGACCACAACCCGCAGCCGCCCGTCCTCGACGAGCCGACGCTCGACGACACCCGCGGCCGCGGCCTCCTGCTCGTCGACAGCTATGCGGAGTTCTGGGGCTACCACCGCCTACCAACGGGCGGAAAGGTGGTCTGGTGCGTGATCGGGCCCCCCTCCGACGACGCCTGACACAACCCCCTGACAGGCGTAACCGCACCGGAGACGCCCCCAGCGGCACGAAGGCCGGCTCGTCATCCCCGAGCCGGCCTTCGCGCGTCCGGGCGGGCATCCGCTGCGCCCGGATGCGCCGAGGGGGCCGGCCCTACGGACCGGCCCCCTCGGACGACCCGGCGGACCGGGTCGGATGGCCTGACTAGAGGTTCGCGCCGGCCACGGCGGTGTCGCTCGTGTCCTTGGCGTCGGGGCTGGTGGGGCCGCCGGCGATGCCGCCGGACTCCCGCTTCGAGAAGGCGATGGCACCGAGCAGGACGACCAGGGCCAGGAAGGCGACCACGTAGCCGGCGGGCTCGGGCGTCGTGGCGAGGATGTTGTCCTCGCTGATGTTCGACAGGCTGATCACCGCGGGGAGGATCAGCAGCGACACCAGGTTCATCACCTTGATGAGCGGGTTGAGGGCGGGGCCGGCGGTGTCCTTGAACGGGTCGCCGACCGTGTCGCCGATGACCGCGGCCTTGTGGGCCTCGGACCCCTTGCCACCGTGGTTGCCGTCCTCGATGAACTTCTTGGCGTTGTCCCAGGCACCACCGGAGTTGGACAGGTAGTTGGCCATGAGCTGGCCGACCAGGATGACCGCCGCCAGGAAGGCGCCGAGGGCCGTGTAGCCGATGCCGAAGCCGATGATGACCGGCGTGAGCACGGCGAGCAGGGCGGGCGTGGTCAGCTCGCGCAGCGACGCCTTGGTGCAGATGTCGATGACCGGGGCGTAGTCGGGCCGCTTCTCGCCGGACATGATCTTGCCGTCGGCGAACTGGTTGCGGACCTCCTGCACCACGACGCCGGCCGTGCGCTGCACCGCGCGGATCGCCAGGCTGGAGAAGAGGAACGGCACCGCGCCACCGATCAGGAGGCCGATGAAGACCTTCGGGTCGGCGACGTTGATCGGGACGGCCCCGAAGATGCCCTGCGAGGTCTCCTCGGCGGCGTCGACGATCGACTGCGGGAGCAGCTCGCTGGCCGATGTCTCGATGAACGACGCGAACAGGGCCACGGCGGCGATGACCGCCGAGCCGATGGCGAAGCCCTTGGTGACGGCCTTCGTGGTGTTGCCGACGGCGTCGAGGCTCACCATGATCCGCTCGGGCTCGCCGTGGAACTCGCCGGTCATCTCGGCGATGCCGGCGGCGTTGTCGGCCACGGGGCCGAACGTGTCCTCGGACACGACCACGCCGGTTGTGGCGAGCATGCCCATGCCGGTGAGGGCGACGAGGTACAGCGTGAACTGCGTGTCGCCCGAGCCCAGGCCGATGGCGGCACCGAGGGCGACGGCGATCGCAACGACGGCCCACACCGACGACTCCAGGCCCGACGAGGTACCGGCCAGCACGGTGGTGGCGGGGCCGGTCTCGGTGGCGTCGGCGATCTCCTGGACCGGCTTGGTCTCGGTCGACGTGTAGTACTCGGTGATGCGGCTCGCCACTTGGGCGAGGATCAGGCCGATGACGACGGCGCCGAAGATGCGCCAGCCGACGTTCTCGACGCGGCCCTCCGGGTTGCCCACGTAGACGAGGGCGAGGGCCAGCGTGCCCACGACGGTCAGGATGCCGGCCGTCAGGAAGCCCCGGTTGATCGGTGCCATCGCCGACCGGTCGTTGTCCCGGGCGCGCACCATGAACACGCCGACGATCGAGGCCAGCACGCCGACGGCGCGGGCGGCCAGCGGGAACAGGGCACCGGCGGCCCACAGGGCGGGCTGGTCAGGGAAGATCCGCTGGAAGGCGGGGACGCCGAGGATGATCGACGCCACCAGCGTGACCTCGTACGACTCGAACAGGTCCGACGCCATGCCGGCGCAGTCCCCCACGTTGTCGCCCACGTTGTCGGCGATCGTGGCCGGGTTGCGGGGGTCGTCCTCGGGGATGCCCGCCTCGACCTTGCCGACCAGGTCGGCGCCGACGTCGGCCGCCTTGGTGAAGATGCCGCCCCCGACCCGCAGGAACAGCGCCAGCAGGGAGCCACCGAACCCGAAGCCGATGAGGATGGCCGAACTCGTGTTCTGG
>DATFOS010000146.1:0-12437 GCA_035265325.1 Acidimicrobiales bacterium
TCGCTGGCCGACTTCCTGTTCGACGACGAGCGGGCCATGACCCGCATCGACATGAGCGAGTACATGGAGAAGCACGCGGTGAGCCGCCTCATCGGCGCCCCGCCCGGCTACGTCGGCTACGACGAGGGCGGGCAGCTCACCGAGGCGGTCCGCCGCCGGCCCTACGCCGTCGTCCTGCTCGACGAGATCGAGAAGGCGCACCCCGACGTGTTCAACGTGCTGCTCCAGCTGCTCGACGACGGCCGCCTCACCGACGGCCAGGGCCGCACGGTCGACTTCACGAACACCGTGTTGATCATGACGTCGAACCTGCCGGGCGAGCCGCGCGACTTCTTCAAGCCCGAGTTCATCAACCGCATCGACGAGATCGTCCGCTTCCGGGAGCTGGGCGAGGCCGACCTGGCCTCGATCGTGCTCATCCAGCTGCGGGGCCTGACCGAGCGGCTCGCCGCCCGGCGCATCCGCCTCGAGGTGACCGGGGCCGCTGTGGACCTCTTGGCCCGCCGGGGGTTCGACCCGGCGTACGGGGCCCGGCCGCTCAAGCGGGTGATCCAGCGTGATCTGGCCGACCCGCTGGCCATGCGGGTGCTCGAAGGCAAGCTCGCCGAGGGCGACACGGTCACCGTCGAGGCCGAGGGCGACACGCTGGTCCTGCGCTGACCGGCGATTGGTCACGCTCGCGGCGGGCGTGTCAGCATCTCGTCGGCCTGGGGCCGCAAGGTTTCCGAACGCTCTCGCCGGTGGCCGCACATCCGCCGGCGATCTCACACGGGCCGGGGACGACCTCCCCGGCCCGTGTCGCGCCGTCAGATACCGTGGCCCACGGCCATCCACACCGAACCCAGGAGTGTGCCGTGCCGGCGACCATCGTGGTCGGAACCCAGTGGGGCGACGAGGGCAAGGGGAAGTTCACCGACCTCTTCGCCAAGGAGATGCACCTCGTCGTCCGTTACCAGGGCGGGCACAACGCTGGGCACACCCTCGTGGTCGACGGCGAGAGTTTCGCCCTCCAGCTCATCCCCTCGGGCGTGCTGTACGACCACATCACCCCGGTGATCGGGAACGGCGTGGTCGTCGACCCCGCCGTCCTCCTCGCCGAGATGGACATGTTGACCAGCCGCGGCGTCGACTGCAGCCGGCTGCGGGTCTCGTCGAGCGCCCACCTGATCCTGCCGTACCACCAGCTGGTCGACCGGGTCACCGAGCGCCACCTGGGCAAGTCGAAGTTGGGGACCACCAAGCGGGGCATCGGCCCCGCGTACGCCGACAAGGCGTCCCGCGTCGGCCTGCGCGTGCAGGACCTGTACGACCCCAAGATCTTTCGCCAGAAGCTCGACCTCGTCCTGCGCGAGAAGGGCCAGCTGCTGGCCAAGGTGTACAACCAGCTGCCGCCCGACGCCGACGAGATCGCCGAGCTGTACCTGGGGGAGCTGGCGCCGCGCCTCCGGCCGTTCGTGGCCGACACCGTGAACCTCGTGCACGAGGCGATCGAGGCCGGCCAGCACGTGCTGTTCGAGGGGGCGCAGGCCACGTTCCTCGACCTCGACCACGGCACCTATCCCTACGTCACCTCGTCCAACCCGGTGGCCGGCGGGGCCTGCATCGGCGCCGGGGTCGGGCCCCGCGACATCGACCGGGTGGTCGGCGTGGCCAAGGCCTACGTGACCCGGGTCGGGTCGGGGCCGTTCCCCACCGAGCTGCTCGACGAGGTCGGCGACGCCCTCGTCGACCGGGGCCACGAGTACGGGACGAACACCGGCCGTCGCCGCCGGGCCGGCTGGTTCGACGCCGTGATGATGCGCCACGCGGTCCGGCTCAACTCGCTTTCCGAGGTGGCGATCACCAAGCTCGACGTGCTCGACGCCTTCCGCACGGTCAAGGTCTGCGTGGCGTACGAGGCCGACGGCCGGCGCATCGCGCGTTTCCCCGACGACCAGTCGCTGCTGCACAAGGTCACGCCGGTCTACGAGGAGCTGCCGGGCTGGGGCCACGACCTCAGCGCGGTGACCGAGGCGGGCGCCCTGCCCGCCGAGGCGGCCGACTACCTGGCCTTCCTCGAGGCCCAGGTCGGGGCGCCCGTGCGCCTCGTCGGCGTCGGCCCCGGCCGCGACCAGTTCGTCGTCCGCCCCAACGCCTCCGCCGCCTGAGCGGGGCCTCCGATGCGCGTCTGTGTCGTCGGGAGCGGGGGGCGCGAGCACGCCCTCGCCGCCGTCCTGGCCCGCCAGGCCGAGGTGGTGGTCACGCCGGGGAGCCCGGGCATCCCGGGCTCGGTCGCCACGCCGCCCGGCGAGGTGGCCGCCGACCTGGTCGTCGTCGGGCCCGAGGCCCCGCTGGTCGCCGGCCTCGCCGACGAGCTGCGGGCCGCCGGGCGGCTCGTGTTCGGCCCCGGGGCCGACGGCGCCCGGCTGGAGGGGTCGAAGGCCTGGATGAAGGAACTGGTCGCCGCGGCCGGCGTCCCGACCGCCCGCCACGCCGCGTTCACCGAGATGGCGCCGGCGCTCGACTTCCTGGCCACGATGGCCCCGCCCTACGTCGTGAAGACCGACGGCCTGGCGGCCGGGAAGGGCGTGCTGGTCACCGGCTCGTTCGACGCGGCCGCCGCCGACGTGGCCGACAAGCTGGCCGGGCGGAGCTTCGGCGACGCCGGCCGCCGGGTCGTGATCGAGGAGGGCATGGTCGGGCCCGAGCTGTCGCTGCTGGCCGTGTGCGACGGCCGCCGGGCCGTCCCGCTGGCCCCGGCGCAGGACTTCAAGCGCGTGGGTGACGGCGACACCGGCCCGAACACCGGCGGCATGGGCGCCTACTCGCCCGTCCCCGGCGTCGGCGACGACGTGGTCGGCGTGGTGATGGACACCTGCATCGAGCCCACGGTGGCCGAGCTCAACCGCCGGGGCATCGACTACAGGGGCACGCTCTACGCCGGCCTCATGCTCACCGCCACCGGGCCGCGGCTCGTGGAGTACAACGCCCGCTTCGGCGACCCGGAGGCGCAGGTCGTGCTGCCCCGCCTCGCCACCGACCTGGCCGGCCTGCTGGCCGAGGCGGCGGCGGGGTCCCTCACGACCACGCCGGCGTTCGCGGACGACCACGCGGTCACCGTCGTCCTGTGCAGCGAGGGCTACCCGACCGCGCCCCGCACCGGCGACGTGATCGCCGGGATCGCCGAGGCGGAGGCCCTCGGCGCCACCGTGTTCTGCGCCGGCGTGGCGGCCGCCCCCGACGGGGCCCCCGGCCGGCTCGTCACCGCCGGCGGGCGGGTCCTGGACGTGACCGCCACCGGCGCCACCCTGGCCGAGGCCCGCGAGCGCGCCTACACGGCGGCACGCCGCATCTCGTGGCCCGGCATCCACTACCGCAGCGACATCGCCGGCGTAGCCGCGACGACAGCCTGAAGGAGAGAGACCCCGTGCCCAACCGCAAGGTCGCCGTCCTCATGGGATCGGCCAGCGACAAGGACAGGATGGCCGCGGCCGGCGAGACGCTCGCCCGCTACGGCATCGAGGCCGACGTCCGGGTGATGTCGGCCCACCGCTCGCCGGCGCTGGTGACCGAGTTCGCCACGTCGGCCCGGGCCAACGGCTACGCCGCCATCATCTGCGCCGCCGGCATGGCCGCCCACCTGGCGGGCGCCGTGGCCGGCCAGACGACGCTGCCGGTCATCGGCGTACCGCTCTCGAGCGGGGCGCTGAACGGCGTCGACGCCCTCTACTCCACCGTCCAGATGCCGAAGGGGATCCCGGTGGCGACCGTGGCGATCGACGGGGCGATCAACGCGGCGCTGCTCGCCGTGCAGATCCTCGCGGTGGAGGACCCCGAACTCGTGAAGCTGCTCGAGGAGCACCGCCAGGAGATGGTCCCCCCGCCGTCGTGACCGCCACACTGGGCGGCATGAAGCCCGCCCTGCCCGACGTGCTCGCCGCCCGCTACGCCAGCACGCCCATGGTCGAGCTGTGGACGCCCGAGGCCAAGGTCCGCCTGGAGCGCCGCCTGTGGGTCGCCGTCATGGAGGCGCAGCGGTCCCTCGGCGTCGATATCCCCGAGGCCGCCATCGCCGACTACCGGGCGGTGGTCGACAAGGTCGACCTGGCCTCGATCGAGGCTCGCGAGCGGGTGACCCGCCACGACGTGAAGGCCCGCATCGAGGAGTTCGCCGCCCTCGCCGGCCACGAGCACGCCCACAAGGGCATGACCTCGCGCGACCTGACGGAGAACGTCGAGCAGTTGCAGGTCCGCTCGGCGCTCGAGCTCGTGCGCGACCGTATGGTCACGGCGCTCGTGCGGCTGGCCGAGCGGGCGGCCGAGAACGCCACGCTGGTGATGGCCGGCCGGTCCCACAACGTGGCCGCCCAGGCCACGACGCTGGGCAAGCGGTTCGCCAACGCCGGCGAGGAGCTGCTGCAGGCCCACCGGCGGGTCGACGAGTTGATCGCCCGTTACCCGCTGCGCGGCATCAAGGGGCCGGTCGGCACGCAGCAGGATCAGCTCGACCTGCTCGGCGGCGACGCGGGGGCCGTCGACCGGCTGGAGGCGGCGGTGCGGGCGCACCTCGGCTTCGCCTCGTCGCTCACGAACGTCGGCCAGGTCTACCCCCGCTCTCTCGACCTCGACGTCGTCGCCGCCCTGGCCCAGGCCGTGGCCGGGCCGGCGAGCCTGGCCACGACCGTCCGCCTCATGGCCGGCCACGAGCTGGTCACCGAGGGGTTCGCCCCCGGCCAGGTGGGCTCGTCCGCCATGCCCCACAAGATGAACACGCGCTCCGCCGAGCGGGTCACGGGGCTGGCGGTCGTCGTGCGGGGCTACCTGTCGATGACGTCCGAGCTGGCCGGCGACCAGTGGAACGAGGGCGACGTGTCCGACTCGGTGGTCCGGCGCGTGGCGCTGCCCGGTGCCTTCCTGGCGACGGACGGGCTGTTCGAGACGTTCCTGTCCGTCCTCGAGGGCTTCGGCGCCTACCCGGCCGTCATCGGGCGGGAGCTCGACCGCTACCTGCCGTTCCTCGCCACGACCAAGGTGCTCGTGGCGGCCGTGCGGGCCGGCGTGGGCCGCGAGCAGGCCCACGAGGCGATCAAGGAGCACGCGGTCGCCGTCGCCCTGGCCCAGCGGGCCGGCGCGGAGGGCAACGACCTACTCGACCGGCTCGCCGCCGACCCCCGCCTCGGGCTCGACCGGGCCACCCTCGACGCCGTGCTGGCCGATCGGCTCGGGTTCGTGGGCACGGCGCCGCAACAGGTCGAGGGGTTCGTCCGCCGGGTCGGCGAGCTGGCCGCCGCGACGCCGGACGCAGCCGCCTACCACCCCGAGCCGATCCTCTAGAGCGGGCAGCGGGAATGGATGTGTCGTCGGGCGCTACTCGGCGATGTCTTGTAAGGCAACTAGGCATAAATGACCCTGGAGGGATTCTGCGATGACCGACCTCGGACTGTCCCACGTCCACTCGGGCAAGGTCCGGGACATCTACGCCGTCGGTGACGACCGACTGCTCATGGTGACCAGCGACCGCATCTCCGCCTTCGACGTCGTGATGGCCGAGCCGATCCCCGAGAAGGGCCGCGTGCTCACGGCCATGTCGGCATTCTGGTTCGCCGAGCTGGCCGACGTCGTCCCCGGACACCTGATCTCGACCGACGTCGCCGATCTGCCCCAATCCGCGCAGGTGGCGGCCGCCGAGGGGGACCTCACCGGGCGGGTCATGTTGACGCACCGGGCCGAGGTGTTGCCCGTCGAGTGCATCGTCCGGGGCTACATCACCGGCTCGGCGTGGAAGGAGTACCGGCGGTCGGGGACGATGCACGGCTCGCCGCTCCCCGAAGGCATGTCGGAGTCGGGTCAGCTGCCGGAACCGGTATTCACGCCGTCGACCAAGGCGGAGGAGGGCCACGACGAGAACATCTCGTTCGGGGCCGCCGCCGGGTTGCTCGGCGAGTCGCTGGCGGCCAAGGTCCGTGACGTGTCGCTCGCCCTGTACACCCGCGGGGCGGCGTGGGCCCGCGAGCGCGGCATCGTCATCGCGGACACCAAGTTCGAGCTCGGCATGGTCGACGGCGAGTTGGTCCTGTGTGACGAGGTGTTGACGCCGGACTCGTCCCGTTTCTGGCCCGTCGATGCCTGGCGGCCGGGGTCGACACCGCCGTCGTTCGACAAGCAGCCGGTGCGCGATTACCTGGAGGGCCTCGACTGGGACAAGACGCCCCCGCCGCCGCCCCTGCCGCCCGAGGTCGTCGACGCCACCAGCAGGCGCTATGTCGAGGCCTACGAGCGCATCACGGGCCGCCGCTTCGCCGACTGGCCCGGCGCCCCGGGCTGACGCCGTGCCGGTGCCCGGGCCGCGGCCCCGCTCCGCCTAACCTGCCCCGCATGCGCTTCTCGGTCTTCGTCGAGACCCGCCTGCACGACGGCATCGCCGATCCCGAGGGCGCGACGATCGAGCGCTCGCTGCCGGCGCTCGGGTTCGACGGCGTGACGGGGGTCAAGGTGGGCCGGTGCTTCCGCTTCGAGGTGGATGCCGCCGACGCCACGGCCGCCCGCGCCGAGGTCGAGGACATGTGCGCCCGCTTCCTCACCAACCCGGTCCTCGAGTCGGCGGCCATCGCCGTCGAGGCCCGGGCCTGAGCGGCGGTAGGTTCGCTCCCATGCCCACCCGCGTCGGCGTCGTCGTCTTCCCCGGGTCGAACTGTGAGCGTGACGTCGTCGAGGCAGTCGAGGGCCTCGGCGGGGTCGGCCACCTGCTGTGGCACGGCGACTCCTCCCTCGACGGGGTCGACGCGGTCGTGCTGCCCGGCGGGTTCGCCCACGGTGACTACCTGCGGCCGGGCGCCATCGCCCGGTTCTCGCCGATCATGGGGGCCGTCTCGGCCTTCGCCGCCGAGGGCGGCCCGGTCGTGGGCATCTGCAACGGCTTCCAGGTTCTGACCGAGTCGGGCCTCCTTCCCGGCGCGCTGCAGAAGAACGCCGGCCTCAAGTTCCTGTGCCGGTCGGTCACACTGAGGGTCGAGGCCGGCGATACCGCGCTCACGACGGGCGTGCGCGTCGGTACCGAGCTGACCATTCCGGTCAACCATTTCGAGGGCAACTACACCTGTTCGCCCGAGACACTGGCCGAGTTGCAAGGCGACGATCGGGTGGTCGTCCGCTACGTCGACAACCCCAACGGGTCGCTCGACGACATCGCCGGCATCTGCTCGGCGGGCCGCAACGTCGTGGGCCTCATGCCGCACCCCGAGCGGGCGTCACACGCGCTGCTCGGGTCGACCGACGGGGTACCGCTACTGCGGTCGTTGCTGGCCGCGGCGGGAGCACTGGCCGCCTGAGCGGCGCAGCCACAGGGACCAGCCGACCCGCCGTCGGCTGCCCTTCGTCGTCATCGGCGTCGCGACGTCAGGTCGCGGCGCGGGAGATACCGGCGCGGTCGAGCACGCTGCTCGGGACACCGAGCTCACGCCAGGCCGAATAGGAGATGCCCTTGCGCTGGCTGTACGTCGCGGCCGCTTCCACGAACTCCTTCTCGAGCTCCTCGATGTCGACCGTGGCCTTGCTCGCCTCGAGCGAGGCCTGGAGATCGAGCCGTTCCTGCACGAGGTGCAGCCGCTTCAGGGGATCGGCGGCGGCGATCTCGTCCTCGACAGCGGCCAGGCGCTTCTTCATGGAATCGGGCGAACGCTTGCGGCCCCTCTTGGGCTTGTTCGCCTCGAGCGCTTCGAGGTAGCGGCGGACGGCCCGGCCTTGGTCGCGGCCTTCGGCCAAGGCCGCCTTGTGCTCCACACTCATCGGTGTTCTCTTGCGGGTAGCGGTTGCCATGGCGAGAGCTTATTTCCTTCTCCGCCATTTTGCGTATTCCTTCGTCTCGCTGCCTATTCACGGCGCACGATCCGCGGCGATATCGACACGGTCCGCTACGGACCGTTGGTCATCGACTGCAAGGGAGCCGGGTGATGGAGGGCCACACGGTCGGACGATCGGCGCGAACCGGCCGCTGCCCTACGCTGCCCCGCGTGACAGCCGACGAGCCCCTCCACCGGGCCCTGGGGTTGACCGACGACGAGGCCGCTGCCATCGAGCGCATCCTCGGCCGGCGGCCCAACGGCCTCGAGCTGGCCATGTACGCGGTCATGTGGTCCGAGCACTGCTCGTACAAGTCGAGCCGCATGCACCTGCGGCGGCTGCCGACCGAGGGCCCGGCCGTGCTGGTCGGCCCGGGCGAGAACGCCGGCGTGGTGGACGTGGGCGACGGGCTCGCCGTGGCGTTCCGCATCGAGAGCCACAACCACCCCAGCGCGATCGAGCCGTATCAGGGCGCCGCGACGGGTATCGGCGGCATCCTGCGCGACGTCTTCACGATGGGGGCCCGCCCGATCGCGCTGATGGACCCGTTGCGCTTCGGCCCGCTCGACGACCCCCGCAGCCGGTGGGTGGCCGAGGGCGTGGTGTCGGGCATCAGCGGCTACGGCAATTCCGTCGGCGTCCCCACCGTCGGCGGCGAGACCGTCTTCGACGAGACGTACGCCGGCAACCCGCTCGTGAACGTGTTCTGCCTCGGCCTCCTGCCGCACGACCGGCTGGTGCTGGGCCGGGCGTCGGGCGTGGGGAACCTCGCCGTGCTCCTCGGCTCGGCCACGGGGCGCGACGGCATCGGCGGCGTGTCGGTGCTCGCCTCGGCCGGATTCGGCGACGCCGCCGCCGACGCGGCCAAGCGACCGAGCGTCCAGGTCGGCGACCCGTTCGAGGAGAAGCGCCTCATCGAGGCGTGCCTCGACCTGCTCGACGCCGGCCTGGTCGTGGGCATCCAGGACCTGGGCGGTGCCGGCCTCACCTGCGCCGCCAGCGAGACGGCCAGCCGGGGCGGGGTGGGCATGGACGTCTACGTGTCCGAGGTCCCCCGGCGCGAGCCCGGCCTCGAGCCGTTCGAGGTGATGACCAGCGAGAGCCAGGAGCGGATGCTGGCCATCGTCGAGCCGCAGGCGCTCGACGAGGTCCTCGCCATCTGCGCCCGGTGGGAGGTGCGGGCCGCCGTCGTGGGGACCGTGACCGCCGGCGGCGCCCTGCGCATCCTCGACCGGGTCGACGGCGAGGTCCTCGCCGAGATCCCGGCCGCGTCGCTCCACGAGGACGCCCCGCTCCTCGACCGGCCCCGAACCGAGCCCGCCGACCTGCACCACCGCCTCGGCGACAGCGCGGACGACGCCCTGGGCCCGCCCGAGGACGCCGGCGCCGAGCTGATGGGCCTGATCGCCGACACGTCGTGGGTGTGGTCCCAGTACGACCACCAGTTGTTCCTCAACACGGTCGAGGGGCCGGGCGGCGACGCCAGCGTCCTGCGCCTCAAGCACCCGGTCACCGGCGAGGCGACCGGCAAGGGCCTGGCCCTCACGACCGACGGCAACCACCGCTGGTGCGCCCTCGACCCCCGCCAGGGCACCGCCCTCGTCGTGGCCGAGGCGGTGGCCAACCTGGCGACCGCCGGCGCCCGCCCGCTGGCGCTCGTGAACTGCCTCAACTTCGGCAACCCGGAGCACCCCGAGGTCATGTGGCAGCTGTCCGAGGCGATCGACGGCATGGGTGAGGCGTGCCGCCGCCTGCGCCTGCCGGTCGTGGGCGGCAACGTGAGCCTCTACAACGAGTCCCGCGGCAAGGACATCGACCCCACCCCGATCGTGGGCGTCGTCGGGCTCATCGACGAGCTTGCCGCCCCGCCGCCCGGGGCCCGCCTGGTGGACGGGACGCTGGTGATGGTCCTCGGCTCGGGCTCGTGGGGCCTCTCCGGGTCCCGCTGGGCGTGGGAGCGTGGCCACCGCCGGGGCAGCCCGCCCGCGCTCGACCTCGACGGCCACGCCGCCACATGCGCGCTCGTGCGGGACCTGGTCAACGAGGGCCTCGTTCTCGGCGTCCACGACACCGCCGACGGGCTCGGGCCGGCGCTGGCCGAGATGGCCGTGGCGGGCGGGGTCGGGTTCGATGTCATGCCGGCCGACGGGGTCGTCCCGCACGCCTGGCTGTTCGCCGAGTCGCCGAGCCGGTTCGTGCTGGCGGTCGACCCGGCCGCGGTGGGCGAGGTGCAGCGCCGCCAGGGTGCCGCCGGGGCCGACGGCACGGTCGTGGGCCGGGCGTTCGGCGACCGCCTCGTCGTCGAGGGTGTGCTCGACGTGCCGCTGGCCGAGGCCGTGGCGTCGTGGCAGGGCCGCCTGCCCGAGGCCCTCGGCCACGGGACGACCCAGGGCTGAGAGGGTGCGCGGAGAGGCACGGTTGCCTCCTCGGGCGCTGGCGCGCCCGAGAGGTCGACGACGCGGCCTCTCCGCTCATGGCGCCTTCGGCGCCGGGCCGCTGGGCCAGAGGCTGCGCCTATCGGCGCAGCCTCTGAGCGCCCGGCCGCGCGCCCCGGATCAGTCCACCAGGGGCCGGTGCGGGGCCGGCTGGGCGGCGGCCTCCTTGGCCGCCTCCTCCTCGGCGTCGAGCGCCAGGGCGCCCGGCATGCCGGCCTCGGCGGCGTCGATGTCCACCTCGGGGTGCAGGTCGTGCACGACCCGCCACAGCAGCTTGTCGAGCACCAGGAACTTGGCGACCCACAGGAAGCCGAAGCCCGCGAGGTTGGCGACGGCGACGGCGAACGTCGTGCCCCACCTGTTGTCGGCGTAGGCGACGGCGAGCATCGACAGGATCACCCCCAGTACCGCCATCGACCAGAACGGGACGACCTCACCCCAGAACCGGTTCGCGCCGGAGCGCTGCCAGGTCCAGTAGCGGTTGATCGTGTAGTTCGGGATGCACCCGAGCGTGACCGACGCCAGGTTGGCGCCGAGGGCGGGCCACTCGAGCGCCTCCAGGCAGAAGATCAGCGTCGCCTGCCCGACGAGGACGCCGGCGGCCGAGGCCGTGGAGTACTTGGCCAGCTTCTGCAGCGTCGCGGAACGCAGGAGTGCCCCCATCGGGCCGCGAGCGTAGGCCCCGGAGGAGGAGAGACCCCAACGCGAGGTCGGCGGGCGGGGTGGCCCGCTCCGCGGGGGATGGGGTGTGGCGGGCCGGCCGGGCGGCACAATGGGGCTCGTGCTCGACGCGGCCGCCTCCCCGGGTGACGGCGACGGCTTGAAGGAAGCCTGCGGCGTCTTCGGCGTCCACGGCCCCGGCCAGCCGGTCGCCCAGCTCACCTACCTCGGCCTGTTCGCGCTCCAGCACCGCGGGCAGGAGGCGGCCGGCATGGCCGTGAGCGACGGCGAGACGCTCACCGTCGTCAAGGACCAGGGGCTGGTAGCCGCGGTCTTCGACGACCGGACGCTGGCCGGGCTGAGCGGCCACCTGGCCATCGGCCATTGCCGCTATTCGACGACGGGGTCGTCCACCTGGCGCAACGCCCAGCCGGTGTACCGGTCGGTGGGCGAGCACGAGTTCGCCCTCGGCCACAACGGCAACCTGGTCAACACCGAGCGCCTGGCCAAGGAGGCCGGGATGCTCGAGGGCATGGTCACCAGCGACAGCGACCTGGTGGCCGAGCTGATCGGGAAGGAGCTGGCGCACCGCCCCCTCGAGGACGCGGTGTGCGAGGTCGTCCGCCAGCTGGAGGGCGCCTTCTCGCTGGTCCTCATGGACGAGCTGCGCGTGGCCGGCGTGCGCGACCCCCACGGGTTCCGCCCGCTGTGCCTGGGCCGGCTGCCCGCCGACGCCGACGGCGAGAACGCCGGCGAGGGCTGGATCCTGGCGTCCGAGAGCCCGGCACTCGACATCGTCGGCGCCGAGTTCGTACGCGAGCTCGAGCCCGGCGAGATGGTCGTGATCGACGCCGACGGGCCGCGGTCGCTGTTCCCGTTCGCCCCCGACGAGATCGAGCCGGCACTGTGCCTGTTCGAGTTCGTGTACTTCGCCCGGCCCGATGCCGACCTCTACGGCCGCAGCGTCGCATCCGTGCGCGTGCGCATGGGCGAGGAGCTGGCTGAGCAGGCGCCGCTTCCCATCGACGAACTCGACCCGCCTCGACCGGCGATGGTGATGCCCGTGCCCGAGTCAGGCGTCCCAGCGGCGCAGGGTTTCGCTCGTGTCTCGGGCATCCCCTACGGCGACGGGCTGGTGAAGAACCGCTACATCGGCCGCACGTTCATCGCCCCCAGTCCGGAGCGTCGGGCGCAGGGCGTGAGGATGAAGCTCAACCCGCTCCGTGATCAGATCGCAGGCAAGCGCCTCGTCGTCGTCGACGACTCGATCGTCCGGGGCACCACCACCAGGGCGGTGGTCGCCATGCTGCGGGAGGCCGGCGCCGCCGAGGTCCACCTCCGGATCATGTCGCCGCCCTACCGCTGGCCCTGCTTCTACGGAATGGACACGGGCGCCCGTGCCGACCTCCTGGCGGCCGACCTGTCGGTCGACGAGATCCGCGAGTACGTCGCCGCCGACTCGCTCGCGTACTTGACGCTCGACCGGCTCGTGTCAGCCGTGGCCGCTCCGGGCGCCGGCTTCTG
>DATFOS010000147.1:0-10918 GCA_035265325.1 Acidimicrobiales bacterium
GCGGGACCCGGCCGCGTCCACCGGTGAGGAGACGAAAGCGGTCGGACAGCCGCTCGAGCAGTTGTGCGGGAGCGAGCTGACCGACGCGGCCAGCAGCGAGCTCGATCGCCAGCGGGATCCCATCGAGCCGTTCGCAGAGACGCGCCACCGTTTCGGCCGTCGCGGCATCGAGGTCGAAGCCGGACCGGGCTTCGCCCGCCCGCCTGGCGAAGAGTTCCAGGCCGTCGGTGCGCGGGTCCAGAGACGGCACGAGGAACACCTGCTCGCCCGGCACGCCGAGCGGTTCACGGCTCGTCGCCACCACCCGGCTGGCCCCCGGGCGGGCGAGCACGGCCGCGGCCAGCTGGCCGCACGCATCGATGACGTGCTCACAATTGTCGAGCAGGCACAGCATCGCTCGGCCGCGCAGGTGCTCCGCCACCCGCACGACCCGATCGCCGATGCCCGGGCCTTCCACGAGTCCGAGCGCCCGTTCCGCGGCGTCGACGACGCCGTCCGGATCGGCGATCACCGCCAGGTCGACGAAGCGCACACCGTCGCGGAATCGCCCCGCCATCGACCGGGCCGCCTCCAACGCCAGGCGGGTCTTTCCGCACCCCCCAACGCCGGTCAGCGTGACCAAGGGATGCTCCGACACCAGCCGCTCGATGGCGGCGAGCTCGTTCGCCCGGCCCACGAACACCGTCGACGGCGCCACATCGAGCCCCACCGCCGTGGCCGCCAACGGCGGGAAGGCCGCCTCGAGCCCCTCGGCCAGCACCTGCCACAGCCGCATCGGCGGCAGACCCTTCAGGTGGAACTCGCCGAGATCGCGTACGGCGAAGGCCTCCACGAACACGGCCGTCGCCGGGGCCGCGAGGATCTGACCAGGATGCGCCGCATCGGCGATGCGCGCCGCCCTGTTCACGACCGGGCCGTGGTAGTCGCCGCCGGCCTCGCGGGCCGGTCCCGTGCAGACGCCCATCCGCACGCCCAGCGGCACCGACCAGTCCACGCAGCCAAGAGAGCGCTGACCCTCCACCGCCGCCCGGACCGCGGCGTCGGCGTCGGCGAACACCGCCATCAGGCCATCGCCGCGGGACTTGACGACCCTGCCGCCCTGGCGCTCGACCTCCCCGGTCAGGATCGAGTCGTGGCGGGCCACCGCACCCGCCATCTCCCGCTCCCGCTGCTCCCATAGCAGCGTGCTGTCGGCCAGGTCGGTGAAGAGAAAGCTCAGGGAGCCCGATGGCGCATCGCCGCTCGCCACCCGCGGAGCCTAAACCTCGATCTTCGGGCGGGACAGGGGCCCCACGGACCGTGTATCGGCGGCAGAGCCTCACGGCTCGCCGTGGAGATCGCGTGGTCTGTGGGAGAGTCCCGGGGCGTGCTGATCCGTCGTGAGGGCCCCTCCGATGTCGACCGCATCGATGACGTGCATCGCCACGCGTTCGCCGACGTCGCCGCTTCGGGTTCGGAACCTGTCGAGGTCGGGCTCGTTCGAGCGCTACGAGCAGACTGGGGCTGGGTTCCGGCGCTGTCGCTCGTCGCCGAGGCGCCCGACGGGCACCCGATCGGTCACGTCATCGGCACCGAGGGCGCCGTCGATGGCACCGCTGCGATCGGGCTGGGGCCGATCGGCGTGCTCCCCCAACACCAGGGCCGCCACGTCGGCCACGCCCTCATGCACGCGGTCCTCGCCGCCGCCGACGCGCTCGACTATCCCGTCGTCGTTCTCCTCGGGCATACCGACTACTACCCGCGCTTCGGTTTCGTCCCGGCGTCCACGCTCGGCATCTCGCCGCCCGACCCGGCGTGGCGCGAGCACTTCCAGGCTCGCCCTCTCGCGATGTACCGGCCCGAAGTCCGCGGCACCTTCCGTTACGCAGCCCCGTTCGAGGCGTTGTAGCCCCGGCCGGGCGACCCGGGCATGAGCACGCGGTCGTGCCGGCCGCCAGACTGCATTCGTGGACGGTGCTTTCGGAGAACCGGACGACGTGTCGCAGCTCATCGTGTCCCAGCGCAGGTACTACGACCTGCGCGCTCCCGACTATGGGGACCCCACCCGGCCGGCGGACAGGAAGGACCCGGGTCTCATCGACGCCGCGGTGATGCGCGAGCTCATCGACGAGTTCCGCCCGCAGGGAGATGTGCTCGAACTGGCCTGCGGCTCAGGCGCCTTCACTCGTGAGCTCGTCCGGCATGCCCGCTCGCTGACCGCGGTGGACGGCTCTCCTCGGATGTTGGAGCGCAATCGGGAGGCCGTGTCCGCTCCCCACGTCGAGTACGTGTGTGCGGACCTCTTCGCATGGAGGCCGACACGGCAATACGACGCCGTGTTCTTCGGCTTCTGGCTGTCGCACGTGCCGCCAACGCTCGTCGAGGCGTTCTGGGCCCTGGTTCGATCGTGCCTTCGGCCGGGCGGGCGGGCGGCGTTCGTCGACGAGGGCCCTCGGGCGCGGGTGTTCGAGGCATCGCACACCGAGTCCTCGGTGCCGGTCGCCCGCCGGACGCTGAGCGACGGGACGACGTTCGACATCGTCAAGGTTTTCTGGGAGCCCGGACGTCTCCAGGAGTCCCTTCGTGACCGGGGATGGCACGCGCACGTGCGACCGGTCGGCGACGCGTTCTTCTACGGCGTCGCGGAGCCGCCGGCGTGAGCGCTGGGTCAGTGGGGCGGGTCAGGGCGGGGTGTCGAAGACGACATGGTCGCCGACGGTGATCGTGCCGGACGTGAGGATGCGGAACACCGAGCCCGTCCGCCGCGCCAGGGCGGCCCTGGCGGCGGGCCCGACGGTGTCGTCCAGGATCCGGCACGGCGGCATGCGCCGGACCACCTCGAGCTCGACGTCCCCCACGCGGATCCGGGTGCCGGGGGTCGTGGGCACCTCGCCGTGGGAGATCGTCACGTTCCGCCGGGTGCCGGCGGGGTCGATCGGGGCGCCCAGCAACGTCAATCGGGCGCTCGTGGACCGGCTGACGGCCGAGGGGCTGATGACGCCCGCGGGCCAGGCCGCGATCGACCTCGCCAAACGGACCGGCACGTGGGCACTGCTCGCCGACGCCCAGGACGGCGTCGTCCCCGACGACCTACGCGAGGCGCTCGCAGCGGACCCCGCCGCCGCCGCCCACTTCACGGCGTTCCCCCCGTCGACCAGGCGGGCCATCCTCGAGTCGCTCGCCCGGGCGAAGCGCCCGGAGACCCGCCGGCGCCGCATCGCCCGCGCGGTTGAGCGGGCGGCCAGGAACGAGCGGCCCTGAGCGCCGACCACGCGGCGGGCGGCGCCCGGGGCGCCGGCGTCAGGCGGGCGCCGACGATGTCCGGGCGGCGGCGAGGATCGACTCGGCGGCGCGGCGGCCCGAGACCATGGCCCCCTGCTGGGAGGCCGAGTCCCGGTGATCGCCGCACACGTAGAGCCCGTCGGTGACGACGACCGGCCGGCGGAAGTCGTGCGGCGGCGGCATGGCCGGCAGGCTGTGGGGGACGACGTACGTGGCCACGTGATCCCAGCCGCCGGTCGCCTCGCCGTAGAGGGCGGCGAGCTGCGTGCGTGCCGCTCGCTCGTCGTCCGCCGACCCTCGCTCGCCCACCGCCAGCGACGTGACCAGCACGCGCCCGCCCGAGGCGTACGACGCCGACACGTGCGACAGCGGCACCGTGCTGGAGATCGGCCCGGTGCCGTCGCCGTCGAGGGTGAGGACCGGCCGACCCTCGACCAGCGCGTCGGGCGGCACGTCGGCCAGGTGGTACCAGGTGGTCGAGGCCTTGGACGCCGGCGCGTCGACGCCGGGGACGAGCGCCGCCGCCTCGGGCCCCGACGTGGCCACGATCACCGCCGGAGCTTGCACGTCGCCGGCGTCGGTGGACACCCGGCCCGGCAGCAGCGACCGGACGCGGACGCCGAGGTGGACGCACCCGTCCGGCAGCGTGCTCGCGAGCTGCTCGGGGATGGCGCCCATGCCGGCGGCCGGCAGGGCCGGGAGACCGCGCACGAAGCTGCGCAGGACCAGGTCCAGGAACCGGCGGGAGGTCGACAGCTCCTCCTCGAGGAACACCCCCGCCAGGAAGGGGCGGAGGGCCGTGTCCACGAAGCGGTCGGACAGGCCGGCGTCCCGCAGCGCCTGGCGAGCCGTGACGTCCTCCTGGGCCACCAGTCGGCGGGCGTCGACCACGCCGACGCGGGCCGCATACGCCGCCATCCGCAGCTTGTCGGCGGGGCTGCCCACGGGGGCCGTCACCGCGTTCAGCGCCCAGCGCGGGGCGTCGAAGGGAGCGGCGAGGCGGTGACGTCGGCCCTCGGTGGCCACGACCGCCCCGGCGGTGAAGCGGTGCAGGTCCAGTGCATCGAGGTCGAGCACCCGCCGGGCCTCGGGGTACCCGGGCGTGGAGACCTGGAAGCCGCGGTCGAGCTGCAGGCCGTCGACGCGGTCGGTGCGCACGCGGCCGCCGACGGCGTCGCCCGCCTCGACCACCACGACGTCGCGCCCGGCCGCCACCAGGTGCCGGGCGGCGCACAGGCCGGCGAGCCCGGCACCGATCACCACGACGTCGCACGAGCGGGGCAGGTCGGCCATGGCCGGCGGCTACCCACCGGCCGGGGCGGCAACCCCGGCGGTCCTTGGCCGGCCGCCGGCCTACCGGGCCACGGTGGCGGTATGGGCGAGGAGGGCCGGGATGAACGTGTCCCATGCCGAGCGGGGGAGCTCGTGGCCGGTGTGGTCCAGGACGAGCAGGCGGGCACCGGGGATCAGCGCCGCCAGGGCCTCGCCGTGGGCGAGCGGGAAGAGCGGGTCCTCCCGGCCGTGGACGACCAGCGTCGGCACCCGCAGGTCGGCGAGCGACCCGGTGGGCGCCGAGCCCGGCCGGGTCATGTAGTGGTTCGCTGTGCTGGCCAGGCTCGTCGAGCGGGCGACGACGCGGTCCGCGACGGCACGGAGGCCGTCCTCGTCGAACGGGCCCGAGCCGGCGAGTGGGCGGAAGCCGTCCACGAGGGCGGCGGCGGCCGCCGCCGCGTCCGACCAGTCGGTCGGTGGCGCGTCAGCGGCGTAGTGGGCGGCCAACTCCTCGGTCATCCCCGGCAGGTCGAGGTCGTCGGGCAGGTCGCCGGTCGGGCTGGTGGCGACGAGCGTCAGCGAGGCGACGCGGTGCGGGTACTCGAGCGCGACGACCTGGGCCAGGGCGCCACCCATCGACAGGCCCACGAGGTCGGCACGCGCCACGTCCCGCGCATCGAGGACCGCCACGACGTCCTCGGCCAGGTCCCGGCCGGTGTAGCCGGGCTCGCCGGGCGGGTAGGTGGTCGAGGCGCCGGTGTCCCGGTGGTCGTAGCGGATCACGTAGTGCCCGGCGCCGGCGATGCGGGCGCAGAACTCGTCCTCCCACCAGTCCATGGCGCCCTCGGCGCCCTGGATCAGCAGCACGGCGGGGTCGTCGGCGCTGCCGAAGGTGTGGACGCACAGGCGGGCGTCGCCGGCGGGGGCGGTGGTCTCGTCAGGCTTCACACCGCGACAGACCGCGGCGCGCCGCGGGATTCATCGGTCCGGCGACGGCGCCACCGGGGCGCCGTAAGGTCCTGCCGGTCGCCGTGCGCCGTGGCGCACGGCGGCGATGAACGCAACGCACCAGCGGAGGAGGGGTCGGCATGGCACACGAGGTGCGGGGGGTCATCGCCCGGCGCAAGGGCGAGCCGGTCGAGCTGACCACGATCCTGGTGCCGGACCCGGGCCCCGGCGAGGCGCTCGTCGACGTGCAGGCCTGTGGGGTCTGCCACACCGACCTGCACTACCGCCAGGGCGGGATCAACGACGACTTCCCCTTCCTGCTGGGCCACGAGGCGGCCGGCGTGGTCGCCGCCGTCGGCCCGGGCGTGGACGAGGTCGAGCCGGGCCAGTTCGTGGTCCTCAACTGGCGGGCCGTCTGCGGGCGCTGCCGGGCGTGCCGCAAGGGCAAGCCGCACCTGTGCTTCGCCACCCACAACGCGTCCCAGGCGATGACCCTCACCGACGGCACGCCGTTGTCGCCCGCACTCGGCATCGGCGCGTTCGCCGACACGACCCTGGTCGCCGCCGGCCAATGCACGCCCGTCGACCCGGCGGCCCGTCCCGAGGTGGCCGGCCTGCTCGGGTGCGGCGTTATGGCGGGACTGGGCGCAGCCATGCTCACCGGCGACGTCCGGCGAGGCGACAGCGTGGCCGTGTTCGGGTGCGGCGGGGTGGGCGATGCCGCCGTCGCCGGGGCCCGCCTCGCCGGGGCGACCACGATCGTCGCCGTCGACCTCGACCCGCGGAAGCTCGAGCTGGCCCGCCGCTTCGGCGCCACCCACACCGTCGACGCCTCCGCCGGCGACCCGGTCGAGGCGGTCCGGTCCGCCACCGGCGGGCTGGGGGCGGACGTGTGCATCGAGGCGGTCGGGCACCCCGAGGTCCTCCGCCAGGCCTTCTTCGCCCGCGACCTGGCCGGCACGGTCGTCCAGGTCGGCGTCCCGACGCCGGACATGACGTTCCCCGACATCCCGATGATCGAGTTCTTCGGCCGGGGCGGCGCCCTCAAGCCCAGCTGGTACGGGGACTGCCTGCCCAGCCGCGACTTCCCGCTCCTCGTCGACCTCCACCTCCAGGGACGGCTGCCCCTGGAGGACTTCGTCAGCGAGACGATCCTGCTCGACGGGGTCGAGGAGGCCTTCGGCCGGATGGAGAAGGGCGACGTGCTGCGCAGCGTGGTGCTCCTCGACGGGCCGGCCGCCGGCGCCCCGGGCGGCGCCGGGATCGCGGCCGCGGCCACGTCCGACGTCACCGGCGCCGACGCAGGGCAGGGCGCGTGATCGAGCTCGTCACGACCGACGGCATCTTCGCCCTCGACGGCGGCGAGTGGGACGTCACGAACAACATCTGGCTGGTGGGGGACGAGTCCGCGGTCGTGGTGGTCGACGCCGCCCACGACCACCGGCCGATCGTCGAGGCCGTCGCCGGCCGCCGGGTCACCGCCATCGCCTGCACCCACGGCCACAACGACCACATCAACGCGGCCGTCGCCCTGGCCGAGGCCGTCGACGCCCCGATCTGGCTGCATCCCGACGACCGCATGCTGTGGGACGTCGTCCACCCCGACCGGGCGCCCGACCGCGACCTGGCCGACGGCACGGTCCTGCGGGCCGGCGGGGTCGAGTTGGCCGGGCTCCACACGCCGGGGCACTCGCCGGGGTGCGTGTGCTTCCACGCCGGCGGCGCGGGCCCGGGCGGCACCGACGTGGTGTTCTCGGGCGACACGCTGTTCTGCGGCGGCCCGGGCGGGACCGGGCGCAGCCACAGCGACTTCCCGACGATCATCGCCTCGATCCGCACGCGCCTGCTGACGCTGCCGCCCGAGACGATCGTGCACACGGGCCACGGCGAGTCCACGACGGTGGGCGAGGAAGCCCCCGACCTGGAGGAGTGGGTACGCCGGGGCCACTGACACCCGTCGGGCCGGCGGCCTCCGGGCGAGGCGACCGGCCCGCACCCGTCCCGCTCCGCCGACCCCCGGTGTCTGCCGGGGGAGGGGGCGGGGAACGAGTGGCGTCATGAGTGCTGGGTTGTCCCGGGCGCGGCTCGGGCGGATGCACGAGGTCCTGGCCCGCCACGTGGAGGCGGGCGCGCTGCCCGGCATGGTCACGTTGGTGTGCCGGCGGGGGCAGGTCTTCGTCGACACGATCGGTTCGACGGCGATCGGCGGCGACGAGCCGATGCGGCCCGACACGCTGTTCCGCATCACCTCGATGACCAAGCCGGTCACCGCGGTGGCGACGATGATGCTGGTCGAGGAGTGCGTGCTCCGGCTCGACGACCCCGTCGAGCGGCTGCTGCCCGAGCTGGCCGACCGGCCGGTCCTGACCCGCCCGGACGGCCCGCTCGACGACACGGTCCCCGCCGAGCGGCCGATCACCGTCCGAGACCTGCTCACCTTCACGTCCGGGTACGGCCTCGTGCTGCCTACCGACGGCGGGGAGCCACCGATCATGCGGGCCGCCGCCGACCTGGAGCTGGGCTTCGGCCCGCCGACGCCGCGCACGCCGCACGACCCGGACGAGTGGCTCCGTCGCCTCGGCAGCCTGCCCCTGGCGTGCCAGCCGGGCGGCTCGTGGCTGTACGACGTCAGCTCCCAGGTCCTCGGGGTGCTGCTGGCGCGGGCGACGGGCCAGCCGCTCGACGTCTTCCTCCGCGAGCGCATCTTCCACCCGCTCGGCATGCGGGACACCGGCTTCACGGTCCCGGGGGACGACGTCGACCGCTTGCCGCCCGCCTACGGCGTCGACGACGCCACCGGCGCGCTCGTCGTGGCCGATGACCCGGCGGACAGCGTGTGGGCGCGGCCGCCGGCGTTCCCGAGCGGGGGCAGCGGCCTCGTGTCCACCGCCGAGGATCTTCTCCAGCTGGGCCTGATGATGCTGGAGGGCGGGCGGTGCGGCAGCGAGCGGGTGCTGTCCCGCCCGACGGTCGAGGCGATGACCACCGACCAGCTCACGCCGGCGCAGAAGGCGGGGACCGGATTCCTCCCCGGCTGGTGGGACGCCATGGGCTGGGGTCTCGGCCTCGCCGTCGTCACCGCCCGCGTGAGCGGGCCGTCGACCCCCGGCCGGTTCGGGTGGGACGGCGGCTGGGGCACGTCCTGGTGGGTCGACCCGGCCGAGGACCTCGTCGGCGTCCTGCTGACCCAGCGCCAGGCGTTCCCCCAGCTGTCGCCGACCTACCTCGACTTCTGGACGTCCGTCTACCAGGCCATCGACGACTGAGCGGGCCGTCACCCGCCGTTCCGGGTCGTCCCGGCCAGGGCGCGCAGGCGGCCGGGGAGCCAGGTGACCGCCTTGGGCGTGGCCGGCGGGCCGTCGTGGAGGAGCCGGCGGACCTGCTCCTCGTCCTGCGGAGAGAGCTTGGCGCCGCTGCGCGTGACCAGCTCGAAGCGGTCGATGACCAGGCCGTCGTCCACGTGGACGCCGGCGGCCGCCACCTCGACGCCGGCCGCCGCCAGGGCGGCGGCCACGTCGTGGAGCAGGGCCGGCCGGTCGGCGCCGTGGACCTCGCCGACCGTGTGCCACGGCGAGGCGGCGCCGTCGAAGTCGACCTCGGCGTCCGGCGCCGGCGACCAGGTCGGCGTGCCGCCGTCCCGAAGGGAGGCGACCATGGCGACCCGCAGCTGCTCCGGGTCGAACCGGGTCGAGCGGCGAGCGCCGGCCAGCGTGAACGACTGGACGACGGCGCCGTCCGGCCACCGGGCGACCGTGGCGTCGCGGATCTCGAGCCCGGCGTCCGCCAGCGCCGCCGTCACCGTGGCGAGCAGGCCGTGGCGGTCCCGGGCCGCCACGTCGAGCCCCCAGCGGGCCGGGCTCGCCCCGTTCCCGGACCCGTTGCCCGGCGCCTCGGCCGGGTCGAACGCCCCCACCCGCACCTCGTCCTTCTCCGGCCGCGGGTCGACCAGCCGGGCGTGGCGGGCGATGGCGGCGGGCGCCTGGCGCAGGACGTAGGAGCGGGGCGCCCGGGCGATGCGGTCGGCCGCTCCCGCGCCCCCGTTGCCCTCGCCGACCAGGGCGATCGCCTCCGACCGGCGGAACTGGTCGAGCGACACCTCCTCCGGCCCCGACAGCCCGGGGTCCGCCAGCACGGCCTGGACCAGCTCGTACAGGGCCCGCAGCCGCTGCACCTCCCACCGCGCCCTGTCGTCCGAGCGGAGGGCGCTGGCGCAGTACAGGAGCCTGGCGCGCTCGGGCGTCCCCAGGTGGGCGGCGAGCTGCAGCACGGCCTCCTGGGTCAGCGCGCCCGGCTGGCGAGACGCCGACCACAGCAGGTCGCGGTCGGCCACCAGGTCCACCACGGCGTCGGTGTCCGCCGCCGCCAGGCCGAGCCGGGTGACGACGGCGCGGGCGTCGACCACCGGGCTCTCGGCGTCGCGCAGCGCCTCGATCAGGAACGCCCCGAGGAAGAACCGGTCGATGTGGCCCAGCCTGCGGACCTCGACCGCCACCGGGTCGTCCGGGTCGAGGAGCCGCAGGCGGTCCATGGCGGCCAGGCGGTAGGCGGAGGCGGGGTCGACGAGGAACGGGTCGTCGCGGCGCCGGCGCAGCGCCTCGGCCACCTCGGGCAGCGCCCGGTCGAGCACGCCGCTGGTGACGAGGAACCGCCATGAGCGCCCGTTGCCGCGCTCGATGGCGTCGATGAGCGCCCGCCGCTCCTCGTGGCCCCAGGCGAGCGGCGTGTCGGGCAGGCCGCTCACCCAGTCGAGGAGGTCGGCGCCGGGCCGGTTGCGCCCGATGCGGACGGCGGCCTCGAGCGCCACCGCCAGGGCGGCCGCGTCGCCAGGGGCGGTGCGGAGGTGGACCTCGCCGTCGCGCACGTCGAGCCAGCCCCCGGGTGGCGGCGGCCCGGCCGTCGGGCGCGGGGCGGCCGCCCCCTCGCCGCCCGCGCGCAGCCGGGTGTAGCGGCCCTTGAGCAGCTGCGGCGTGACCAGCGTCGTGGCGAGGACCACGAGCAGGAGGGCGGCGTAGAGGTCCTCGTCGAGGACGCCGTTCTGCAGGCCGATCGTGGCGAAGATCAGGCCGACCTCGCCGCGGGGCAGCATCCCGAGGCCGATCAGGACCTTGTCGCCGGCCGTACCGATGGCACCGACCGGCGAGGCGAGCTTGCCCACCACTGCGGCGACCATCAGCACGGCGGCGACGCCCAGCACCGGCAGAGAGAAGAAGGCGCCGACGTCGGCGTCGATGCCGATCTGGAGGAAGAACACGGGGATGAACAGGTGGCCGACCGGGGCCAGCTCGCGCTGGATCTTCTCGGACCGGTCGCTGCGGGACAGGGCGAGCCCCGCCACGAAGGCGCCGACGATCGGGGCGAGGTCGGCGGCGCTGGCCAGCTCGGCGTAGGCGAGCGTGAAGGCGAGGGCGAGGGCGACGAGGGTCCCGGCCGAGCGGGC
>DATFOS010000148.1:0-43831 GCA_035265325.1 Acidimicrobiales bacterium
CACCGTCCGCTACGTGCTGCCGGCGGCCGTGCTGCTGCTCGCCCTGCTGGCCGTCGGGCTCGCGGGCCGCGACCGCCGGCTCGACCCGATCGTGTGCACCGCGGCGGCGGCCTACGTGGCGTTCCATGCCATGTCGCGCAACATCGGCGGCGAGTGGCCACTGGTCCCGTCCGACCGCTGGATCGGGGCGGCGGCCGCCGTGGCCGTCAGCACCGCCGGCCTGGCGGCGTATGCGTCGGCGGTCCGCACACGTGCGGGTACCGACGGCGCCGCGGTCGCCGCCCCGTCGCCCTTCGGCATGTTGGCGCCGGAGCCGGCGCTGAGCGCCGTCGGGGCCGGTGCGCCGGACGACGTCACCGGCACATCGACGGGCACCGGCGTCGGCGGCATGGCGGGCGATGGCGAGCGCAGGCTGGCAGGCCCCGCCGTCGGCGGCATGGCGGGCCATGGCGAGCGCAGGCTGGCAGGCCCCGTCGCGGGCCGCCTGGCGGGCGACGAAGTGGCGCCGGGCGCGACCCCTATGGGCCCGGGGACTCGACGGGCGGGGGCCCAGCGGGCCGTCGCCGGCGCCATGGGCGCCGCCGTCTTCGCCGGGGTCGTGGCCGGCGGGTGGAACGTGGTGGACGAAGAGCGCCTCGACCGCCACATCACGTCGTTCGACGCCCTCGAGAACCTCTGGTGGGCGGCCCGCGGACCACAGGACGACGACCTGGCGCTCGTCGGCGACTGGGTACAGCACCCCTACGTCGGATCGGACCTGGCCGACACCGTGCGGTACCTCGGCGTGCCGACGGGCGAGCTGTCGCGCCCGCCCGAGACGTGCGCCGAGCTGCGGCGGGCGCTGCGCGCCGGCGACTTCGACGTGGCCGTCGTGCAGCGGCGCCTGCTCGAGAACCCAGCCGGCACCGACGACGCCGCGGGGTGGCTGGCGGCGATCCCGGGCGCCGACCTCGAGTTCCGCAACGAGGAGGGGGCGGTCGTGCGCCTGCCCGACCCGATCCCGCCGGTCGACGAGGATGGATGTGACTGACGGGAGGACCACGAGCCGCCGTCCCGGACAGGACGGTTCCACCTCCGGTCAATGCCGGAAGGGCGGCGGTTCTCCCGGGCCGGTTCGTCGTCGCCGCCGACGAGGCAGAGGCCGATCCGTCGGTGCTTCTCGTCGGGCTGCCGTAGCTCCAGGGTTCGGTGCGGAGGCGCGGACCGCGGTCGTGTGGCTCTTCGCCCCACTGCCGCCGGAACGTGCTGGTCTCGGGACCGAACTCACGGGCCCGCAGCGACCGCCGCCTGGAGTGGATCCGCGCCCGGCGCCCGCCCGGCCCGTTGAGCCCCGGGTCCGTCACAGGCCCCGGCGCTCAGCCGACGGCGTCCTCGCACAGGCCCGGCTCGAACGGCACCGGCTCGACCCCGGGGAACGCCGCCCGGACGCCCTCGCGGTCGGGCGCCTGGCCCACCAGCACCTCGTCCCATCGGCCGGGAGCGCCCAGTTGGGCGGGGTTGAGCACCGTGCTGCCGTGCTGGATGGAGGCCGTCAGCTGGCGGGGGTCGGTGCTGGCCCGCAGCGTCACCGTGCCGTCGAGGGGGACGGGCGAGCCCAGCACCCACTCTGGCTCGGTCCACTCGGGGGGGAGCACGTCGACCCGCACGTCGCCGTCGTCGAGACGGACGGCGCCCAGCACGGTCGTGTGCTCGTCATCGCGGAACGTCAGCAGCGGCACCCGGTCGCCCACCGGCAGGGCGTCGACGTCGAGGCGGACCTCGTACACGCCGACGTCCGGCCCCCGCTCGACGCCGAGCCAGCGGTCACGGACGCCCACGTAGAGGCCGCCGCAGTCGCCGACCACGGCCAGCCCGCCGTCCGCCACCGGGGGCAGGCGCTCGTCGAGCGCCACCCGCAGCGGCTCGCGGGCGCCGGGCATGTCCACCCGCCAGCGGGCCCACTCCGCCCGCCACGCCTCGGGTACCACCGGCCCGCGCTCGCGCTGGTACTCGAGGGCCAGGACCAGGTTGACCAGCAGCCCCGCCAGGACCAGCATCCCGGCCGCCCCGACCAGCGGGCCCCGGAGGGCCGGTCGCCAGCGGGCGCGGGCCGCCTGCCCGGCCGCCATGAAGCCGACCAGGCCGCCTACCAGCACGAACGGGTAGAGGTCGTTGAGGTAGCGGTTGGCGACGTAGGCGAAGAGCAGCACGCTCACGCCGCCCGCGAGCGATCCGACCAGCAGCGGCGACAACCGGTCGGCGAAGGCGCGGCGGCGCCGGGTGCGGACCGTCCACACCACGGCGGCCAGCGTGACGGCCGTCAGGGCCGGGGCGCTCGCCGGGATGCTGGACGACCAGTCGAGGGCGTCGAAGGCGGCGTCCTCGTCGACGAGCGTGGGGCCGGTTCGGGGGAAGTCGAGGTAGGGGAAGTCGCTGCGGAGGTCGACGGCGTCCGGGCGCAGGTACTGCAACGCCGTCGTGGTGACGTACTCGGTCCCCATGAAGTTGGGGTGGGCGGCGAGGACCTCCTCGCGACCACCGGTCCACAGCGACTGGATCTGCCGGTCCATCGGCAGCCCGAACCACTGGTCGAGCTTGGCGTAGTTCAGGTACGACGACAGGAACAGCGGGACGAACCCGGCCAGCGCCAGCGCCGGTAGCAGGCGGGTCAGCACCCGCCGGCGGTCGCCCTCCCGGTCGTCGTCGGGCGCAGCGCCGCCAGGTCGCTCGGCATTGGTCGCGCCGCCGCGCCAGCGGGCGAGGGCGAGGGTGAGCCCGGCCAGTCCCAGGGCGCACAGCGGGCCCAACCCCAGCGTCTGCCGGCTGAGCACGGCACCGGTGATCAGGGCGGTCGCCCCCACGAGCCGCCACCCCGACGGCGCCCGCTGCCACCGGGCCACGGCGTCGAGCGCCGCCACCGACAGGGCTACCCCCCAGATCGTGGCCTCGTGGTAGACGATCGCCCCCGAGGCCAGGAAGAACGGCGGGGCGGCCAGCACGGCGACGGCCAGCCCGGCCCACGCCCGGCGCTCGCGTCGCCCGACCGGCTCGTCGCCCCGGACCATCGTCCGCACCACGCACGCCAGCCGGAACGCCGCCGCCGCCAGCAGCACGGTCGCCACCAGCATCGAGAGCGTGGTGAGGCGGCCGTCGAACCGGTCGGTCACGGCCAGCACCGGCAGCCGGATCAGCGACGGCACCGGCCCGAAGTACAGGTACGTCTTGCCGTCGATCAGGAAGCCCTCGAAGCCCACCGACCCGTCCGGCACCTCCAGCCGCCCGTTGAGGAACGCCCGGGCCTGAATGTCGAAGAAGTCGTCGAAATACTGCCGCTGCAGCGGCGCCCACCGTCCCGCCATCAGGACCCAGGCGTAGAGCGCCAGCACCGGGACAGCCCCGGACCACCACGCCAGCCGCAGGCCCCGCCGTTCGGCCCGCGTCAGCCCGTCCCGGGGGTCGCGCTCGCGTAGGTACCCGGCGTCGGTGTCGCGCTCGCCGTCGCCCCGGCCCCCGCGGCCCCCGCGGCCGTCGCCCCCGTCGCCCCCGTGGTCGCCGACGTCGTCGGGGCCGTCCCGCTCGCCGCCTCGGCCCGTGCCCGTCGTCGCGTGTCGGTCGTCGGGCCCACCCGGGCCGGGCCGTCGACCCCCGGTCCGCCCCGACGGGGGCACCACAGCCGCACCGCCGCCGCCGGCCCCCCGACCTCCCCCAGGCCTGCCCATCAGGCGGGCGACGGTAGCACTCGACCGGCCCGACACCGCGGCAGGGTCGGGCCCATCCGCGCCCGACGCACGGCGAGATCACCGGCACCGGCGCGTAACAGTCATGGTGTCCCCGATGGTTGTGTGGCGAGTTCGGGGTTCGGCGATCGGGTGATCGTGGACGGCGATTCGGCAGAACGCCACGCAGTCCGGCTTGCAGGCCGACTCACCGTCGCCATCGACTCGTACTCGCCAGGGCCGCTCGTGGTGCCCGAGCGGAGTCGCGCAGAACGTAGGGATGGTGAGACCCGGCGTTGCGGGGCGCGTAGGGTCGGGTGTGTCGTCGCCTCTGGTGGGCGGTGGCCGGCCCCGGGCGGTGATCGTTGCGCCGGGGCAGGGTCGTTGGGACGGGGGGCGTGGTCGACCCCGCCTTCATCCGCCCGTCGCGTGCGCCGACGCACTTACCGCTGATCGCGAATGGATTCGAGTGAAACCATCAGCCTCCCCGGCCGTGTACGAGCCTGACCGCCTGGTCCGTGTCGGTGACCTGGTCGGAGCCGCCGAAGTCGCAGTTCGCCTCGGCCTCAAGCACCCGCAGTCGGTCTCACTGCTCAAACGGCGTCACGCCGAGTTCCCCGAGCCGGTGATGCAGCTCGCCAAGGCCTTCGTCTGGAACTGGCCGGACATCGAGGCCTGGGCCAAGGCGACCGGCCGCCTCCCCGACTGAGCCCGACCGCAGGCAGCGGCCGACCCCCATCGTCCAGACGCCAGGCCCCGGCCGGTCAATCGGCCGCCTTTGGCGCGTTCCCGACGCTCGCCACCAAACGTCGCATGGCGACCCCGCGGCTCTTCACTTCGCTGCGTGCGGTTCCTGGCCGCCGAGTTGGGTATAGACGCACGATCCGGGGTGGCTCTCACGTTGACCATTCGGTTCGAGGTGCTGTGATGACGGCGGCTTGGGCGCTCGTGCGCATCTGGCACACCGTTCTGATGCGGGGCACACGGTGTGCGGCGCGCCGGTCCGCCAGGAACGCCGAGGCGCCGGCGGCGGCGCCCTCCAGCGGCAACCACCTCGACGACGCCGACGAATGGCGGTCGACGGTGAACGGGTCCTGGTTCCAGCCGCGCGACTGAGCGGGGCACAGGACGGGCCGCACCGCTGCGTCGAGTCGCCTCTTCGCGTTGGCGGCGGTCGGCGACTACGGCGTGCCGTCACCCGGGATGAGGACGGATGGGTAGGGCGGGCAGTCCTCCTCGCGCCACGACCCGCAGGTCATACGCTCGGGTTCGTCGCCACCGTCCGGGTCCGCGCCGAAGTCGGCGTTCCCGTCGGCCGTCGCCGGGACCCATGGATCGACCGCCTCCTCGTCCTCGCAGCCCTGCGCCATGGCGCCGACGGCCCAGATGATCGGCACGGCCAGGAGGATCCGCCCGATCGTGCCGACGAGGGCGCCCGCCCGGGCCATGCGCTCCGGTCCCCGGGACGCCTTCCACTTCCCGTACAGCCACCAGGCCACGACCCCGGCGACGGCGGCGACCAGGAGCTCGGGCACCCCGCGAGGTTAGGAGCGCGCTTCCCGCTCATCGGGGATGCCGGGGCCGCGAGCGTGCACGGCCCGGCCGGCTCAGCCGCCGTACGAGACGACCGCCTGACGCTCGCCGACCGTCAGCTCGACCGCGGCGCTCCGGGTGGCGTCGGGAAGGACGCCGGTCTCGCCGTTCGTCGCCTCCCACGTCACGGTCCACACGACCGTGGTGGTGACGGTGTAGGTGCCGCCCGGGCGGTCCGCGGACACGAACTGATACGTGTACGAGCAGTCCGTCGCCTGGTCGTCGGGGCCGGCGGGGTCCCAGGCGGTGCCCGGGCCGGTGCAGGTCATCGAGTCGCCGTTGCCCATGTCCCACACGACATGGCGGGGCGTGGCGGTGACGGTCACCGCCAGCCCGGGGACCTCAGCCGTGGCGGTGGCCGGGCCCCAACCGACGGCGTCGATCCACAACCAGGTCGGCAGGCCGACGACCTGCTGGCCGTTGGGCGGCGAGGTCCGGGGCAGCGGCGTGAGCAGCGGGACGTCCCGGCTCGCCTCCACCGCCATCGTCGCCGGCTCGGGCGGTGCCGGGGCCGGGGCTCCGGGCTCGTAGACCCAGATGTCGGCGCCCTCGCCGGCCGCCATGTCGTCGCACAACGAGGCATACCTCTGGCCCGGGACCCAAGGCATCGCATCGCCCATGAAGAGCGGGAGGTCGTTGCCGGCGTCCGCGGACATGCGCCCCTGGCTCTTCGCCACCCCCTGCGACCACCAGGCCGCGAACCCGTCGATCGACATGTGCCGACACTCCCGTGCCTCCCCACCGCCCTCCGCCGCAGGCGGCTCGTCCCCGGCGGGAACGACGACCTCGGCAGACACCTCGGCCGACGGCTGATCGCCGCCAAAGGTCTCGTAACCGTAAGTAGACCAGGGTCCATCGGTTCCCTCGGCCGCTGCAGCTGACGGCGTCATCGCAGCAATGCTGCCAAGCACCGCGGCGAGCCTCATTCGCACGACGCGACCCCCTCGTCGATGAATTCCGGCTCGGGTGTGAGCGATACAAGCCACGAGCCATCGACGAGCTCAAGAGACACGGTGATGATCCCGGTAGCCGTTCCGCCCGAGATGACATCGCCACTCGCAACATCAATCGTCTCGCCGTCGTCGACCAGACAGGCTTTGACAGTCGCAGCGCCGCCATCGCGGACGGTTACGCCGAGCACGTCGTAGCTGTAGTACTCGCCGAACCTGATGGCGCGCCCTTGATCCCGCAGCGATCGAAGGCTCGATCTGAGCTGGTCGCGAACACCACCTGTAGCTCGTTGGGAGATCTCGGGGTCGTCGGGGTCGGGGTTTTGGAGGAGGCGGGTGACCATTTCCCGGTAGGCGGTGTAGGCCGCTTCGACTTCCGATTCGACAGACGTCGTTGTGGTCGTGACTGCGGCGGTGGTCGGGGGTGGGTCGTCGGGTGGGGCGTCGTCGCCGCCGCACGAGAGGGTGAGCGTGATGACGAGCGCGATGGCGACGAGCGCAGCGAGGGCACCCACCGTCGGGACGGTCCGCCGTGTCGTTGGCATGAGCGATCTCCCCAGATCCGCCGTCGCCCGTGCCGCAGACTATCAGCCCCCAGCCGCGCCTTTCCGATCCCTTCGTGTGATCAGGCCGGCGGCGGGTCGACGACCAGCTCACCCTGCCACACGGTGACCGCACGCCCCGTGAGGACGACCCGATCGCCTTCGAGCCGCATCCCGACCATCCCGCCGCGGGGCGACGCCTGCTCACCGAGGAACGACGTCCGCCCGGTGCGTTCGGCCAGCCACGGCGCCAGGACGCAGTGGACCGAGCCGGTGACCGGGTCCTCGTCGATACCGACGCCGGGCCCGAAGACACGGGACACCGAGTCGAGGCCCGGGGCATCGCCGGGCGTGGCGACGATCGTGACGACGCCGCCGAGTTCGAGGATGGCCGCCGGGGCCGGATGGGCCTTGCGCACGTCGTCCGGGGACGCGACCTCCACGAGCACCCACTTGTTGGCGGTGGCGTACACGCCCACCACGGCCCGGGGGGCGACGCCGACCGCCGGCGCCCAATCCGGCGGGTCGGCCACGGGGGCGACGGGGTTGGCGGGGAAGTCCATCTCGATGGTCCCGGCCTCCGGGCCGGGTCGCGTGACGAGGAGGCCGCTGCGGGTATGGAACCGGCCCTCGCCGCCCAGGACGTGGCCGGACGCCAGCGTGGCGTGCCCGCACAGGTCGACCTCGACCGTGGGCGTGAACCAGCGCAGGTCGTAGCTGCGGTCGTCGCGCCGGACGAGGAACGCCGTCTCGGACAGGTTCAGCTCGGCGGCCACCGCCTGCATCCACTCGTCGGTGGTGGGCCCGGCGAGAACGCACACGCCGGCGGGGTTGCCGGCGAAGGGCCGGTCGGTGAACGAGTCGACGACGGTGATGGGCTGGGCCATGGGCCGACGGTACGCAGGTGCGGGTCTCGACCGCCCGAGCCATTTCCGTCGTCAATGGCCGGATCACCCCCGGTGATGACCGCCATCAGGTCAGGTGGGCGACCTCGTTGAACGAGCGGAGGGCCGGGTGGCCCGACGGGCCGACCCCGATCCGGGTGATGGACGCGGGGGCGACCCACATGCGCCACGCCACCTCGTCGCCGACGCCGAGCGCCCACGCCACGGCGGCCTTGATGGGCGAGACGTGGGTGACCACGACGACGTCGCGACGATTGGCCTCGTCCGCGAGCGCGTCGCACGCGATGCGGACACGGGTGCCGAGCTGGGCGATCGACTCCCCGCCCTCGGGGGCCCAGGTGGGGTCGGACCGCCACGTCGCCCACGTGTCCGCCGGGACGTCGGTGAGCGGGACGCCGTCGAGGACGCCGTAGTCCATCTCGACCCAGCGGTCGTCGACCTCGACATCCACGTGGGCGTCACGGGCGACGGACAGGACCTCGGCGACGGCCGCCGCCGTGGTGCGGCAGCGCCGCAGCGGGCTGGTGACGACGCGGGCGACGTCGAGGGCGCCCAGTCCGGCGCCGATCGTGGCGGCCTGACGGCGGCCCTCGTCGTCGAGTGCCGGGTCCAGCCGGCCGAGGAGGAGGCCCTGGGCGTTCGCCTCGGTCCGCCCGTGCCGGACGACGACGATCACATGCCCGCCGCCGGCCTCCGGCCGGGCCCCGAGACCACCACGCCAACCACGACAGCCACCCGGCCGCGCAGGAGGACGGACCCGTCGATCGGTGTGACCGCAGGGAGCGCGGGAATGGCAGCGACCGGCAGCGCCGCTGCTGCCGGCGGGGCGAGGGCGGGACGGCCGGCCGAGCCGCAGGTCGGCGAGGGGCCGGTGGGGCTGAGCCTCATGGGACGGCCACGTCGCGGTCGAGGCGGCCGGTGCGCAGGAAGCGGGCGCGGCGGTCGGGCTCGTCGAGCTGGAAGCGCCGGTAGCACCACCACAGGGCGGCGGCGCCGAGCAGTTCGAGGACGAGGTCGAGGCCGCCGCGGCCCAGCTCGGGCAGCGGTGAGTCGCTCCAGGACAGTCCGGCGAACGGCCACCAGAAGGCTTGGGTGTCGGTCCAGGCGCCGTCGAGCAGCAGGTGGGTGAACGTGCCGATGGGGATCGCCACGAGGCGGCGCTGGACCAACCGGCGGCGCGGCGTGGCCACCATGGCGAGGGCCAGCAGGATCACGCTGCCCGTCAGGCTGTGGAGGATGCGGGGCTCGCCGAACGGCAGCTCCAGCAGCGGGAGTAGGGCGCCGAGCACGACCAGGCGGTAGTCGACGGCAGGGCTCTTGAACACCAGCCACACGCCGAGGACCGCACCCCCGACGAACCAGAGGAACATTGCCGGGTCAGTCGCGCACGAGGAGGCGGCCGCACTCCTCGCAGTGGACCGGCTCGTCCGCCGGCAGGTGCCGGATGCGGTCGACCTCGGCCGCCGGCAGCGACAGGTGACAGCCCTGGCAACTCGGTCCCACCAGGCGGGCGATCGCGACGCCGCCGCGGGCGGCCCGCAGCCGCTCGTACTCCGGCCAGAGCTCGTCGGGGACGCCGGCGGCGGCCGTCTCGCGCTCGGCCTCCACGCCCGCCAGTTCGGCCGCGATCGCCGCCTCGGCGTCGGCCAGCTCGGCCCGGAGGCGGTCGCCCTCGGCCGTGAGCGCGGCCCGCTCGCCGTCGAGCTCGGCGCGCTCGGCCTCGACCGGCTCGGTGAGCTCCATGATCTCGAGCTCCTCGTCCTCCAGCTGGGAGATGCGGCGCTTGAGCGAGGCGATGTCGTCCTGCAGCGCCTGCAGCTCGCGCGGGTTCGAGACCGTGCCCGAGTACAGGCGCTTGTCGGCCTGGGCGGCCCTCTCGGTCAACAAGGCGACCTCGTCCTCGAGCCGCTGCTGGCTGCGGGACAGGTCGATGCGGCGGGACTCGACACTGGCGATGCGCTGGTCGAGGGCGGCGACGGCCTCGGCGTTGCGCGTCAGGTCGGGGCGGCCGGGCAGGGAGGCGGACCGGTGCCGGAGCTGGTCGATGTGCGTGTCGTGGCCCTGGACCGCGAGCAGTGACTCCCAACGACTCATCAGCGGCCGACCCTACCCGCACTCCCACCCGCCCGGCGCCGCTGCGACGCCGGGCGCCGTGGTGCGCCGCTCCGGGCCCGGGGCTCAGCGGGCTTGGGCGTTCTGCTGTGCGGGGTCGGTCGGCGCCTGCCGAGGGTTGGGCGGCGTCCCCGGCGTCGGCGGGGGCTGGCCCGGCTGTTGGCCGGGTGGCGGCGGCGGTGGGGGCAGGACGGGCGGCTGGCCCGGGGGCGGCGGGGGCGGCGCTGGCGGCGGCGGCGTCAGGTCGACGCCCGGCGGGGTCGTCAACACGGCTCCGCCCGGCCGGGGAGGCGCCCCGGGGAACGCCCGGACCGGCCGGCCCGACTGGTAGGCACTCATGTAGTCGCCCCAGATCGCCGCCGGGTAGGACCCGCCGGTGATGCCCCGGCCCCCGAGCGTGATCGGGAACTGGGACCCGAGGCCGCCGATCCACACCGACGTGGCCAGGTCCATCGTGTAGCCGACGAACCAGGCGTCGGTGGAGTTCTGGTGCGTACCGGTCTTGCCGGCGGCGGGAGCACCGTTGTCGACGGCCGCCGACCGGCCGGTGCCGGCGCGGACGTTGTCGACCAGCACCGACGTCACCAACCGGGAGGTCTCGGCCGAGAGCACCCGCTCGGGAGCCGCCTCGTGGGCGAAGATGCGCCGGCCGTCGCGGTTGAGGACGCTCTCGATCATGTACGGCGGGTTGTAGACGCCGTCGTTGGCGATCGTGGCGTAGGCGGAGGCCATGTCGAGCGGGGTGAGGTCGACGGTGCCGAGCGGAGTCGACGGCACAGGGCTCATCGGCGAGCGGACGCCCAGGCGGGCGGCCATGTCGACGGCCTGCTGCTGGCCGACCACGAAGCCGAGGCGCACGTAGGCACAGTTGGACGACCGGAGGGTCTGCTGGCGCAGCGTGCCCATGTCGCCCGAGGAGCCGTCGAAGTTCGTGACCTCGTACGGCTCCTGCCCGTTCGGCATGGCGAAGGTGCACGGGCCGCGCCCGTCGATCTGGTCCTCGGGCGAGCGGCCCTGCTCGAGTGCCGTCGCCAGCACGTAGGTCTTGAACGACGAGCCGGGGTTCCGTCGATTCTGGGTGACCAGGTTGTACTGGTAGTTCTCGAAGCCCGGGCCGCCCACCATGGTGCGCACGGCGCCGTTGTCCGGCTGGACCGAGGCGATGGCAGCCGAGCCGAAACGGGGGTTGCCCTCGGCGTCGATGCCGACGGGGAAAACGCCGTTGGTGAGGCTGAGGTTCGCGTCGCGGGCGGCGATGGCCTGGGCCTGCGCCGCCGGGTCGAACGTCGTGTAGACCCGGAGGCCGCCCTGGAACACGGCCCGGGCCCGGGCCTCGGCCGTGCCGCCGAGCCGCTCGTCGCGCAGGAGTTGCGACCGGACCTCGGCGACGAAGTAGTCGTTGGGCCGCGGCAGTGTCTGCTGCAGCTCGGTCGGCAGCGGGGCCTGCTCGTACATCGTCGCCTCGTCCTCGGTGATCATGCCCACGTCGACCATGCGATCCAGGGCCGTGGTGCGCCGGTCGCGGGTGCGCTCGGGGGCGTCGATCGGGTCGTAGACGTTGGGGTTGCGGATCATCCCCGCCAGCAGGGCAGCCTGTTCGACGTTCAGCTGTGGGGCCGAGACGCCGAAGTACGTCTCGGCGGCCGCCTGCACGCCGTAGGAGTGGTTCCCGAAGTAGACGGTGTTGACGTAGCGCTCGAGGATCTCCTCCTTGGTGAGCTCGCGCTCGAGCCGGAGGGCGAGCACGATCTCTTGGACCTTGCGGTCGAGCGTCTGGTCGGACGTCAGGAGGTCGAGCTTGACCAGCTGCTGCGTGATGGTGGAGCCGCCCTGGGCCACGCCGCCGGCGTCGATGTTTGCGGAGAAGGCCCGGAGCATGCCCCGGGCGTTCACGCCGTCGTGGACCCAGAAGCCGGCGTCCTCGACGGCGAGGATGGCGCTCACGACGTGCGCCGGGACGTCCTCGAGCGGGATCGCCTCACGGTTCTCCTCGTCGTGCAGGGTGGCGAGCACCGAGCCGTCGGCGGCGAAGATGTAGGAGCGCTGGGCCAGCGTCGAGAGTTCGAAGCCCTCGGGCTCGCCCGACCCCACGTCGGACAGGAGGCCCACGGGGACGGCGAGCGCGGTCGCGGCGAGGGACAGCACGACGGCCATCGCAACGATGACGGCAGCGAACTTGGCGACGAGGATGTGCACGATCAACTCCGGGTGGGGCCGCCCACGACGCTAGCCAGCGCGGTGTGGTGGGCGTGATTCTCCCGCGCCGGGCGGGCGCCGGTGGGGTCGGCCGTCCGGCCGGCCTGCGTAGGGTGTCCGCGATGGCCCACCCGCGACCCTTCCGGTTCGGCGTCCAGCTCTCGCACGCCGCCACCGCCGCCGACTGGACCGAGCTGGCCCGCAGGGCCGAGGACCTCGGCTACTCCTCGTTGCTGCTGCCCGACCACTTCGGCGCGCAGTTCGCCCCCGGGCCCGCCCTGGCGGCGGCCGCCGGGGCCACCCGCGAGCTGAAGGTCGGCACGCTCGTGCTCGACAACGACTACAGGCACCCGGTCGTCACCGCCAAGGAGATGGCGACGCTCGACGTGCTGAGCGGCGGCCGGCTGGAGCTGGGCATCGGCGCCGGGTGGATGGCGAGCGACTACGACCAGTCGGGCATCCCGCTCGACCCCGCCGGCGTGCGCGTCGACCGGCTCGCCGAGGGCATCGCCGTGCTGAAGGGCCTGTTCGCCCCCGGCCCGTTCAGCTACGCCGGCAGCCACTACACGATCAAGGACCTGGACGGTCAGCCCAAGCCGGTGCAGGCGCCGCACCCCCGGTTCATCCTCGGGGGCGGGGCGCCGCGGATGCTGCGGCTGGCCGCCCGCGAGGCCGACATCGTCGGGATCAACCCGGCCCTCCGCTCCGGACGGGTCGACGCCGAGGCCGCCCGCGACGGCGTGGCCGAGACCACCGACCGCAAGGTGGCGTGGGTGCGCGAGGCCGCCGGCGAGCGCTACGCCGACATCGAGATGAACATGCTGGTGCTCGGCACGATCATCACGGACGATCGGACCGGCACGCTCGAGTCGATGGCGCCGATGTTCGGCCTGTCGCCCGAGGAGACGGCCGCCTTCCCCCACGTGTGGATCGGGAGCACCGCCGAGGTCGCGGAGGACGTCATCGCCCGCCGCGAGCGCTGGGACGTCTCGTACCTCGTCGTGCAGGGTGCCGAGGCCATGGAGGCGTGCGCGCCGATCGTGGCCCAGCTGGCCGGGATCTGAGCGGCCGCCATGACCGCCATCGCCTTCGCCGGGTCGGGCTGGGTCACCGCCATCCACGGCCTCGCCGCCGCCGGCGTGCGGGACCTGCGGGTCGTCCACGTGGCCTCGCGCTCGCCGCGTGCCGCCCGCCGGCGGGCCTCGCAGGTCGGCGCCGTGGCGTGCACCTACGCCGACCTGCCCGGCGGGGCCGAGGCCGTCGTCGTGGCCACGCCGCCGGCGCAGCACCTCGTCGAGGCCCGCCGGGCCGTCGAGGGCGGCGCCGGTGTGCTGGTCGAGGCGCCCCTGGCGGCCACGCTGGCCGACGCGGACGAGCTGGTGAACCTGGCCGACGACGGTGGGCTCGTCGCGTACGGGGAGAACCTCGTGCACGCCCCGGCCGTGGCCGAGGCCGTGCGTGCGGTCCGCCGGCTGGGGACGCTCACGTTCCTCGAGGTGCGACTCGCCCAGGGCCAGCCCGACCGGCGCGGCCACCTGCGTCCCCAGTGGGGTGGCGGGGTGCTCTTCGACCTCGGCGTCCATGCCGTGGCGCTCGCGATGCTGCTGGCGGCCCCGGCCCGGGTCGTCGAGGTGGAGGCCCGCCTCGGCACGCCCGAGGGCCTGGAGGTGGACGACGACGCCCGCCTGACCCTCACGTTCGACAGCGGGCTGCGGGCGCAGGTGCGGGCGACCTGGCGGGCCGCCGCCCCCGCCTGGGACGCCCAGGCCGCCAGCGCGGAGGGCGCCGCCCGCCTGGACCTGGTGCCCGAGCCGGCCGTGGAGCTGAACGGGGCGCCGATCCGCCTGCCGGACGCCCCCGACGACCTGTCGTCGCCCCAGCTCTACTACCTCGGGTACACGCCACAGCTGGCCGCCCTGGCGGCCGACGTCGCCGCCAACCGGGCGCCCCGCACCAGCGCGGCGTTGGGCCGGACCGTGCTCGACGTCGTGTGCGCCGCCTATGTCGCCGCCGGACGGGGCCGGCCCGAGCCGCTGCCCTTCGCCGGGCCGCGCGACCGGACGCCCCACCAGCTCTGGCAGGACGCCGTCGAGGAGGCGGCGCGGGCGGCGGCGGGCGACGGGACGGACGCCGAGGACGCGGAGCGCGACGGCGTCGACCACGGCTAGCAGGCGACCGCGGACGTCGCACGGCGTACCCTGGCCGCCGTGGCCTCGATCGACGACGTGCGCCGCCTCGTCACGCTGGACCACGGCCTCGCGACCGTGAGCACCGTGCGCCGCACCGGCACCATGCAGGCGACGGTGGTCAACGCCGGCGTCCTGCCCCATCCCGTGAGCGGCGAGGACGTCTGTGCCTTCGTCGTCCGTGCCGGCACCCGCAAGCTCACCCACCTGCGCGAACGCCCGATCGTCACGCTGCTGTGGCGAGCCGGCTGGGCCTGGGTCACCGTCGAGGGCACCGCCGAGCTGTGCGGCCCCGACGACCCCCTCAAGGACGTCGACGAAGAGGGCACCCGGCTGCTGCTCCGCCGTGTCTTCGAGGCCGCCGGTGGCGAGCACGAGGACTGGGCCGAGTACGACCGGGTCATGGCCGCCGAGCGCCGGACCGCCGTGCTCGTCGCCCCCCGGCGCATCTACCAGAACCCCTAGCGGGGCCGGCGCGGGCCGGGTCACGCCAGCAGCGGCAGGTCGGCGAGCGGGGCGAACCGCTGTTCGCTGGCGGCCACGGCCCGCAGGCGGCTCTTGCTGCGGTGGACCCGCTGGCGCACGGCGGCGTCTCGCAGGTCGAACATGGCGGCGACGGTCGTCGCCGGCGAGCGGTTGCCGCTCCCCTGCTCGACCGCGTACTGGAGCGTCAGCTCGCGGTCGGTCGGCGTGACCCGCGCCTGATCGAGGGCGTCGTGGAGCAGGCGGCACCGCTCGTCGACCGCCGCCAGGTCGGCGAACGCGTCGACGAGCGGCCGCCCGCCCGCCGCGCCCCGATGCCGGCGCGGCGCCGCGTCCTCCAGCACGTCGGGCCCGAGGGCGTCGAGCGACAGGGCGTGCTGGCCCACGAACCGGTCGACGCAGTTCTCGATGCGGCGCCGGGCGTAGACCCACGGCAGGGCGCCACCCTCGGGCGACCAGGCCGTGGCGACCGCGGCGATCGCCAGGCACGCCTCCAGCACGAGCCCGTCGACCTCGTCGCGGACGAGCGTGAGCCCGCGGGCGCGCAGCACCGCCCGAACGGTTCCGCCCACCTTGTCGCCGAAACGCTCGTAGAGCGCGAACGCGGCGGTCTCGTCACCCGCCGCCAACTCGCCCATGACCTCGACCAACTCGTCCCACCGGGCGGGTTCCACCGTTGCAGCCTCCCCGGGTCGGGGCCTGTCCCCGAGCCATGGGGGCCATTCTCCCGAGGGGGTGTGACGAACTACATCGGTGTCATTCGGGAGGCCGCAAGTTTCCCTGGTTCGTCAGGTCCGGGGGCAGTTCGCCGAACCGCTCGGTGGGCGCCGGCTGGCGCCGGCTGGGGAAGTCCCGGAGGTCGCCCTGGGGCTGGCGGTCCCAGCGGGCGAACGTCAGCGGCGACAGCAGGTAGGCCATGAGCAGGCGCGACACCGACGCGACCGAGTCGACGTGGGTCCGCTCGGCGCCGTGGCTGGCGTCGAGCCCGAACGCTACGAGCGCGGCTCGGGTCTCGGCCCCCGCCTCCAGGGCCGCGGCCACGTCCGACCGGTAGAACTTGAAGATGTCGCGGGCGTAGGGGATGCCGTGGGCCTCGCACAGGGCGCACAGGTGCCGGGTGAGGTGGTAGTCGAACGGCCCGGTCATGTCCGCCATCGGGATCGTCACGCCGTCCTCGATGGAGTGGTTGTCCGGCGAGCACACGGCGTTGTCGATCGACACCATCTCGGCCACGTCCTCCCGGAGGCCGTGGCTGGCGCCGTGCCCGATCTCCTCGGCGATCGTGATGAGCAGGTGCGTCTCGTGCGGCAGCTGGAGCCTCGATCCGCACAGGGCGTGCATCGCCCCCAGCGCCGCAGCGACGCCGGCCTTGCCGTCGAGGTGACGGGCCACGATGAAGCCGCTGTCGGTGACGATCGGCAGCGAGTCGAGCGCCACGAAGTCGCCCACCTTGACGCCCAGCGCGGCCAGGTCGGCCTGGGAGGAACAGCGCTCGTCGATGCGGACCTCGACGTGGTCCCACCCCGTTGGCTGCTCGTCGACGGCGTCGCCGTAGGCGTGGCCGCTGGCCAGCAGCGGGAGGACGGTGCCCACGTAGGTCCGCTCGGAGTCGTCCGTGAGGATCGTCACGCGGCCGCCCTCGGCGAAGCGGGCGCTGTGGGTGCCGACCGGCACGACGGCGAGGCGTCCGTTGGGCTTGAGCTCCCGGACCATGCAGCCGATCGTGTCGGCGTGGGCGACGATCGCGCGGGCGCCGTCGGTGTTCCGCCCCGGGAACGTGGCCAGCAGCGACCCGCGCCGGGTCACCGACAGCTCCAGCGGCAGGTCCACGAGGACGTCACCGAGCAACTGCATGACCGCATCGGTCCGGCCCGACGGGCTGGGCGTCCGCAGCAGCTGCACGAGCAGGTCGACGGTCCAGGCGACGTCGACCGCGGGCAGTCCGGCACCGGCCGGGAAGCCGGTGGCCAGGGACGCCGGCATCGGCGAGGGCGTCCCGGAGGAGGACACGCCGGCGGGCGCCGGGCCGGCGGGGGCGCCCGACGCGGGCGAGGACGGGGAGGACGGGAGGGAGCGACCGGTGCCGAGCCCAGCCAGCCCGGACACCGGCTCACGCATGGTGCAGCTCGCCCTGCGGCGCGTCGGATCGCGGCTCCGGCCGGGTCTCCGGTCGCCAACCCCACGGCAGGGCGCGGGTCGTGGGGAACAGCAGGTCGATGAAGCGTTCGGCGGTCGGCTGCGGCTCGTGGTTGGCGAGGCCGGGGCGCTCGTTGGCCTCGATGAACACGCCCGTGGGGGCGTCGGGAGCGGCCACGATGAGGTCGAGCCCGGTCACCGGGATGCCGATGGCCTCGGCAGCCCGGACCGCGGCCGTGGCCACGTCGGGATGGATGTCGGCGGTCACGTCGTGGATCGTGCCACCCGTGTGGAGGTTGGCGGTACGACGTACCGCGAGTAATGCGCCCTCGGGGAGGACGTCGTCCATCGTCCATCCGCTGGCCGCCACCGTGCGCTCGGTCTCCTCGTCCAGCGGGATGGACGACTCGCCCTGGGTCGCCGCCTCCCGCCGCCGGCTCTGAGCCTCGACGAGGTCGCGTACCGTGCGGTCGCCGGTCCCCCGGACGGCCGCCGGCCGGCGGATCGCCGCCGCCACGACCTCGTCGTCGATCACCACGATGCGCAGGTCGTCGCCTTCGACGCGCTCTTCGAGCAGGACATTCGTGGAGTAGGTGCGCGCCAACTCGATCGCCTTGTCGAGCTGGTCGTGGTCGGTCACGCCAACCGTGACGCCCTGGCCCTGCTCGCCTCGCGCCGGCTTGACCACCACGTCGCCGATCTCGTCGAGGAAGTCGTGGTCGCCCTGGTCGAAGGTGGCGTCGCGCCCCCGCGGCACGGGCAGCCCGGCCCGCTGGAGGATGCGCCGGGTGTGGCGCTTGTCGTCGCAGCGGCTCATAGCCACGGATGTCGTCATCTCGGACAGCGACTCACGCGTCACGATCGACCGCCCGCCGTGCGTCAGGCGCATCTCGCCCGCCTCGACGTCGAGGACCTCCACGGAGATGCCGCGGCGCACGGCCTCGTCGGCGATGATCCGGGCGTAAGGATTGAGGTCGTTCAGTTCTTCCTGCGCCCCGACGAACAGGCGCTCGTTGATCGGGTTCTTCCGCTTGACGGCGAAGACCGGCACCCGCTCGAAGCCCAGCTTCTCGTAGAGGCGGATCGCCGGGCGGTTGTCGTGCATCACCGACAGGTCGAGGTAGGCGCGCCCCCGGGTCTGGAAGCGGTCGACGAGGCCCCGGACCAGCTCCTCCCCCGCTCCGGGGATCCGCGAGGCCGGGTCGACGGCGAGGCACCACAGCGAGGTGCCGGCCTCGGGGTCCCCGAAGGCCAGCTGGTGGTCGATGCCCGTGACCGTGCCGATCACGTCGCCGGTGTTGACGTCCTCGGCCACGAGGTACGTGACCTGGCGGCCCTGGTGGTTCGCCCACAGGGTCTCGACCGGGGCGGGGACCATCCCGCAGCGCACGTAGATGCGGTTCATCGCCGTGCCGTCGTCGGGGGTCGACATCCCCCTGACGAACACGCCCCGCACCGGGTTGCGCCGGGGCGGGGCCTGGTGGAGCCACAGCCGGTACGTGTACGACGGGTCGACGAACAGGGCCTGGGGGTTGTACGACACGAGGACGTGCGGGTCACGGGCGTACAGGCAGATGTCGCGCCGGCCCTCGGCCTCGTCGCCCAGCGCGTCGACGAGCTTCTCCGGCTGGAGGAACGTCTGGCCGAACAGCACCCGACCCCAGCCCATGTCGACCAGGACATCCCGCTTCATCGACGCCAGCAGGTGCTCGGGTGGCTCCTGCCAACTGGTGGTGGAGATGGCGTCGTTGCGGTCCCAACCGCCCTGGCGGAAGTTGCCGTCGTCGGTGTCGGGTGTCGTCACGGGGTGATCCCGTGGTTCTGGAGCCACAGCTCGAGCAGCCCGAGCTGCCACAGCTTGTTCCCCCGCAGGGGCGTGAGCGCCGCGTTGGGCGCCTCCAGAAGCGTGTCGACGTAGGAGGGCTCGAACAGCCCCCGCTCCTTCGCCACGGGCGCCCGCAGAGCGTCACGCACCATGTCGAGGTAGCGGCCGTGCAGGTGGGTCAGCGCCGGGACCGGGAAATAGCCCTTGGGCCGGTCGATGACCTCGGACGGGATCACCTTGCGGGCGAGGTCCTTGAGGACGCCCTTGCCGCCCTGCGCCACCTTCAGCTCGGGCGGGCAGGCGGCGGCCAGCTCGACCAGCTCGTGGTCGAGGAACGGGACCCGGGCCTCGAGCCCCCACGCCATCGTCATGTTGTCGACACGCTTGACCGGATCGTCGACGAGCATGACCTGCTGGTCGAGGCGCAGCGCCCGGTCGATCGGCGTGGCGGCGCCCCGCCGCCCGAACGAGTCGGTCACGAACCGGCGGGACTCGTCGGCCGACGCCCGGTAGGCCGCCCCGACGACCGCCGCCATCTCGTCGTGGCTGCGGTCGAAGAACGCACGGGCGTAGGTCGGGACGCCGAAGTCGGGGTCGGCCCCCGCCTCGAGCATCGGCGGGTACCAGTGGTAGCCGGCGAACACCTCATCGGCGCCCTGCCCCGACTGCACAACCTTCACGTGCTTGGCCACCTCCTGCGACAGGAGGTAGAAGGCGACCACGTCGTGGCTGACCATCGGCTCGCTCATGGCCCCGATGGCGTCGCCGAGGGCGGGGAGCAGCCGGTCGGCGGCGATCTCGATCTTGTGGTGGTCGGTGGCGAAGTGCCGGGCGATGACGTCGGAGTACCGGAACTCGTCGCCCTCGATGCCGTCGACCGACTCGAACCCGATGCTGAACGTGAGCAGGTCGGACTGCCCCGCCTCGGCGATGAGCCCGACGATGAGGCTGGAGTCGAGCCCACCGGACAGCAGGCACCCGACCGGCACGTCGGCCACCAGCCGGCGCTCGACGGCGGTGCGCAGCGAGGCCAGAAGGGCGTCCTGCCAGTCGACGGCGCTCCACCCGGCGTGGGCCGCCTGCCGCTCGGTCTCGACCCGCCAGTAGGTGGTCTCGTGGCGGCGACCGTCCGGCTCGATCGCCAGGAGCGTGGCCGGCGGCATCTTGCGGACGCCGCGCAGGATCGTCCGCGGCGCCGGCACCACCGAGTGGAACGTCAGGTAGTGGTGGAGGGCGACCGGGTCGATGCTCGTGTCGACCCCACCGGCGGCCACGAGCGCGGGCAGCGTCGAGGCGAAGCGCAGCGTGCCGCCGGATTCGGCGAGGTACAGCGGCTTGATGCCGAGCCGGTCCCGCACGAGGACGACCCGGCCCGTGTCGCGCTCGGTGATGGCCAGGGCGAACATGCCCACGAGGTGGTCGACGAAGCGGTCACCCCAGTGGTGGTAGGCCTTGAGCAGGACCTCGGTGTCGCTCGTCGAGAAGAAGCGGTAGCCGTGGCCCTCGAGCTCGCGGCGCAGCTCGTGGTGGTTGTAGATGCAGCCGTTGAAGGCGACCGCGAGGCCGAGTTCGGCGTCGACCATCGGCTGGGCGCCCCGCTCCGAGAGGTCGATGATCTTCAGCCGCCGGTGGCCGAGGGCGACACCGCCCTGGGCGAAGAGTCCCGACGAGTCGGGGCCCCGGCGCTGCATCGTGTCGGCCATGGCCGCCACGGCGACGGGATCGGCCGCGCCACCGGTGAGGCTGATCTCGCCGCTGAATCCACACACGACCGTCAACGTTACCGGTGGGGCGCGATCCGATACCCCCTCGGGTGCCGGAGGGGGCATCGGCGGTGGCGCAGGTCACGCCCGGTCCGGGCTACTCCGCGGGGGCGCCGGCGGGGGCGTCGGCGACGCCCTCCTCGGGGACTGCGGCCGTGTCCGCGTCCGCCTGGGCGGCGGCGTTTGCCTCCGCGGCCAACTCCTCCGGGGAGACGCCGAGGAAGCCGAGGAGGGCGGCGTCGAAGGCGGCCGGGTCCTCGATGTTGGGCAGGTGGCCGGCGCCGGAGATCGTCGCCAGCTCGGCCTTGAGGGACGACCGCAGGGTCATGGCATCGGTGAGCGGCGTGACCCGGTCGAGCTCGCCCACGATGACCAGCGCCCGCATCCCGACCTTGCCGGCGTTGCGCAGCACCAGCATCGAGTCGTCGCGGCGCTTCATGGCCTCGAGGGCGGCGATCCATCCTTCCGGCGTGGCCGAGTCGGCGAGGGCGTGCACGTACTCCACGAGTTCCGGCCGGCTCATCGAGCCGGACGACATGAGGCCCTCGACCACGCCCTTGGCCAGCGTGCACACCTCGGCGCCGGAGCGCAGCTGCTCCTGCTGGTCGGACCGGCGGGCGGCCGTGGCCGCATCGTCGGACCGGGTCCTGGTGCCGGCGAGGACCACCTGGGCGACCTTCTCGGGGTGGCGGCGGAGCAGGGCCATGACCACGTAGCCGCCCATCGACGCTCCGACGAAGGTGGCGGACTCGATGCCCAGCTCGTCGAGGACCGCGCTGACCAGGTCGGCGTAGCCGGCCATCGACGCCGACGCGGGGTCGTCCGGCTCGAGCGACCGGCCGAAGCCGGGCAGGTCGATGGCGACGCAGCGGAAGCGGCTCTCCAGCGCCTCGATCTGGTAGTCCCACTGGGCCGCCTGCAACGGGAAGGCGTGCAGGAAGACGACGGCCTCACCGGTCCCCCGGTCGATGACGTGGACGGGGGGATTGGTGGCGTCGATCAGCGGCACGGGCGGGCTCCTCGGGGGCGTCGGTGTGGGGGTGCTCCCCCAGGCGTACCTGATGGCGCGGTGGCGGAGCGAACCGGCGTTCCCGGGTTCGCCGAATTGTCGTGGAGCGCCACCTTCGGTGGTCGCGCCGACCGCTTGCGAGCTCGACCTCCAGGTCGTTTGTGGACCGTGACGGTGAACTCGCCCTGACTGACACGGCGGGGCCGTGTCCGTCGTACGCGACAAACGCTCGGACCTCCGGCGCCACAGCGCCACGTCCTCCGCTACGTGACCGCCACGAGCCAGTACGTCGACGACCAGAGGCCGACGGCCTCTCCCCCCACCGCTTCGGCGGGACGCATTCGGTCATCGTCACCTACCCCGCCGGGCGGCATCGGCGCACCCGCCTCCGTGCGGTGCGCGGAACGGGATGTCCGCCCGTCGCCAGTCGGCGCCGGCTCCTCCTGGGGCCGGGACCGGCGAAATGTCGTCACGCGGGGGTCGGGGCGGCGAGCATGGGAGTCATGGAGACCCGTTCCCTTCCCGGCCACGGCACGCTCGCCTGCCCGTGAGTTACCCGACGCTCGACGCCTACGGCTGGTCCCCCCGCTGGGAGGCGCTGCTGGCAGACGTGGCCCCCGACGCCCCGGGATTGTCCGGGGGATCGTCCGTGACCGACGCCCCGCTGGCGTCCGACGCCGCGGCGACCTCGGCGCCGAAGGAGCCGCCGGAGGCCGGGTCGGGGGGAGCGAGCGGCGGGTCCCGTCGTGCGGTCCCAGCGCCGGGCCGGATCGTGCGGCACGATGGCGTTGCCGTGGCGGTGGCGTTGCCGGACGGGATCGAGATGCGGCCGATGCGGCGCGGCCTCGACCCGGCGCCCGTCGTGGGCGACTGGGTGGTCGAGCGGGGCGGGACGCTGGAGGCCGTGCTGCCGCGGGCGTCCCTGCTGGAACGCAAGGCCGTCCGGCGGGAGCAGCCGCAGGCGCTGGCCGCCAACGTCGACGTCGTGTTGGTCGTGTGCGGGCTCGACCGGCCGGTGCGAGCGGGGCGCATCCGGCGGACCGCCACCCTGGCGTGGGAGGCCGGTGCCGTCCCGAGCGTCGTCCTGACCAAGGGCGACGCCCTGGCCGACGACGAGGTCAGGGCGATCGCCGACGCCGTCATCGCGGAGAACCCGGGACTCGACGTCCTTGTCACGTCGTCACGGACCGGTGCCGGCCTCGACCGCTTGCGTGCCGAGGTGTCGGGCCGGACCGTCGTCGTCGTGGGCGAGTCCGGCGCGGGCAAGTCGTCGCTGGTGAACCTGCTCCTCGACGACCCCTCCGCCGCCGCCGTCGCCCGCGTGCGGACGGGCGACGCCAAGGGGCGCCACACCACGACCTCGCGGCAGCTCCACGTGGTTCCCGGGGGTGGGGTGGTCATCGACACGCCGGGCATCCGGGAGGTCGGCCTGTGGGCCGATACGGACGCCGTGGCGGCCACGTTCGACGACATCGACACGCTGGCGACCGGCTGTCGCTTCGCCGACTGCCGCCACGACACAGAGCCGGGGTGCGCCGTGCGGGCGGCGGTCGAGTCGGGCGACCTGGCCGAGGAGCGGCTGGAATCGTGGCGGGCCCTGGAGCGCGAGGCCGCCTCGGCCGAGCGCCGGGCCGACCCGCGGGCACAGCGGGCGTGGGCCAAGAGCATGGGCCGCATTGGCCGCGAGGCCATGCGGATGAAGGATCGAGACGACTAGCTCGGGTCGGCCGAACGAACCGACGTCAGGAGAGCAGGAGGCCGGAGCAGGTGCCCCGGGCCTTCTGCCTGTCAGCGTTCGATGCGTCTGTCGAGGGGCCCGGCGCCTCGTCGTCCAACGGCGCCGAACAAGCTAGCTGCAGCCACTGGTGGAGCCGCAGGACGGGCAGGCGTGGCAGGAGCCGGCGCGCTGCATCTGGACGCCGCACTGCATGCACAGCGGAGCGTCGACGTTGCTCAATCGGGGCTGGATGACCCGGTTCGGCCGGGACGTGGGCTTCTCGGCGTCGGTGACGCCGGCCCGCTCGAGCAGGGACGGCTCGCGCGGTGCGTCACCGCTGCGGAGCACGGGCGACGACGAGTCGATCGAGGGCGGGTCGGCCGGGACGTCGAGGCCCTGACGGGTTTCGGTGATCATCTCGACGACACCCGGAAGGGTGGGCTGGGTGCGCTCACCGGTCGTGAGGATGCCCAGCTCGGCCCGCTCTTCCTTGTTGAGGTAGTCGACCGCAAGGCGGCGGAAGATGTAATCGAGGACCGACGTGGCGATGCGCAGGTCGGGGTCGTCGGTGATACCGGCGGGCTCGAAGCGGGTGTTGGTGAACGCCTCGACGAAGTTGCGCAGCGGCACGCCGTACTGGAGGCCGTAGCTGACCGAGACCGAGAAGGCGTCCATGATGCCGGCGAGGGTCGAGCCCTGCTTGGACACCTTGAGGAAGATCTCGCCGGGGCGGCCGTTCTTGTACTCGCCGACCGTGACGAAGCCCTTGCAGTCGGCCACCCGGAACTCGAACGTCTTCGACGTGCGGTTGCGCGGCAGCTTCTCGCGCACCGGGACCTTGATGACCTTCTCGACGACCTGGGTGGCCATCGTGGCCAGCTGGCCCTGGGCGCTGTCGGGCTCGGTCCTCTGGTCCTTCTTGGCCGTCGAGAGCGGCTGGCCGACCTTGCAGTTGTCGCGATAGATGGCGATCGCCTTGACGCCCATGCGCCAGGCGTCGATGTGCAATTGCTCGACCTCCTCGACCGTCGCCTCCTCCGGCATGTTGACGGTCTTGGAGATGGCGCCGGAGATGAAGGGCTGCACCGCCGCCATCATCTTGACGTGGCCCGAGTAGTGGATGGTGTTGTCGCCCATCGAGCAGGCGAACACCGGCATGTGGTCCTGGACGACGTGCGGCGCCCCGACGATCGTCTTGTGCTCGTCGATGTAGCCGACGATCTCGGCGATCTGGCCCTCGTCGTAGCCGAGCTGGGCCAACGCCCGCGGCACCGTCTGGTTGACGATCGACATGTTGCCGCCGCCCACCAGCTTCTTCATCTTGACCAAGCCCAGGTCGGGCTCGATGCCGGTGGTGTCGCAGTCCATCATCAGGCCGATCGTGCCCGTGGGGGCGAGGACCGAAGCCTGGCTGTTGCGCACGCCGTAGCGGTCGGCGAGCTCACAGGCGGCGTCCCAGCTCTGCTGGGCGGCGGAGAGCAGCTCGGGCGAGACGAGCTCCTCGTCGATGCCGGCCGCCGCCTGCTGGTGCTGGGCGAGGACCCGCAGCATCGGCCCGCGGTTCTCGGCGAAGCCGGCGAACGGGCCCATGCGGGACGCCGTGCGGGCGGAGACCCCGTAGGCGTGGCCGGTCATCAGTGAGGTGATGGCGGCGGCGTAGGCCCGGCCCGCCTCGCTGTCGTAGGGCAGGCCGAGCGCCATGAGCAGGGCGCCGAGGTTGGCGTAGCCGATGCCGAGCTGGCGGAACCGCCGCGACGTGTCGGCGATCGCCTCGGTCGGGTAGTCGGCACGGCCGACCAGGATCTCCTGCGCGGTGAACACGACCTCGACGCTGTGGCGGAAGCCCTCGACGTCGAAGGCGCCGTCGTCGCGCAGGTAGCGCAGCAGGTTGAAGCTGGCGAGGTTGCATGCCGAGTCGTCGAGGTGCATGTACTCGCTGCACGGGTTCGACCCGTTGATGCGGCCGGTGTTGGCCGCCGTGTGCCACCGGTTGATGGTGGTGTCGAACTGCATGCCGGGGTCGGCGCACTCCCAGGCCGCCGTGGCGAGTTGGCGGAACAGTTCCCGGGCCCGGACGGTGCGGACCACCTCGCCGTTGGTGATGGCTCGCAGGTGCCAGTCGGCGTCATCGACGACCGCCTGCATGAACTCGTCGGTGACGCGGACCGAGTTGTTGGCGTTCTGGTACTGCATCGAATGCGAGTCGCGGCCGTCGAGGTCCATGTCGAACCCGGCCTCCTTGAGGACGCGCGCCTTGCGCTCCTCGAGGGCCTTGCACCAGATGAACTCCTCGATGTCGGGGTGGCTGGCGTCGAGGATGACCATCTTGGCGGCGCGGCGGGTCTTACCGCCCGACTTGATCGTGCCGGCCGACGAGTCGGCGCCGCGCATGAAGCTGACCGGGCCGGAGGCCGTGCCGCCGCCCTTGAGCAGCTCGACCGACGAGCGGATGCGGGAGAGGTTCACGCCGGCGCCCGACCCGCCCTTGAAGATGATCCCCTCCTCCCGGTACCAGTTGAGGATCGAGTCCATCGAGTCGTCGACCGAGAGGATGAAGCAGGCCGAGGCCTGCTGGGGCACGCCCTTCACGCCGATGTTGAACCAGACCGGGCTGTTGAAGGCGGCCTTCTGTGTGACGAGCAGATGCTTCAGCTCGTCGGCGAACGTGTCGGCCTCGGCGTCGTCGACGAAGTAGCCGCCCTCGACGCCCCAGCGCGTGATCGTGTCGGCCACCCGGTCGATGACCTGCTTGAGCGACTTCTCCCGGCCTCGGGTGCCGAGGGTGCCGCGGAAGTACTTCTGGGCGACGATGTTCGTCGCGTTCTGCGACCAGCCGACCGGGAACTCGACGTTCTTCTGCTCGAAGGCGATGGTGCCGTCGCGGAAGTTGGTGATGCGGGCGTCCCGCTTGTGCCACTCGACCTGCTCGTAGGGATGAACGCCCTCGATCGTGAAGTGGCGGCGGAGGCCGATACCGGCCTGCTCCGGAGCGAGAGCCATGGGGGTTCCTCCCAGTGGAAAGCGTGGCGAATTCGTCGAGGTGGCCGGAGGCCGTGAGTGGTGACTCGAGGTGGCCCGGAGGTGAGGAAGGAGCACCGCTGCTACGGGAGCGAACCGATTGCTACCTGCCGAAACCACAAGGCATTGGGTCTCGGCGCCTTCCGACCACAAGATCTGGGTGTAATTACACCGCTGTAGCCCTGCCGTGTCAAGCGGCTGGCAGAGCACCAGCCGACCACGGAGAGTGGTTCTCCACGGCAAGACATGGCACACGTAGCCCGAATGACACGGATGTGATGCGCTGCCTCCCTATCCCTAACACCCCCCTCGACCGAACCTTCCCCGGGACGTCGCCTTCCTCGCGCAGGCGCGACGTGGCGAGCGCGGCCGGGGCGTCGTTGCCCCGACCGCACGCTGCGACTGCGCCGCGGTGCGCCGTTGCACGCACGACATCGCAATCCGTAGTGACCGGCCCGGTGCGGACTCGCAGGTCGAGGGCCAAGCCGTTTCGGTCGCCGTCGCCCGCAGACGACGACGTCGGCCGCCCTCAGGAGTCGCTCAGCCCACCACAGACACGGAAGCGACAACCGCCATTCCGCTCGCCCGCACCGGGACACAGTTCACAACGAGCAACCTACGGAACTTCGCTTGTGGACGACCAGAGGTACTTCCTGTGAATTGCAGGTGGATTGCCGGGGCCCGCGTCCACAACTGGGCGCAGGATCGGGGCGCCATCTCGGCCGGGGCGGGTACCACGGACGGACATCGGCCCTGGTCGGCGGGTGGCGGAGGGCGGCCGCGGGAGCCTCCTCGGTACCGTCTGGGCCTGTGCACGCCCTTCTGCCCCCGCTCACCGCCGGCGACCCGCTCGCGCTCTACACGACGCCCGAGCGCCGCTCCCCGCCGGGCAAGCCGTGGGTGATCATCAACATGGTGTGCACCGCCGACGGGGCGACCGCCGACCCGGACGGCCGCTCGGGCGGGCTCGGCGGCCCGGCGGACCGCCAGGTGTTCCACACCCTCCGGTCGCTCGCGGACGTGATCGTGGCCGGCAGCTCGACCGTGCGCACCGAGGACTACGGCCCGGCGATCGTCTCGGCCGAGCGCCAGGAGGAGCGCCGGGCCCGCGGCCAGGCCCCGACGCCGCGGATCGCCGTGGTGTCGCGCTCGCTGCGCCTCGACCCGGGCATGCGGCTGTTCGGCTCGGACGGCCCCCGGCCGCTGGTGCTCACGTCCGAGACGTCGGACCCGGCGGCCCGAACGCGGTTGGCCGAAGTCGCCGACGTGGTACTGGCCGGCGACGACCAGGTCGACTGGCCGCGGGCCCTCGCCGAACTGCAGGAGCGCACGGGTGCCGGCACCGTGCTGGTCGAGGGTGGCCCCGTGGTGAACGGGCAGTTGGTGGCGGGCCTGGTCGACGAGCTGTGCCTCACGATCGCTCCCCTGCTGGCCGGTGGGCACGCCTCTCGGATCGCCCACGGCGACCCGCCCCCTGAGCTGGCACGGATGCGCCTCGCCCATGCCATCGAGGACGACGGCTACCTGCTGCTGCGCTACGTGGCGGCTGCCGGCACCTGAGCACCGCTCCCCGGCGGCGGGAGCCGGTCGTCGCACACCCGGTGGCTGCGTACCCGATCGCCCGGCCACAGTGGACAACGGGGCAGCGCCGGCAGCGGCCTCGCCCGGGCCAATGCTTCCTCGGGACGGCGTGGCCGCGACGGCACGAGGCCGGCTCGGACGTGGCACGCTCGGATCAGGCGGGGTGGGACTTGGGGGCCGTGCGCTTGGCCAGGAGGGTGATCTCCCGGGCGAAATCGGACACGTCCTCGAAACCCTTGTAGACCGAGGCGAAGCGGATCGCCGCCACGGCGTCGAGCTCCTGCAGGCGTTCGAGAACCGCACGACCCAGGCGCTCGCTCGTGACCTCGCCGCCGGGCGCTCGCCGGACCTCGTCCTCCACGGCCGCGACCAGCGCCTCGACCTCGCCGGGCCCGACCTGGCGAGCCTTGATCGCCGCCCGGACCCCGGCCACGACCTTCTCCCTGTCGAAGGGCTCACGCGTACCCGACCGTTTGACCACGACCAACGCCGCCGGCTCGAGCCGCTCGAAGGTGGTGAAACGGTGCCGGCACTCGAGGCACTCGCGCCGCCGTCTGATCGTGGCACCGTCCTCCGACTGTCGGGAGTCGACGACCTTGGAGTCGATGTGGCCGCAGGCGGGGCACCGCACGGGCGAGAAACTATCGGGCGTGGCGAGGGCATCGATCCGCCGACCGGCGCTGGGAGGGCAGCTCAGCCCCGGTCGATGACGAGCCGGTCGCCCGCCTGCAGGGCATCCCCACCGTTGGCGGCGCGGAGCCGGTCGACGATCGGTCGCGGGTCCTCGCCGGGGGCCACCTCGGCGGCGATCGACCAGAACGTGTCGCCCGGCTGCACCACGTAGGCCCCGGCCGCGGCGAGCGCACGGGCCTCGATCGCCGCACCCGAGTCGGCCGGACGGGCGTCGAGCGGGGCGGGCGTGCCGTCGGGGCCGCTCAGCGAGGTCAGGTAGTCGACCGAGGCCACGAGCCCGGCGACCACCAGCGTGGAGACCACGAGGGCGAGCAGCCGACGGCGACGGAAGATGGTTGCCCGGTCGAGGCCCGGGCGAACTACCGCCCGGCGACGGGCCGGCGGGGCGAGGCGGAGCGACGGGGCGGCGACGGCCGGCGCCGCGACGTCGAGGAGATGGTCGTGGAGGTCGGGGTGCGGTGAGCGGATCGCAACCATGCTGTCGAGTCTCCTGGCGGGGTGTGACAAACAAGCCGGGCCTGTGGCGATCCGACCCGAACCGTCACGAACGGGCGTTCGACCGCAGGAAAGCACGAACCCACGTTCGGCGTCAAGGTGTCGATCGAACGGGTGTTTGCCTTCCACGAAGTCGTTGTGTACCTTGCCCGGAACGCACGTTCGCCACGTTCGCGTGGCGAACGAGGCGGCGAGCCGGCTCTCGTCGGCGACCCGCCCGGCACTCGCTCGGAACCGTCCGGGCCTCACCCGAGAACGCTCAGCAGCCCTGCGGCTGCGCCCTGAAGGAGGCACCAGATGCCCGAGCCCGCACTCACGCCGAGGCAGCGAGAAGTCCTCGAGATCATCGAGCAGCACATGCGCGAGCGGGGCTATCCCCCGTCGGTCCGCGAGATCGGCGAGGCGGTCGGCCTCACGTCCCCGTCGACCGTCCATGCTCACCTGAATGCGTTGCAGCGGCGCGGATACCTCCGACGCGATCCCACCAAGCCCCGGGCCATCGAGGTCCGGTGGGACCCGACGTCCGATGCGGTCATCGACCGCCGGCCGGTGCGGCACGTCCCGCTCGTCGGCGACGTCGCCGCCGGTACCGATGTCCTGGCGCAGGAGAACGTCGAGGAGGTGCTGCCGCTGCCCGCCGACTTCACGGGGGAAGGCGAACTGTTCATGCTGCGGGTCCGGGGCGACTCCATGATCGAGGCCGGCATCCTCGACGGCGACTACGTCGTCTGCCGCTCGCAGCGCACGGCGGAGGACGGCGAGGTCGTCGTGGCCGGCATCCCCGGTGACGAGGCCACCGTCAAGACGTTCACCACCAACGGCAATCAGGTCGTGCTGATGCCGGCCAACGCGAGGCTGGGCCCGATGCCGTTCGATCCGGAGGATGTCCGTATCTACGGGCGTGTCGTGACCGTCATGCGGCGCCTCTGACGGCTCGTGCTCGGCCGACGGGCGCCTCCCGCCGAGCCGTTCCCATCAGCGCCCGTCGACTCCCCCGCGCAGCAGGTCGCCGAGGGCGGCGTGCACCAGCTCCAGTGACGCCCGGTCCAGGTGTTCGTCCCTCGTGTGGGCGAGCGTCGGGTCGCCGGGCCCGAAGTTGACGGCCGGGATGCCGGCCGCCGCGAACCGGCTCACGTCGGTCCACCCCAACTTGGCTCTCACGCCCAGCCCGTGCCTGTCCCGCAACGAGGCGAGCAACGGGTGCGTCAGGCCCGGGGCGGCCGCGGCCGCGAAGTCGACGACCTCGACCGTGTCCTCCTCGCCCAGGTAGGGCGCCACCACGTCGCGCACGTGCGCCAACGCCTCGTCGCTCGTCCGGTCCGGGGCGAAGCGATGATTGAGCGTGATCGACGCCCGGTCGGGTACGACGTTGCCCGCCACTCCCCCCTCGGCGAACACCGCCTGCAGCGCCTCCCGGAACTCACACCCGTCGATCACCGGGCGACGGGCCTCGTAGTCATCGAGGGCGGCCAGCACGTGGCCGGCCCGATGCAACGCATTTCGCCCCATCCACGGACGGGCGGTATGGGCGCGGGCGCCGACGAGCTCGACCCGCACGCGCATCGTTCCTTGACAACCTGCTTCGATCAGCCCGCCGGTCGGCTCGCCGAGGACGGCGGCGTCGCCCACGACGAGGTCGGGCCGCTCGGCGAACAGCTGGCGCAAGCCGTTGTGCCGGGCGGCCACCTCCTCGGCGGCGTAGAAGACCCACGTCACGTCGATGGCCGGCGCCGCCAAAGAGGTGGCCAGGTCGAGCATGACGGCCAGGCCGCCCTTCATGTCGGCCGAGCCGACACCCCACAGGGTGTCGCCGTCGATGCGGGCCTCGGCGTTGCCGTCGGGCGGGACCGTGTCGAGGTGCCCGGCCACCAGGAGCCGTTGCGGCCGACCGATCTGCGTCCGGGCCACGACGTTGTTGCCGACGCGGTCGACCTCCAGGTGCGGGCGGCCCGCCAGGCGGCCGGCCACGTGGTCGGCGATCGCCTCCTCCTCGTGGCTCACCGAGGCGATTGCCACCAGCTCGGCCGTGCGCACCAGCATGTCCGTCATCGGGGGCGAGGCTACGGCGACCGTGGCCGCGGTGGCGTCCGGGTTCGCCCAGGCCAGGATCGCGACCTGTCACCGCGGTCGGTCCGCTGGCCCGGCAGTGTGTCGCGCCGGCGGTCGGGCCCGCCTACGGTGGGCGGCCGTGAGCGAGACGAGCGAACGACCCGTCGGCGCCTGGGGCGTCGGGCTGGCCACGGTGACCCCCGACGGCCGCATCCTCGACACCTGGTACCCCCGGCCGGCTCTCGGCCTGGCCGGTGCTGGCGAGGCGCTGCGCAGCCGCCTCGGTACCGCCGCCGCCGGCGGTCACCGGCTCGACGCGGACGTCGCGTCGTCGGAGCTGGGCATCGACGTGGCGGCCACCCTCGGCCCGCAGCCGCTCCGGCGGGTGGAGCGCGTGGCCGTCGCCACGTTCCTCGATGACCTGTTTGACCCGCCGGTCGACGCCCACGACGTCTATCTGCGCCTCCACCTCCTGTCCCACCGCCTGGTCGCGCCGCACGGGCTGAACCTCGACGGCCAATTCGGCATCCTCAGCAACGTCGCGTGGACGAGTGCCGGCCCGTGCGCCGTCGAGGGCCTCGAGGAGGTGCGGCTGGCGCACCAGGTCGCCGGGGTCCCGTTCCAGGTCACGAGCGTGGACAAGTTCCCCCGCATGACCGACTACGTGATGCCGGTCGGCGTCCGCGTCGGCGACGCCGACCGGGTGCGCCTCGGCGCCCACCTCGCCAGCGGCACGACCGTCATGCACGAGGGCTTCGTCAACTTCAACGCCGGCACGCTGGGCACGTCGATGGTCGAGGGCCGGATCAGCGCCGGGGTGGTCGTCGGCGACGGGTCCGACGTGGGCGGCGGCGCCTCGGTCATGGGGACGTTGTCCGGCGGGGGCAAGGAGGTCATCCGCATCGGCGAGCGGTGCCTGGTGGGCGCCAACGGCGGCATCGGCATCTCGCTCGGCGACGACTGCGTCGTCGAGGCCGGCCTCTACGTCACGGCCGGCACGCGGGTCACGCTCCCCGACGGCACGGTGTCCAAGGCGGGCGAGCTCAGTGGCCGCGACGGCCTCCTGTTCCGCCGGAACAGCACCAGCGGCGCCGTCGAGGTCCTCGCCCGCGCAGGCGGCGGCGTGGAGCTCAACACCCAGCTCCACGAGAACGACTGAAACAGCCGGCCGCTCGACGACGGCCGATGCTCCCGGCGAAGCTCGGCCTCGTCCGGGGGCCCCACCTCATCGTCAGCCCGGTCGGCCGTGATCGCCGGCCGCGACCCGGGGGACCTGTCCGGCGTGCGGACGGACCGGTCGTTCCCCGGAGCGCTCGGTCCGGCCGAGGCGAACGCCACCCCGCCGGCAGCGGCTCAGCGAGGACCAGGCGGCGGCCCGGCCGGCGGGTAACCGGCACCCGGCGGCGGCCCGGCCGGCGGGTAACCGCCCGGTGGCGGCCCGTACCCACCCGGGGCGCCGTAGCCGGGGCCGTACCGGCCGGGAGGTCCGTACTGGCCCGGCGGCGCGTAGCTCGGGTACTGGGGCCCCCAGCCACCGCCCGGCGGCCCCGGCGGCCCGAACGGGCCCATCCGGCTGCGTCGGTTCTGGCTGCGCCGCACCCCCACGACGATGGCGACGATGAGGCCGGCGAGGATCCCGACGCCGCCGGCGACGAACGCCCCGACGACCGTCCCGACCATGCCAGCACCGATGCCCCGGCCGATCGCCACCTCCGACCCGGGCTCGCCGGAGGCCTCGACCACGTACGTCCCGGCCTCGTCGGCATCGAACGTGAGGATGCCCTCGCCCTCATAGCCGGAGCCCGAGTAGGTGACGTTGGTCGTGTAGGGGCGGAGGTCGACCTCGTCGCCTGACGGGCTCGTGATCGTCACCGCCGGCATGCCGACGAACCCGATGCCGATGTCGGACGAGGCGCCCGAGTACTCGTGGTACACGGAGTAACCGCCCGTCCCCAGCTCTACCTGGGCCGTGCCGGGCACGTCGACCCGCTGGAACCCCTCGATCCGGTCGAAGAAGTTCATCAGGCCGACCACGAAGATCAAGATGGCGAGGGCGATGCCTCCGACGGCCACGAGCCCGGCGACGAGGAACCACCACTTCGAGGGCCCGTAGTCGTCGGAGGGGAGGACGGGCGGCGGCGGGGCGAACGATCCCGGCTGCATGGTGCCCTACTCTGCCCGGTGGCCGGTGGTGCCGGGATGGCGGCACGCCCCCGGCCGTCCCCGCCCGTCGACCCCCGGCGTCGTGCCGGCTCGCACGTCAGCGGGCCGAGGTCGACAGGCGGTCGGCGACCAGGGCGATGCGGTCGTCCGGGGCGACGACGGCGATGCGAACGTGGTCCGACGCCGTCGGGCCGTAGAACTCGCCGGGGGACACGAGCGCACCGCCCTCCGCCGCCAGCCGCCGGGCCAGGTCCCAGGCGTCGCCTCCCGGCGCCGCCACCCACAGGTAGAAGGTCCCCGGCGGCCGGTGCGCCGGCACGCCGATGCGAGCCAGGGCGTCGACCATGGCGTCGAGCCGCCGCAGGTAGGTGTTGCGCTGGGCATCGACGTGGAAGTTGTCGGCGAAGGCCACTGCGCCGGCAGCCTGCACCGGCCCGGGCACCATGAAGCCGGCGTGCTTGCGTACCTCCGAGAGGTACCGCACGAGAGCGGCGTCGCCGGCGTAGAAGCCGGCCCGGGCGCCGGCGAGGTTCGACCGCTTCGACAGCGAGTGCAGCGCCAAGACGCCGTCGCTTCCCTCGGCCAGGATGGTCCGCCCCCGGCCATCCCACGTGAGCTCGATGTAGCACTCGTCCGAGAGCACCGGCACGCCGCGGGCCCGACCCCAGGCGGCCGCCGCCGGAAGGTCGTCCAACTCGCCGCTGGGGTTGGCCGGCGAGTTGACCCACAGGCACAGGGCCCGGGCGGCGTCGTCCTGCTCGATGTCCTCGAGCGTCGTGTAGGGCACGGCCCGGCACCCGGCGAGCGTGGCGCCCATGGCGTACGTCGGGTAGCTGATCGCCGGGTAGAGGACGGTGTCGCGGGAGGGCGCTCGCAGGCGCAGCCACTGGGGCATGCCGGCGACCAGCTCCTTCGTCCCGATGCAGGCCGCCACTTGGGCGGGCGAGATCGACACCCCGAAACGCCGCTCCAGCCAGCCCGCAGCCGCCTCGCGGTAGTCGGGGGATCCCACCGAAGTCGGGTAGCCCCGCTCCGTCCCCGAGCGGGCCAGGGCCTCGACGACGGCCGGCGGCGGCGGGTCGCACGGCGTCCCGATCGAGAGGTCGACGCAGCCGCCGGGCAGCTCGTCGGCCAGCTTCCGCAGGTCGGACAGCCGGTCGTAGGGGTACGGCGGCGGCTCGAAGCCGCCCGCCTCGGTCCCGCCCACGTCACCCACGTCGCCACTCATCCCACGCCTCCACCGCACCGCTGCACCTCCGCTCCCGGACGCCATCGGCCGGGCGGCCCAGGATCGCACGCCCACCCGCGCCACGTCCGGCGCCGGCGAGGACACCGCCCGCCATGGCGGCGCGCCGCCGACGTCACGACCATGCCGACGTCAGGACACCACGTACTCGGTGAACCGGGCCATCGACGCCTCGTCGAAACGCCCCCGGAGCCGCATGCCGCCCTCACCCGGGGACTCTTCCAGCACCTCGCCCGAGCGGTGGGCGGCGGCGATGAGGTCACCCCGGTCGTATGGGATCACAAGGTCGATCACCCGGGTGAGCGCCCGGAGGCGCCCGGCGACCGTCTCGAGGAGGGCGTCCACACCCTGACCGGTGACCGCGCTGAAGGCGACCGAGCCCTCCTCCCGCTCGGCCAGGCGGGCGGCGGCCTCGGGGGCCAGGTCGGCCTTGTTGAAGGCGAGGACCTCCGGCACGTCGCCGGCGCCGATCTCGTGCAGCACCTCGCGCACCGCCCGGATGTTGGCCGCCGGGTCGTGCGCTGAGGCGTCCACGACGTGGACGAGCAGGTTGGCGTCGACCGCCACGTCGAGCGTTGAGCGGAACGCCTCCACCAGCTGGTGCGGCAGCTTTCGGATGAAGCCGACCGTGTCGGTCATGAGCACCGACTCGCCCCCGGGCAGCTGCAGGCGCCGCGTGGTGGCGTCGAGCGTGGCGAACAGGCGGTCCTCCACGAGGACGCCGGCATCGGTGAGCTGGTTCAGCAGCGTCGACTTGCCGGCGTTCGTGTACCCGACGATGACGGCCCGGTGCAGCGCACCGGTCTTCTGCGCCTTGCGTTGGGTCGCCCGGTGTTGGTCGATCTCGCGCAGCTCCGCCTCGAGCCGGTGGATGCGGCGGACCAGGCGCCGCCGGTCGACCTCCAGCTGCGTCTCGCCGGGGCCACGGGTCCCGATGCGGGCGCCGCCCGCTGCGGACATGCCACCAGCCTGCTGCGACAGTGCCTTGCCCCGACCCCGCAGGCGCGGCAGCCGGTAACGCAGGAGGGCCAGTTCGACCTGGGCCTTGCCCTCCTGGCTGTGGGCGTTCTGGGCGAAGATGTCGAGGATCACGGCGGTGCGGTCGATCGCCGTCCGGCCCAGCATCTTCTCGAGGTTGAACTGCTGCGCCGGCGTCAGCTCGTTGTCGAACACGACCGTGTCGCAGTCGGTCGACACGGCGACCTCGCGCAACTCCTCGGCCTTGCCCTTGCCCACGTAGGTGGGCGGGTCGGGGGCCTGGCGGCGCTGGGTCACCCGGGCGACCTCGTCGGCTCCGGCGGTGTCGACCAGCAGCGCCAGCTCGTCGAGCGACGCCTCGGTCTCCTCGGCCGTGTCCGGGGGGATCGTCACCCCCACGAGGACGATCTTCTCCCGGACGGACCGTTCGATCAGTGACACGGGCGTGATGCTCCCTGGTGGTTCCCGCTGACCACCGCGTTCGTCGGCGCGTTGGTCATGAACGGGGCAGGTCGACCTCGACGGTGGCGACGAAGGCGGCCGGCCCCCGCAGCGTCACGGTGTCGCCGAGCGTCACCGTGGCGGCGCCGCCGGGCATGTGGACGACGGTCTCGGGGCCGACGAGGCCCCACTCGTGGGCCGCCGCTGCCGCGGCACAGGCCCCGGTCCCGCAGGCGAGCGTCGGGCCGACGCCACGCTCGTAGGTGCGGATGGCGATGCCGACGGACTCGACCGTCAGCAGGTGAACGTTGGCGCCGCCGGGGATCTTGGCGTTGGCCCGCTCCCCTACCTCGACCAGCGATACGGCCGGCGTGTCGAGCCGGGCGGCGTCGCCCCGGCCGGAGCCCAGCCGCAGGACCAGGTGCGGGTTGCCCATGTCGACGAGCATGGCGTCGGCCACAGCTCCACCGGCCCACTCCGGGGCACCACCGAGCAGGCGGGCGGCACCCATGGCGACCGACGACTCCTGAACCGGGCCGCCGATGGGCTCGTGGGCGGTGACCGTGCGGCGACCGGCGGCGGTGTCGATCGGGACCTCGGGCCCCGCCGCCCACCCCGCACGTAGCAGGGCTTGGGCCAGGCACCGGATGCCGTTCCCGCTCATCTCGGCGAATGAGCCGTCCGCGTTGAACAGCTGCATCGTCGCCACGGCGTCGCTCCCGGCCGCGGGTGCGACGGCCCGCAGCAGGCCGTCGGCACCGACCCCGGTCCGCCGGTCGCACAGGGCGCGCGCCGTGGCCGGCGAGACGGCCTGCGAGCCGTCGGCGTCGAGGAGGACCAGGAAGTCGTTGCCCAGACCGTGGTGCTTCGTGAGGCGCATGGCTCCGTCAGTGTGCCAGGCGGGCGCCGCCGTGACGGTCCGGGTTCAGGCCGCCCCGGGGGCGCAGTGCTCAGCCCACGCCGAGCAGTTCGGCCAGGGAGCCCACCACGTCGTCCGGCGCCTCCGCCCACAGCCAGGTGATGCGGGGGTCCCGGGCGAACCATGAGCGCTGGCGGCGGGCGAAGCGCCGGGTTCGGCGAACGGCCAGGTCGAGGGCCTCGTCGAGCGGCAATTCGCCGGCCACGTGAGCGAAGAGCTCCTTGTACCCGAGCGCCTGGCCCGCCGTGCGGGAAACGCCGCGCGGGTCCGCGAGCAGGCGACGGCACTCGTCGAGGAACCCGGCCGCCATCTGCTCGTCGTACCGGCGGGCGATGCGAGTGTCGATCACGGCGTCCGGCAACCCCACGCCCACCAGCCGGAACGGCGTGGGCGGGTAGGCCTCGAGCCCCGGGCCGTAGGACGAGAACGGGCGGCCGCTGCCGACGGTCACCTCGAGGGCACGGACCACCCGGCGACGGTTGGTCGGCTCCATCCGCCCGGCGGCGACGGGGTCCAGCGCACGCAGGCGGGCGTGCAGCGCCGCCGTGTCCGGCTCGGCCTCCACCGCGGCCCGGGCCTCGGGGAACTGCCCGGGGATCTCGAGGTCGTCGACCAGCGCCCTGAAGTGGAGGCCGGTCCCGCCGACGAGCAGGGCGCGGTGGCCCCGGGCCTCGATGTCGGCCATCACGTCGCGGAACGCCCGCTGGAAGTCCGCGACCGTGTAGTCCTCCCAGGGCTCCACGAGGTCGACGAGGTGGTGCGGCACCTCCGCCTGCTCGGCGGGGGTGGGCTTCGCCGTGCCGATGTCCATCCGCCGGTACACCTGCATCGAGTCCACCGACACCAGCTCGATCGTCGGGTCCCGCCGCGCGACGGCCAGGGCCAGCGCCGACTTGCCCGACGCCGTCGCCCCGACCAGCGCCGCATGTCGCGGCGGCGGAGGCTTCTCGGCGCCCGGCGCAGCCCATTCCTCCCCACGAGCGGGCTGGTTCGGCGCCCGGAGGTCCGCACCGGCTCCCCACGACCCGCCGGAGGCGGCGATCCGCGCGTCGCACGGGGCCGTGACCGCCTCGGTCGCGTCCGGAACGATCGCCGGGGCGGTGCCGGCCGCGTCCGGGGCGTCGGCCGTAGCAGCGACCGAGCTGTCCGTGGCGTCGAAGCGGCCGTCGGGGTCCACGAGGCGCACGGTACCGGCGACGCCCGAGCGGCCGAGACCACCGGCCGGGCACAGCTGACCTGGTCGCCGCCGCACCGCCACGGCGGAGGTGGGCGCACGGTCCCGACAACTGTGCCGAGGAGGCAGCATGGAGGGGTGACCGGGTCCAACGACGGGCACGCACAATCACCCGCCGCGCCGTCCCGGGCGGTCGTCTTCGTGCACGCCCACCCCGACGACGAGGCCATCTTCACCGGCGGGACGATGGCCCGCCTCGCCGAGGACGGGTGCCGGGTCGTGCTCGTGGTGTGCACCGGCGGCGAGTTGGGCTTCACCACGCCCGACGCCGTCGACGCCCACGCCCTCGGCGCGCAGCGCCGTCACGAGACCCTGGCGGCTGCCGGCCTACTCAGGGTGTCCCGGCTCGTGCATCTCGACCACCACGACTCGGGCATGGCCGGCGACCCGGCGAACGACGCTCCCGCGTCGTTCTGTTCCACCGACGTGGAGCTGTCCGCCAAGACGATCGCCGCGGTGTTCGAGGAGGAACGACCGGCGGCGGTCGTCGGCTACGACGCCGGCGGCATGTACGGGCACCCGGACCACGTCCAGGTCCATCGGGTGACCCGGCGGGCCGCCGAGCTGGCGGGCATCGCCACCGTCTACGACGCCACGGTCGACCGCGAGCACCTCCACTTCGTGGAGACCCACCTGATCGAGGAGGCGGCGCTGACAGGCGACCTCGGGCTCGTCCGCTCCCACATCGGGGTCGCCACCGCGGAGGTCACCACCACGATCGACGTCCGCCCGTGGCTCACCACGAAGCGGGCCGCCATGGCCGCCCACGCCAGCCAGATCCCGGACTCCACATCGGCCCTTCAGCTCCCGCCGGAACACTTCGCCGACGTCTACGGCTGGGAGTGGTACGTCCGCACCGGCCCGCCGTCCCTCCTCGACTCGCTCACCTGAGCGCCGGTCCGGCGTCGGCGGCAGCCAGCAGGGCCGTCGCCGGCGTCAGGCCGAGGCGACCGGGATCCGGGTGCGATGGCGGGCCGCGACCGTCACGCCCACCAGCTCGCCCGTGAGGTGGTGCGGGGCGGCGGCTGTCACCCGGGCCTCGGCGTAGGTGCCCGGGCGCAGCGGCGTGTCGGCACGGAAGTGGACCAGCTTGTTCTGGCGGGTGCGTCCGGTCGTGACGGTTGGGTCCTTCCGGGACGGCCCCTCGACCAGCACCTCCTCGACCACGCCGACCCGGGCCCGGTGGCGGGCCAGCGCCGAGCGCTCGACCACCACCCGCAGGCGCTCGAAGCGCTCGGCCGTGACCTCGGCGGGCACGAACTCGTCGGTCCGCTCCGCGGCCTCCGTGCCCGGCCGTGGGCTGTAGATGAACGTGTACGCGCTGTCGTACGCAGCCTCGGCGACCACCTCGAGCGTGTGTTCGAAGTCGTCGTCGGTCTCGCCGGGGAAGCCGACGATGATGTCGGTGGTGACGGCGAGGCCGGGGATGGCGGCCCGGGCGGCGGCGAGCCGCTCGAGGTAGCGCTCGGCCGTGTAGCCCCGGTGCATGGCGGCAAGGACGCGGTCGCTGCCGGCCTGGAGCGGCAGGTGGAGGTGCTCGCACACCGCCGGCGTCGTGGCCATGGCCTCGATCGTCTCGGGCCGCAGGTCCTTGGGGTGCGGGCTCGTGTAGCGGACCCGACGGATGCCGTCGATCGCCCCCACCTCGCGCAGCAGGTCGGCGAACATCGGGCGGACCTTCACGTCGTCGCCCGCCCGGCGGCGGGCCAGGGCCAGGTCGCGGCCGTAGCTGTTGACGTTCTGGCCGAGGAGCGTCACCTCGGACACCCCGTCGGCGGCAAGCGCCCGTACCTCGGCGACGATGTCGTCGAACGACCGGCTGATCTCCGGGCCCCGCACCGCCGGGACGATGCAGAAGGCGCACGAGTTGTCGCACCCGATCTGGATCGTGACCCAGCCGGCGTAGGGCAGCTCGCGCCGGGCCGGCAGGGCGCTGGCGAACGCCTCGTGGTCGTCCGCGACAGTCTCCTCCAGCACCTCGACGATCGGCCGACCGGCGGCCCGGGCCTCGTCGAGCAGGTCGACGGCCCGGTGCACGTTGTGCGTGCCGAAGACGACGTCGACGTGCGGCGCCCGCTCGACGATGACGGCGCGGTCCTTCTGCGCCAGGCACCCGCCGACCACGACCTGGAGCCCGGGGTTACGGGCCTTCAGCGACTTGAGGTGGCCGAGGTGGCCGTAGAGCTTGTTGTCGGCGTTTTCGCGGATGCAGCACGTGTTGAGCACGACGACGTCGGCGTCCTCGACGTCGTCCGCCCGGCTGTACCCGTCGGCCTCGAGGAGCCCGGCGATGCGTTCGGAGTCGTGCTCGTTCATCTGGCACCCGTAGGTGCGCACGACGTAACGCCGGCCGGCCCCGTTCTCCATGACCGGACAGGGTACCGAGGCCACAGGCCCCGCCCGGCCGATGACGGCGGGGCGGACGGGGTGGACGGGGCCCGACGGGCGTCGGTCGGGTCAGCTGCCGGCCGGCGACGGGTAGTCCGGCGGGACCTCGGCCTCGGGCGGGTCGGTGATCTCGGTGATGGCGCCCTCGGGGTCGAAGGCCCGCAGCTCGTCCGTGTAATCGTTTGGCAGGTAGCGCTGCCCGCCGTCGACATAGCGGTAGAGGCCCTGGCCCTCCTGCCCGGTCTCGTCGGGGCCGGTGGCCTCGGGGTCCCACCACAGCTCGACCATGTCGTCGATGCCGGCGTAGTCGTCCTCGTCCCAAACCGTCGTGCCGTAGTCGAGCGACGGCTGGGTCAGGCCCTGGGGCGTGGGCGGGAAGGCGAACAGGCCGTCCCGCAGCGACTCGTGCGTCAGCTCGGGCCCGCCGAAGCCGATACCGGTGAACAGCAGCGCCACCTGCGGGTAGATGAGGATCAACGCGTTGTCGGCCGGCGGGGCCTCGCCGAAGTACCACTCGTACAGCTCGTAGGCCGGCGTGATCTCCGGCCGGGCCAGCGGCGGCAGGAAGCTGATGCCGAAGGCGTGCGCCCACTGCTGCTGGTCGAACCCCCGGGCGAACGTGCTCGTGTCGGTGAACTGGAAGCCGCCGAGGAACCACTCCGGGAAGAAGCCCTGCTCGGTGGCCTCGTTCGTGAACGCCGGCAGTGTGATCGGGTCGGCCCGGACGATGACGGTGGTGACACCGGCCTCCTGGAACCGGGCGATCGCGCTCGCCGCCAGCTCCTGCGCCCGGCCGGGGTCGAGCGGGAACGTCACGCTCTCGGCGACGTCGACGCCCTCCTCCTCCAGGCTGTCGACCATGCGCTCGGCGCTGGCCTCGTTCGAGTCGGACTGGGCCAGGTAGAGCAGGCCGAAGACCCGGTCCTCGCCCTGCAGGTCCTCGCCGGCGAACTCGGCGGGCCGGCCGGCGAGCTTCGCGGACAGGTACGACACGACGTGTTCCCGCAGCTGAGACGTGCTGGGCAGCAGGCCGAAGGCGTACGGCTCGGGGTCCGAGATGCCCGGGCAGGCGAGGCATGTGATGCCGCGGGCGTGCAGCTCCTCTGTCCACGTGCTGGCGAGGAGGGGCCCGCCGAGCACGGCGAACGGGTCCATCTCGGCGGCGGCGAGAGCGTCGGCTCGCGCCGCCACGGGGTCGAGCATCGTGCCGGACGCCTCGACGAACTGGAGGTCCACCGTGCGGCCGTAGGTCTGGTAGTAGCGCTGGAAGATCTCGACCAGGTTCTCGTACGTCTGGCGGATGTCCTCGATCGAGTCGTCGACGCCCAGGGCCTGGCGGACGATGCCGAAGATGGGGTCGTCCTCGTTGGGTAGCCACGCGACGACCCGGATCGTGTCCTCGGTGATGCCCGCCGCGGTCTCGCCGCCGTTGTCGCCCTCGACGTCGGCCAGGCACTCCGTCCGGAAGTAGAAGGGGATCGCCACCATGCCCGACTCGGTGTCACAGGTGTCGGGGAACGTGACGTCGAGGCCCTGCTCCTGCGCCATCGACCAGGTGACGACGCCCTCGGGAAGGTCGCCGGCCGGGGCCGCCACACCGGCGTCGGTGGAGTCGTCGCCCTCGTCGCTCCCGCTGGTGACGACCGAGACGCCGGCCACGATGGCCAGCACCAACAGGACGGCGGCGAGGGGCCCGTAGCGCCGCAGGGCGCTCGGCCGGTCGGGTTCCTGGTCGTCGACGGGCTGCATGCTCAACCTCGGGTCTCGGAACGGGGACGAGCCTCGGCCCTGGTCCCCGAACGGCGGATGGCGGCGTGGTCCTCGCCCACGTACGACCGGAGCACGGCGGGGTCGGACAGCACGGCGGCGGGCGGCCCGACGGCGACGACGCGGCCCTGGTCCATGGCCACGACCCGGTCCGCGACCTGCTCCACCAGCGGGATGTCGTGCTCGACGACGAGGAGGCTGGCACCCGTCTCGTCACGGATTCGGCGGATCAGCGGTGCCAGCTGCTCGACTTCCCGCTGGGCGATCCCGGACGCCGGCTCGTCGAGCAGGACGACCCGGGGCCGATGGGCGAGCAGGCAGGCGAGGTCGACGATGCGGCGGGTGCCGGTCGAGAGCTCGCCGACGAACAGGGACCGGAACCGCTCCAGCCCGAGCAGGCCGACGAGCTGGTCGACCCGGCGCCTTACCCGGTGCTCGTCGTCGACGGCGTTGGGCAGGTGCAAGGCGGCGGACAGCGGGTCACCGGCCCGGGTCCACCGTTCGAGGGCGACGGCGATCGCCTCCTCGACGGTCATCGACGCGAAAAGGCGGGCGTCCTGGAACGAGCGGCCGAGCCCTCTGCGGGCGCGGTCGGAGGCGTTGAGCGTCGTGACATCGCGCCCCGCCAGGACGACCCGGCCGGCGCTCGGCGGGACGAAGCCACTGAGCAGGTCGAACAGCGTGGTCTTCCCCGCGCCGTTCGGCCCGATCACGCCGACCACCTCGCCGGAGGCCACGTCGAAGAACACGTCCTCCACGGCGTGCACCCCGCCGAACGCCACCGACAGCCCGTGGACCTCGAGCACGCCGGTCCCCTCGGCTGGGCCACCCGCCCCGCCGCCGCGGGCCATCACGGCGCGCTCGGCCCCGTGGATGGCCGGGCCGGCCGCCGCAGCCGTGCCACCGCAAGCGCCCCCCCGGGCCGACGACGTGAAGGACGCCGCGTTCGAGCCGCCGGCGCCACGCGCGACGCCGGCCGTCGCGGAGTTGGCAGCGGCGAAGTCGTTGGGCCGGGCCCGGGAAGGCACGCCAGGAACGCCTGCCGCCGCAGCCGGGGTCCCCGGTTTCCCGGACGACGGCGCCGACGTCGCCGACGGCGAGGCGACCGATGTTCCGGTGGCCGCCGGCGTGATGGCGCCGAGGAAGACCGAGCGCAGGAGGTCGGGGCGGTCGAGGAGGTCGGCGGCCGGTCCGGTGAAGAGGACCTGACCCCGTTCCAGGAACACCGCCCGGTCGGCCGCCTCGAGCGCCACGTTGACCGACTGCTCGACGATCACGAACGTCGTGCCGTCGGCCCGCAGCTCGGCGACGAACTGCAGCAGGTCACCCACGACCACCGGCGCCAACCCGAGGGACAGCTCGTCGATCATCAGCAGGCGCGGCTTGGTCAGCACCGACATGGCCAGGGCCAGCATCTGCTGCTGGCCACCGGACAAGCTCCCCGCCGGCTGCGAGGCGCGCTCCCGCAGCAACGGGAACAGCTTCTGCAGCCGGTCGACGTCGGCGGCGAGGCCGTCCCGGTCGCCGCGACGCAGCCAGCTGGCGACCCGCATGTTCTCGGCCACTGTCAGCGTGTGGAACGTGCCCTTGCCGCCCGGCATCTGGGCGACTCCGTGGGCGGCCACGACGTGGGCCGGACGTCCGGTGAGGTCGTCACCCCCGACGAGGACGCGGCCGGCCGTCGGTGGCGCCAGCCCGGAGATGGCGTTGAGCAGGGTCGACTTGCCGGCGCCGTTCGTGCCGAGCA